>NZ_CADFEM010000006.1:0-475203 GCF_902833245.1 Burkholderia sp. BCC0398
CGCCGTCACGCCGTGACGCACGAACTCGTCGGTCGCGAACTGCAGCGGCTCGCCCTTGCGTTGCGGGATCGACACCGGCACGATCTCGTCGTCGAAGCGCCCGGCCTTCTGCGCAGCTTCCGCCTTGTTCTGCGACAGCGCCGCGAACGCATCCTGCTCTTCGCGCGTGATCCCGTATTCCTTCGCGACGTTCTCCGCCGTGATGCCCATGTGGTACTGGTTGTACACGTCCCACAGCCCGTCGACGATCATCGTGTCGACCAGCTTCGCGTCGCCCATCCGGAACCCGTCGCGCGAGCCCGGCAGCACGTGCGGCGCCGCGCTCATGTTCTCCTGGCCGCCCGCGATCACGATCTCCGCGTCGCCCGCGACGATCGCATTCGCCGCCAGCATCACGGCCTTCAGGCCCGAGCCGCACACCTTGTTGATCGTCATGCCCGGCACCGCGCTCGGCAGCCCCGCCTTGATCACCGACTGCCGCGCCGGGTTCTGCCCGGAGCCGGCCGTCAGCACCTGGCCCATGATCACTTCGCTGACCTGGTCGGGCTTCACGCCCGCACGCTCCAGCACCGCGCGGATCACCGTCGCGCCCAGTTCCGGCGCCGCAATCTTCGCGAGCGAGCCGCCGAATTTGCCGACCGCGGTCCGCGCGGCCGATACGATCACTACATCCGTCATTTCCCTTTCCTCCAGGCCCGCACGACACGGCGCATCGTTACCGGCCCTGTTAAAAAAACTGCGGTGCGCCGGACAGCGTGCGCCGCTGTCCGGTTTTCGTCAATCGCGCTGCAATACGTAGCGCCCGGGCGCCGGCTCGATCACCGGGAATTGCGCGGAACCCGGCTGGGCCGGCGGCGCGACCTTGCGGCCGCCGTACGCGTCGAGCCACTCGACCCACGTCGTCCACCAGCTTCCCGGCTGCTCGGTCGCCGCGGCGAACCAGTCGTCCGCGGATTCGGGCAGGTCGCCATCGTTGACCCAGTAGCTGCGCTTCTTCTTCGCCGGCGGATTGATCACGCCCGCGATGTGTCCCGACGCGCCGAGCACGAACTTCAGCGGCCCCGACAGGATCGACGTCGACGCGTAGGCCGTCTGCCACGGCACGATGTGATCCTCGCGCGAACCGTAGATGAAGGTCGGCACGTCGATCAGTGACAGGTCGACCGATTCGCCGCATACGGTCAGCGCGCCCGGTTCGCGCAGCTTGTTTTCGAGATAGGTATGGCGCAGGTACCACGCGTACATCGGGCCCGGCAGGCTCGTCGAGTCGCTGTTCCAGTACAGCAGGTCGAACGGCGCGGGCGTGCGGCCCTTCAGGTAGTTGTCGACGACGTAGTTCCACACGAGATCGTTCGGCCGCAGGAACGAGAACGTGTTCGCGAACTCGACGCCGCGCATCAGCCCCGGTTGCGCCCCGTTCTTGCCGCCGATGGTCTGCTCGCGCATCTGCACGTGCGCCTCGTCGACGAACACGTCGAGGATGCCCGTATCGGTGAAGTCGAGCATCGCGGTGAGCAGCGTCATCGATGCGGCCGGATGTTCGCCGCGCGCGGCGAGCACCGCGAGCGCGGTCGCGAGCATCGTGCCGCCGACGCAGAAGCCGAGCGTGTTGATCTGTTCGCGGCCGCTGACCTGCTGCACCGCGTCGATCGCCGCGAGCAGCCCTTCGTTCATGTAGTCGTCCCACGTCTTGTGCGCGACCGATGCGTCCGCATTGCGCCACGACACGAGGAACACCTGATGGCCGCTCGACAGCGCGTGCGCGACGAGCGAATTCTCGGGTTGCAGGTCGAGGATGTAGAACTTGTTGATGCACGGCGGGACGATCAGCAGCGGCCGCTCGAACACCTTGTCCGTCTTCGGCGTGTACTGGATCAGCTGGATCAGGTCGTTCTCGTACACGACCGCGCCTTCGGTACACCCGAGGTTCTTGCCGACCACGAACTGCGATTCGTCGGTCTGCGAAATCTTGCCGCGCTGCAAGTCGCCGAGCAGATTCATCATCCCCTGCCGCAGGCTTTCGCCGTGCGTTTCGAGGATCGATTTCTGTGCGTCGGGATTGAGTGCGAGGAAGTTGCTCGGCGCGGCGGCGGCCGTCCATTGCTGGACCGTGAAACGGATGCGCTCGCGCGTCTTCGGATCGGTCTGCAGCGCGTCGGCCAGTTCTTGCAGATAGCGCGCGTTGAGCAGATACCAGGCGGCCGCGAACGCATGCGCGGGCGACGCCTTCCACGCGTCGCCGCTGAAGCGGCGGTCTTTCAATTCCGGCGACTCGAGCTTCGCGGCGGCCGCCTGCTGCATCAGCGTCATGCAGTCGCGCGCGTAATCGGCCTGCAATGCCTGGAGCCGTTCGGGCGGAATCGCGGCCACCGGCAGCTTCAGCCCCGCGAACGGCGACGCCATCGCGCCGAAGTCGGGCATCGACGGCATCTGGAACGGAAACGACGTCGGAAACTGGAATGTCGCGAATGGATTGACCGAGGCCGATACCGTCGCGGCACGCGCCGGATCGGCAAAACCGCGCCACGCGTTCAACCACGACTCGAACATCTGCTGCATCGGCTGGGCGGCCGGATCGACACCGGCGCTGCCCGCGGAAGTGCCCGCATGCGCGGACGTCGACGAATTTTTCGATGCTGTCATTACCTGCCTTACCGGTGATTCGTGAGCGTCAATCGTGAAATCCTGCTCGCGCGCGGCGTGCCGGCTGCGAGCCGGGCCGTCATGCTCTGGAGAGGCGTCTCCAGATTCTGCCGCAGTGCGGTATTTTTATCATTATCGTTTTCCCCATGTGAAGCGCGAGATCAAACCACTGAACATTTCTGCACGGAGATAATCCACGCGCAACAGACGGGACAAGGGTTCCGGCGAAACATAAAACATTTTTTCCGGCTTGACCTCGGGATTTTTCATTCAGTCGCGCATGCAACGCCGCATTGCCGCCTCAATATCGAGATAAACCGATTTCGCGGCGCAACAAAACCACGCGCGCATGCGCATGCCGTCAATCGGCCAGCCAGATTGCCGCGGCCATGCGGCCCGTCACGCGGTCGCGCCGGTACGAATAGAAGCGCGCGCGTTCGGCGACCGTGCACGCCGTCCCGCCGCTCACGTGCGCCACGCCCGCACGCGCGAGGCGCAGGCGCGCAAGCGCGTAGAGGTCGGCCAGAAACTTGCCGGGCGCGCCGTCGATCGCGACGAACGCATGACGGGTTTCATCATGCTCCGACTGCGGAGCCGTGTCGAGAAACGCGTCGCGCACGTCGGCGCCAACCTCGAACGCCTGCGGGCCGATCGCCGGACCGAGATACGCATGCAGCGCGTCGATCGCGCCGCCCGCGAGCGCCGCGACGCGCGCGGCCGTCTGCTCGACGATGCCCGCCGCAAGCCCGCGCCAGCCTGCATGCGCGGCGCCGACCGCGCGGCCCTGCGCGTCGCACAGCAGCACGGGCAGGCAATCGGCCACCATCACCACGCAGACGGCGCCTGGTCGGTTCGTGACGCTCGCGTCGGCCCGCACCGGCGCCGTTGCAGCGGGCGCCGCGGCGATCACCTCGTCCGCCTGCACGATCTGCGCGCCGTGAACCTGCTCGAGCCACGCGGCGCCCGACTGGCCCGCGAGGGCGAGCACGCGCGCGCGATTGACGGCGACATGGTCGGGATCGTCACCGGTATGCAGGCCGAGATTCATTCCGCCCGGCAGCACGGCACCGTCCCGCCAACGCCCGTACGGGCCTTCGCTCACACCGCCGTCGCGCGTCGTGATCAGCGCGCGCACGCGCGGCGATACCCGCCAGTCGGGCCGCACGCAGTCCTGCCACGTCAACGGCGCCAGGTTCGTCATCGACACTCACTCCTCCTCATCGTCCAGGTACGGCTCGTCGTCGTGATACTCGCCACCGAAATCGTCATCGTCGTAGACACCGTCGTCGTCGTCGAATTCCTCGTCGCCCTGCCCGAAGCCGAGCGCCGCGACCAGTGCGTTCATGTCGTCCGGCAGCGGGCAGCGCCACTGCATCGCCTTGCCCGTGACCGGATGCACGAGGCCGAGCCGCCACGCATGCAGCGCCTGTCGCGCGAACCCGTCCGGCAGCGGCGCGACCGAGCGCTTGCCGCGCGCGCGCCCGTAGACGGGATCGCCGAGCAGCGGGTGCCCGGCGTGCGCGCAGTGCACGCGGATCTGGTGCGTGCGGCCGGTCTCGAGATCGCACTGAATCGCCGATACCGGCTGACGTTGCCACAGGCATGTGTCAACCGTTCGGAAATGCGTACGCGCGGGCTTGCCCGACGCGCCGGTGACGACAGCCATGCGCGTGCGCTCGCGCGGGTCGCGGCCGATCGGCGCGTCGATCGTGCCCTCCTCGGGCATCGTGCCCCACACCAGCGCGAAATAACGGCGCTTCACCGTGCGGGCCTGCAGTTGGCGCACGAGATCCGTCTGCGCGGCCAGCGTGCGGGCGACCACCATCAGGCCGGAGGTTTCCTTGTCGAGCCGGTGGACGATCCCCGCGCGCGGCAGGCCGGCCGCCGCGTCGCCGTAACGATGCAGCAGACCGTTGAGGATCGTGCCGCTCCAGTTGCCGGCGGCCGGATGGACGACGAGGCCGGCCGGCTTGTTGATGACGACGAGCGCGTCGTCCTCGTAGATCACGTCGAGCGGCACTGGCTCCGGCGTGAACGCGAGCTGCTCGGGCAGCAGATCGGGCACGAGCTGGATCTTCGCGCCCAGCGGCACCGGCTGGCGGATCTTCGCCGGCGCGCCGTCGACGAGCACGCGCTGCGCCTCGATCCAGCTCTGCAGGCGGCTGCGCGAGAATTCGGGGAACAGTTGGGCAAGCGCCTTGTCGAGGCGTTCGCCCGCGAGCGACAGCGGCACTTCGACGATACGCGGCGCGTCGTCGCGCGCCGCGGACGGCACCACGGGCGGCGGCAATGCGTCGCCGGCCAGATCGTCATCGAGGGAATCCCCCGACGCAGCGTCGGCGGGCCGATCGCTTGGGCTATAATCTTCGCGATTTGGTGTGCCCGGCTGGGCATTCTGCGAACTTGAACGGGTCATTTAGACTGGGTCACCGAGACTTGAAGCTAGGACATGCGAGCATGATGAATTCGACCAAACGCACGGCCAGAACCGTCGCCGCCCGGGCTGCGGCGGTAGCGGCCGCGGCCCTCATCGCCGGCTGCCACGGCTTGCCGCAGAAGCAGGACGAGACGGCTACCTGGTCGAACAACAAATTATACTCAGAGGCCCAGGACGCACTGTCCGGCGGCGACTGGGGCAAGTGCGCGAAGTATTTCGAATCGCTGCAAGGCCGCGATCCGTTCGGCCATTTCGCGCAACAGGCGCAGATCAACGTTGCATACTGCAACTGGAAGGACAACGAAGCGGCAGCCGCCGACCAGGCCGTCGATCGCTTCATCCAGCTCCACCCCGATCATCCGGACATCCCGTACGCGTACTACCTGAAGGGGATGATCCACTTCAACGACGATCTCGGCCTGTTCGGGCGCTTCTCCGGCCAGGACATGAGCGAGCGCGATCCGCAGGCGCTGCGCGAATCGTACGATGCGTTCAAGGTCGTCGTCGACCGCTTCCCGAAGAGCAAGTACGCGCCCGACGCGGCTGCACGGATGCGCTACATCGTCAACGCGCTCGCATCGCACGAAGTGCACGCGGCCGACTACTACTACCGGCGTGGCGCGTATGTCGCGGCCATCAACCGCGCGCAGCTCGCGATCAAGGACTACAAGGGCGCCCCGGCGATCGAGGATGCGCTGCACATCATGATCCTGTCGTACGGCAAGCTGAACCAGCCGGAACTCGCCGAGGACACCAAGCGCGTGCTCGCCGGCACGTTCCCCGACAGCCCGTACGTGACCGGCCATTCGCGCCCCGGTACGAAGAAGTCGTGGTGGCAGTTCTGACGCACGGCGCGATGTAACACCCGTTGCGCACGCAAAAAACCCGGCCATCGAGCCGGGTTTTTTATTGGCGCCGCATTCGGGCGGCGTCGGGGCGTTCACGCGGCATGCGCCGCGCGTGCGGTCACGCACCCGCACCCTTGTCGGAGCGGCGCTCGTCGAAGAAATCCTGCACGACCGCGATCTCGCGCGTGCGCTTGAACGGCGGCAGGCTTTGCCAGATCCGGCGCCCGTAAGGCTTGTCGACGAGCCGCGTGTCGCAGATCATCAGCACGCCGCGATCCGTCTCCGCACGAATCAGCCGGCCCGCGCCCTGCTTCAGCGTGATCACGGCCTGCGGCAACTGGTGCACGGCGAACGGGCTCAGCCCCTTCTTCGTCAATGCATCGAGCCGCGCGGCCAGCACCGGATCGTCCGGCGGCGCGAACGGCAGCTTGTCGATCACGACCAGCGACAACGCATCGCCGCGCACGTCGACGCCTTCCCAGAAACTCTGACTGCCGACCAGGATCGCATTGCCGTACGCGCGAAAGCGGTCGAGCAGCTCGGTGCGGCTGGCGTCGCCCTGCACGAGCAGCGGCGTGTTCCAGCCGCGCGATTCGATCACGTCGCGCAGCTTCGACGCGATCCGGTCGACCGCGCGCAGCGTCGTGCACAGCATGAACACGCCGCCGCCGGATGCCTCGATCGCCGGCAGCGCGGCATCGAAGACGGCATCGGTAAACGCCGGCGACGACGGCTGCGGCAGGTTGCGCGGCACATACAGCAGCCCCTGCGACTGGTAATCGAACGGGCTGGCGAGCGTCATCGAACGACGCGAACTGAGGCCCATCTGCGCCGCGTAGTGCGTGAAATCGCCGCGCACCGACAACGTGGCCGACGTAAACACCCATGCGCGCGGCACGCCCGCCCGCTGCTTCGCGAAAATCGGCGCGACCGACAGCGGCGTTTCGTGCAGCTGCACGGTATGCGCGAACACCTCGACCCAGCGCACCTTCTCGTTCGGATCGCCCTCGGCTGCCGCCTTGTCGCCGGCTGCCGCCGCATCGGCCTGCGCGGCTGCTTCCGTCGCGCCGGGCGCGACCCAGCCGGCCAGCAGGTCCTGCAGCTCGCGCGCGCGCCGCAGGCACGCACCGAGCGATTCCGCGCGCTCGGCCTGGCCCGCGAGCGCCGATGCGAGCGCATCGAGCGCAGCGTCGAGCGCGTCGAGCGCGCCGAACATCGGGTGATCGTCGCCGAGCTGCGCGAGCGACATGCGAACGATCTGGTCGTTCGCGAACGCGAGGCGCAAGTCGCGCGCCGCGCGCTCGAGATCGCCGCCGAGCTTCACCCATTCGACCGCGTCGCGCGCATGGCTCAGGCCTTCGGCCACCGTGTCGCGCGCGAGCTCGAGGATCTGCGTCGTCGACAGCGTCTCGCCGAAGAACAGCGTCGCCGTCTCCGGCAACTGGTGCGCTTCGTCGAAGATGATCGTGTTCGCGTTCGGCAGCAGTTCGGCCATCCCCGTGTCGCGCAGCATGATGTCCGCGAAGAACAGGTGATGGTTGACGACGACGACGTCGGCCTGCTGGGCCTCGCGCCGCGCCTGCATCACGAAGCATTCCTTGTAGTGCGGGCATTCCTGGCCAAGGCAGTTGTCGCGCGTCGACGTGACCATCGACCACACGGGCGCGTTTTCCGGCACGCTCGCGAGCTCGGCCTTGTCGCCGCTCTTCGTGATTTTCGCGAAGCGGACGATTTCCTGCAGATAAGCGGTGTCCTGCCGCGACGGCAGCCGGCCGTTGTCGGCCGTGCGCTGCAGGTAGTAGTGGCACAGGTAGTTGGCGCGGCCCTTGAGCATCGCGACCGTCACCGGCACCGCGAGCGCGTTGCGCACGGTGGGGATATCGCGCTGGAACAGCTGGTCCTGCAGGTGCTTCGTGCCGGTCGACACGATCACCTTGCCGCCCCACAGCATCGCGGGCACCAGATACGCATAGGTCTTGCCGGTACCCGTGCCGGCCTCGACGATCAGCGTGTTGTCGCCGGCGTCGCTGTCGGATTCGGTTGCCGCGGCATGCTCCGCGGCCGGCCCGCCCGGCTTGTCGGCGTCGCCCAGGCGGCGCGCCGGCCGCTTGCGGGTTTCGAAGATCTCGGGTTCGGGCATCCGGCGCGCCGACGCTTCCATCGCGGACGCGACCGCGCGCGCCATCTCGATCTGCGACGTACGCGGCCGATAGCCGTCGAGCGCGCGCGCCAGCAACCCGCCAACGCCAAAGATCGTGTCGAGTTCGTCGACGCGTTTGCGGCTCAGCTCGAAGGTGCCTTCGGGCGCACGAGCGCGCCCGGCGGACGTCGTGTCACGCCGGGCATCGGGGGTGGCTTCAAGCGGTGAATTCAAGGCAAGCGTTCCTGTGTCCAGCGCCCGGGCGGCGCCGGCGCTTGCCAGGCCGCGCTCAGGCGCGCTTATCCGGTTCGAGCTGCGATTGCAGCAAAATGATTTTGTCCTTGGCCGCCAGCTTTTCCTTCTTCAGCCGGTGCAGCGTGATGTCGTCGATGTCGGAGTGTCCTTCCTTCAGCTCGATCTCCCGAGCGAGCTGCTGGTGCTGCTCCTGCAATGCAGCCAAACGGTTGTGCAATTCCTGCTGCTGTTCCGTGTGACGGTTTTGCATACTTGCCTCCTCATCGAAGCAGCGCGACGACTGGCGTGCCGACGCGCCCGAGACTGATCCCGATCAATTCAACACGTTACTGCCCCTGCTGTTGCTGCTGCTTGGCCTTCTGGGCCGCTTCCTGCTGACGCCGCTCGACATCGGCCTTGTGCTGCGCGGCTTCCTTCTGCTTCTGCTCGTAACGCGTGGCGTTGTCCGCCCGCTCCTGCGCCTTCTGCGCGGCCTGCTGGTGCGCCTGGTCGAGCTTGCGCTGGAAATCCGCCTGCTTCTGGTCGTACGCCTGCTTGCTCGCCGCGCGTTGCGGCCCTTCCGCGCCGCGCTGCGCCTGCTTCAGTGCATTCTGCTCCTGCTTGTCGCGGAATGCAGCCGCGTTGGCCACGTCGTTCGCCGCCCGCTGCGGCGCTTCCGCCGCGTTCTGGGCCTGCTTCAGCGCCTGCTGCTGGTCGCGCTGCTGCGCCCGCACCGCGCGCTGCTCGTCGTTGAGCGCGAGCTGCTCCTGGCGGATGCTCGCGCGCTCCTCGCGCATCTGGTCACGCGCCTTGCCCAGACAGTGATTGACGAAGAATTTGTTGTAGCAATCGTGCTCCGCCACCGCATAACGATAATCGTTTTCCGCGGAGCGTTGATTGAGCACTTTTTGACGGGCGTCGAAATCCGGGGCGGCGGAGGCGGCAACGGGCGCGGACGCGGACGCGGCGGCGTCCGAGGCCTGCGCGAATGCGCCGGAAGGCCCGGCAGACAAAGCCGCGGCGAGCGCTGCGCCGAGCGCGACGAGAGAAATACGGGAAGTTGGCAACGTCGTAGGAAAGCTGCGGGACATGTGTCAAATTCTATCACCCCCGGCTGGACGCTCCGCCATTTATGGCAAAATGCCCCGCTTCATTCACCCGCGGCCTCTGGCCCGCCGGGCCCGCCGGGCAGCCCGCCGCTTCGGGCCTGCCGGCCCGCGCCGCGATTTCAGCAGGCAGACAGACCATCCACGACATGACGGAAACCGTAGCATTCAAGATCGTACAGCGCATCGCCACCGAACTGTCCGTCCAGCCGCGCCAGGTCGCGGCGGCCGTGCAACTCCTCGACGAAGGCTCGACCGTTCCGTTCATTGCCCGGTACCGCAAGGAAGTGACCGGCAACCTGGACGACACGCAGCTGCGCAACCTCGAGGAACGCCTCCTGTACCTGCGCGAACTCGAGGATCGCCGCGCCGCGATCCTGTCGAGCATCGACGAACAGGGCAAGCTGACCGACGAACTGCGTGCCGCGATCGACGCGGCCGACAGCAAACAGGTGCTCGAGGACCTTTATCTGCCGTACAAGCCGAAGCGCCGCACGCGTGCACAGATCGCCCGCGAAGCCGGCCTCGAGCCGCTCGCGCACGCGCTGCTCGCGAACCCGCTGCTCGACCCGCAGGCCGAGGCGGCCGCGTATGTCGACGCCGACAAGGGCGTCGCCGACGTGAAAGCGGCGCTCGACGGCGCGCGCGACATCCTGTCCGAGCAGTTCGGCGAGACGGCGGAGCTGCTCGGCAAGCTGCGCGACTACCTGCACAGCCAGGGCGTCGTGTCGTCGGCCGTCGTCGAGGGCAAGGAAAACGAGGAAGGCGAGAAATTCCGCGACTATTACGACTACGCGGAAACGATCAAGACCGTGCCGTCGCACCGCGCGCTCGCGCTGTTCCGCGGCCGCAACGCGGGCGTGCTGACGATCAAGCTCGGCCTCGGCGAGGAACTCGACGCGCAGGTGCCGCATCCGGGCGAGGCGATGATCGCGCGCCATTTCGGCATCGCGAACCAGAACCGTCCGGCCGACAAATGGCTGTCCGACGTCTGCCGCTGGTGCTGGCGCGTGAAGGTGCAGCCGCATATCGAAAACGAACTGCTCACGCAGCTGCGCGAGACGGCCGAAACCGAAGCGATCCGCGTGTTCGCACGCAACCTGAACGACCTGCTGCTGGCCGCGCCGGCCGGCCCGAAGGCCGTGATCGGCCTCGACCCGGGCCTGCGCACGGGCGTGAAGGTCGCGGTCGTCGACCGCACCGGGAAGGTGCTCGCGACCGATACGATCTACCCGCACGAGCCGCGCCGCGACTGGGACGGCTCGATCGCGAAACTCGCGCGCATCGCCGCGCAGACGCAGGCCGAACTGATCAGCATCGGCAACGGCACCGCATCGCGCGAAACCGACAAGCTCGCGAGCGAACTGATCGCGAAACACCCGGAGCTGCGGCTGCAGAAGATCGTCGTGTCCGAAGCCGGCGCGTCGGTCTACTCGGCGTCCGAGCTCGCCGCGAAGGAATTCCCGGACCTCGACGTGTCGCTGCGCGGCGCGGTGTCGATCGCCCGCCGCCTGCAGGACCCGCTCGCCGAGCTCGTGAAGATCGAACCGAAGGCGATCGGCGTCGGCCAGTACCAGCACGACGTGAACCAGCGCGAACTCGCCCGCTCGCTCGACGCGGTCGTCGAGGATTGCGTGAACGCGGTCGGCGTCGACGCGAACACCGCGTCGGCCCCGCTGCTCGCCCGCGTGTCGGGCCTGAACGCGACGCTCGCGCGCAACATCGTCGACTACCGCGATGCGAACGGCCCGTTCCCGTCGCGCGAGCATCTGCGCAAGGTGCCGCGCCTCGGCGACAAGACCTTCGAGCAGGCCGCCGGCTTCCTGCGCATCAACGGCGGCGAGAATCCGCTCGACCGCTCGTCGGTGCACCCGGAAGCGTATCCGGTCGTCGAACGGATGCTCGCGAAGATCAACAAGCGCATCGACGACGTGCTCGGCAACCGCGAAGCGCTGTCGGGCCTGTCCCCGACGGAATTTGTTGACGAACGTTTCGGCCTGCCGACCGTGCGCGACATCCTGGCCGAACTGGAGAAGCCGGGCCGCGATCCGCGCCCGGAATTCAAGACGGCCACGTTCCGCGAAGGCGTCGAGAAGGTATCGGATCTCGTGCCGGGCATGACGCTCGAAGGCGTCGTGACGAACGTCGCCGCGTTCGGCGCGTTCGTGGATATCGGCGTGCACCAGGACGGCCTCGTCCACGTGTCCGCGATGTCGACGAAGTTCGTCAAGGACCCGCACGAAGTCGTGAAGGCCGGCCAGGTCGTCAAGGTGAAGGTGATCGACGTCGACGTGAAGCGCCAGCGCATTGCGCTGACGATGCGCCTCGACGACGACGCGGCAGCGCCCGGCATGACGTCGCGCGGCGGCCAGGATCGCGGCAACGCGGGCCGCGGCGCCGCCCGCCCGCAGCGTTCGCGCGAGCCGGAACCGGCCGGCGCGATGGCCGCTGCATTCGCGAAGCTGAAGCGCTGAGCACGCGAAGCGTCGACGCACAAAAAACCCGCCGAAAGGCGGGTTTTTTATTGCTTCGGCGACACGCGCCGCCTGCTCGGCATGGTCCGCCGCATGGGCGGCCCCATCGCGCCCGTCAGATCTCGATCTTGGTGCCGAGCTCGACGACGCGGTTCGCCGGAATCGAGAAGAAGTCGGTCGGCTTCGCCGCGTTCTGATGCATCCACGCGAACACGCGCTCGCGCCAGATCGACATCCCCGGCAGATGCGTCGGCACCACCGTTTCGCGCGCGAGGAAGAACGACGTGTCCATCAGTTCGAACGTCATGTCGTGCGTGCGGCCGAATTCCTCGAGCACGGCCTTCACGTCCGGCGTCTCGTTGAAGCCGTACTCGGCCTTGACGATGTACAGCCCGCCGCTCGCATCGCGCGAACTCAGGCGCTTGTCGTCGCGCACGTACGGAATGTCGCGCGTGACGAACGTCAGGAAAATGGTCCGCTCGTGCAGCACCTTGTTGTGCTTCAGGTTGTGCAGCAGGCTGACGGGCACGAGCTTGTCGTTGCCGGTCAGGTAGATCGCGGTGCCCGACACGCGGTGCGGCGGATGCGCGAGCAGCCCCTGCAGGAACGGCTCGAGCGGGATACCGTCGGCCGCCGTGCGTTCCTTGACGATGTGACGCCCCTTGTACCAGGTCATCAACAGGAAGAACAGCAAGGCGCCGATGCCGAGCGGCAGCCAGCCGCCCTGCGCGACCTTCAGCAGGTTCGCGCCGAAAAAGCCGAGGTCGATCGCGAGGAACACGGTGATGATCGCACCGACCAGCAGCCGGTTCCAGTTCCACACCTTGACCATCACGACGCACGCGAGCACGGTCGTGATCACCATCGTCGCCGTCACCGCGATGCCGTACGCGGCCGCGAGGTTGTCGGAGCTCTTGAAGCCGACGACGATACAGAGGATCACGGCCAGCAGCAGCCAGTTCACGACCGGCACGTAGATCTGGCCGATCGCGAGCTCGGACGTATGCAGTACCTTCATGCGCGGCACGTAGCCGAGCTGGATCGCCTGCGACGTCAGCGAATACGCGCCCGAGATCACCGCTTGCGACGCGATCACGGTCGCGACCGTCGACAGCACGACGAGCGGCAGCAGCCCCCATTCGGGCGCCAGCAGGAAGAACGGGTTTTCGATCGCCTTCGGATTCTGGATCAGCAGCGCGCCCTGACCGAAGTAGTTCAGCACGAGCGACGGCATCACGAGCCCGTACGCGGCGTACCGGATCGGCTTTGCGCCGAAGTGCCCCATGTCCGCGTAGAGCGCTTCCGCGCCGGTCAGCACCAGCACGACCGAGCCGAGCACGACGTACGCCTGCAGCAGGTGGTCGGCCATGAACGACGCCGCGTAATACGGATTGATTGCCGCGATGATGCCCGGCACGCGCACGATGTGGTACACGCCGAGCGCCGCGATCACGACGAACCACAGCACCATGATCGGGCCGAACAGCTTGCCGACCAGCGCGGTGCCGTGCCGCTGGATCCAGAACAGCGCGATCAGGATCACGATCGTGATCGGCAGCACGAGATGGGACAGGTGCGGCGTCGCGATCTCCAGACCTTCGACGGCCGACATCACCGAGATCGCCGGCGTGATCACCGCGTCCCCGTAGAACATGCACGCGCCGAATATCCCGAGCGCCATCAGCGCGCCCGCGACCCGGGTTTTGGAATCGAGCGGCCGCAGCGACAGCGCCATCAGCGCGAGCACGCCACCTTCGCCGTTGTTGTCCGCCCGCATCACGAATAGCAGGTACTTGACGCCGACCACCAGCACGATCGCCCAGAACAGCAGCGAGATCACGCCGAGAATCGACCCTTCGGTCAGCGGGATGCCGTGCGCGGGGCTGAACGCCTCCTTGAGCGAATACAACGGGCTGGTGCCGATGTCGCCGAACACGACGCCGATGGCTGCTATCGCTAGCGCCCGCATCGAGTGTTGTTGCGTCGAATGCGGCGCGTGTGCGGCGTCGGTCGCGTGAGTCGTGTCGTTCATATGAAGCGTAATAATCGGGTCCGGGTCGGACAAAACGAGCGCTATTCTACTCGCGCCCCCGTGAAACACCGCCCTGCCGTGTTGCCGTGGAACCACGCGATCCACGCTGCGCATGCAATCCGGCGCGAGCTGTGGCAGGGCTGCCATCATAGCCGGGGCCGCGCCGCCTGCCTATCGGGTACGCAACGCGCACCGCGTGACGCACCGCGCGCGCCAACGAAAAAACGGCGCCGCAAGCGGCGCCGTACAAGGCTTTCCTTCGATCGGCCGGCCGCTTACGCGCCCGAACCGTCGCGCTGCGCGCGACCGCGCTTGATCCACGCCTCGAGGTTGTGCGGACGCACCGTGTCCCACTCCTCGAACGGCTGATGAATCCACGGATTCGTCGGCAGGAACTGCGTGTGATAGTCCGGCTTGACCTTCGAGCAACCCTTGTACCAGAGCACAGCCGAACGCACGGCCGTGACCGCCGGATAGCGCTCCTTCAGGTGCTCCTGCACGCGCGCGAGCGTGACGCCCGAATCGACGAGGTCGTCGACCAGCAGCACGTTGCCCGCGAGATGGCCGCGCGTCATCGTGATGTACTGCGCGATGTCGAGCTCGCCCTGCTCGGTGCCGGCCGCTTCCCGGTACGAGCTCGTCGCGAGGATCGCGAGCGGCACGTCATAGATACGCGACAGCTGGTCGCCGACGCGCAGGCCGCCGCGCGCGAGGCACAGGATCTGGTCGAACTTCCAGCCCGACGCATGCACCTGGAGCGCGAGCAGCTCGATCAGACGGTGATACTCGTCCCAGCCTACCCACAGATTCTTGTCGTCGTTGCGCGGATCGGTCATCAAGTCTGCCGCCGTCATCGTGATTTGCTGCGTCATCTGGCAATTACACCTTGAACGGATGGCGGAGCAGGATCGTTTCGTCGCGGTCCGGGCCCGTCGACACCATGTCGACCGGCACGCCAGCCACTTCCTGGACGCGGGCGAGGTAGGCCTGCGCATTCGCCGGGAGCGCGTCCCACGTATTGATCCCGACGGTGCTTTCCTTCCAGCCGGGGAACGTCTCGTACACCGGCTCGCAACGCGCGACGTCAACCGCGCCGCGCGGCAGGATGTCCACGTCCTTGCCGTCGACCCGGTAGCCGACGCACAGCTTCACTTCGTCGAGGCCGTCGAGCACGTCGAGCTTCGTCATGCACAGGCCCGACACGCCGTTGATCTGGATCGAGCGACGCAGTGCAGCCGCATCGAGCCAGCCGGTGCGGCGCGGACGGCCGGTGACTGACCCGAATTCCTTGCCGACGTTCGCGAGCGTGACGCCGATCTGGTCCTGACGCTGCGGGTTGTCCGCATCGTACAGCTCGCTCGGGAACGGGCCCGAGCCGACGCGCGTGCAATACGCCTTCGTGATGCCGAGGATGTAGTTGAGCTTCTGCGGACCGACGCCCGCGCCGGCCGACGCCGCACCCGCGACGCAGTTGCTCGACGTGACGAACGGATAGGTGCCGTGGTCGATGTCGAGCAGCGTGCCTTGCGCGCCTTCGAACAGCAGGTTCTGGCCCGCGTTGTTCGCGTCGTACAGACGGCGCGACACATCGGCCACCATCGGCTTCAGGCGGTCGGCATAGCCGAGCATCGTGTCGAGCGTGGCCTGAAAATCGACGGCCGCGCCGCCCAGATACTGGGTCAGCACGAAATTGTGGAAATCGAGATTTTCGCGCAGGCGATCGGCGAACGTCTTCGCGTCGAACAGGTCCTGCACGCGCAATGCGCGGCGGCCGACCTTGTCTTCGTACGCGGGGCCGATGCCGCGGCCGGTCGTGCCGATCTTGCCCGCGCCCTTGCGCGCTTCGCGCGCCTGGTCGATCGCGATGTGGTACGGCAGGATCAGCGTCGTGGCTTCGGAGATGAACAGACGGTCGCGCACGTTCACGCCGGCTTCTTCAAGCTCGCCGATTTCCTTGAACAGTGCTTCGGGGGACAGCACGACGCCGTTGCCGATGTAGCAGGCGACGCCTTCACGCATGATGCCCGACGGAATGAGGCGCAAGATCGTTTTCTTGCCGCCGATGATGAGGGTGTGGCCGGCGTTGTGACCGCCCTGGAAACGCACGACGCCCTGAGCGTGGTCCGTCAGCCAGTCGACGATCTTGCCCTTGCCTTCATCACCCCATTGCGTTCCCACGACGACGACATTGCGCCCGGGAGTCACGTTCACTGCGCTGGCAGACATGTTGATTCGTTAGCTGGTTAAAAACGTATTCTACCTATGTTCGCGGGCGTTTCCGAATTTTTCCGTTTCGCTTCAACGATATGCACGCCGAAGCACGGCCCGCGAACACCTCTTTATCGGGGTTCGACCACCCATGCGCCGTTACGCTCGACGAGCGAGCGATCGCACGCGAACTCGTCGAGTACGTGGTCATGGCCCGGCAGCGCCTGGATCACGACCTCGCCCGCATCGCGCAGCGCCGCGACGGCCGCGCCCAGCGCGTCGTCCTGCGCCCACGGCGCGAGAATCGCGGTGCCGCGCGCCTCGACCGGCGAGATCCGCGCGAGCTCGCGCAGGTCCAGCGAGAAGCCGGTCGCCGGACGGGCACGACCATAGGCCTGCCCCACGTGGTCGTAACGGCCGCCGCGCGCGATCGCGTTCGGCACGCCGTCGACGTAGGCGCTGAACATCGCGCCGCTGTGGTACGCGTAGCCGCGCAGGTCGGCGAGATCGATCGCGACTTCGACGCCCTTCGCCTGCGACGCAAGCTGCGCGAGATCGTCGAGCGCCCGCGTGATTTCGGGCAGCACCGGCAGGCGCGTGCGCGCCTCGGCGAGCACGCTCGCGTCGCCGTACAGATTCGGCAGCGCGCGCAGCGCGGCGCGCGTATCGGCGCCGAGATCGTCGGTGAGTTCGTTCAGCAGCGGCACGTCCTTGCCCGACAGCGCGTCGTACAGCGACTCGCCGCGCTCGGCAGCCTGCGCGTCGCGCGCCAGCAGCGCCGCGAGCACGCCCGCGTGACCGAGGTCGAGACGGATGCGCGACAGGCCCGCCAGATGCAGCGCATCGAGCATCAGTTGCTGGATCTCGAGATCGGCTTCGAGCCCGGCGTGCCCGTAGATTTCGGCGCCGATCTGGATCTGCTCGCGCGTCGCGTGCAGACCGCGCGGACGCGTATGCATCACGTGGCCCGCGTAGCAGAGGCGCGTCACGCCCTGACGGTTCAACAGGTGCGCGTCGATCCGCGCGACCTGCGGCGTGATGTCCGCGCGCAGGCCGAGCGTGCGGCCCGACAGCTGATCGACCAGCTTGAAGGTGCGCAGGCGCAGATCGGCGCCGCCGCTCGTCAGCAGCGACTCGAGATATTCGAGCAGCGGCGGCATCACCATTTCGTAGCCGTACGAACGGAAGCGGTCGAGCAGCCTGCGGCGCAGCTCCTCGATCTTGCGCGCTTCCGACGGCAGTACGTCGGCGATATTCTCGGGAAGTAACCAGGTCGACATCGGTACGGTCCTACGACGGGAAATGGCGCGCGTCACGCGCGCCGCGAGTTGAATCGGAACTTCGAAATCGGGCGGAACGAACGGCGGATGCGCCGTCCGGATCAGGGTGCCGGTCAGGTCGCGAGCAACAGCAGCACGAGCCCGAGCACCATCACGATCAGCCCGCCGATCCGGATATGATGCGGCGGTCGCTCCGCTATTCTACGAAACGTGTCGCGCCATGCGGACGGAAACACGAAGGGGAATGCACCCTCGATAATCAGCATCAGCGCTACTGCGAGCAACAACGAGCCAGCCAGGTCCATGCGAGCGACGGCGCCGCTCGACGCGGCGCCCCAAGGTCAATGTTTGCGGGGAGCAGGCGCCGCCGGTGCGGCACCGCCCGTCGGGCTGCGCATGAAGCGGAAGAACTCGCTGTCGGGATCGACGACGATGATGTCGTTGCGCTTGAACGTGTTCCGGTACGCCTGCAGGCTCGCGTAGAACTGATAGAACTGCGGATCGCGGCCGAACGCGTCGGCGGCGATCGTCGCGGCCTTCGCATCGCCCTCGCCCTTGATCGTCTGCGCGGACTTGTACGCGTTCGCGAGCACGGCCTGCTGCTCGCGTTCGGCGTCGGCCTTGATCTGCTCGACGTCGGCCGCGCCTTGCGCACGCACCTGGGCCGCCTGATCGCGCAACGCGCCGATCATCCGCTGATAGACGGCGTCCGTCTGCGCAGCCGGCAGGTCGACACGTGTCAGTTGCACGTCGACCACGTCGACGCCGAAACCGGACGCTTGCGCCTTCGCCGCATCGCGCGCCGCATCGGCGATCGCGCGCTGACCGCCGAGGGCGTCGTCGAGCGCGCGCTTGCCGAATGCGTCGCCGAGCGCGCCCTTCAGCGCGCCGGACAGCCGGTCGGCCGCCGCCGCCGGATCGCCGCCCGTCGCGGTGAAATATTTCATCGGATCGCTGATCCGGTACTTCACCGCATACGCGACGAGCAGGTCGTGCTTGTCCTCGGTCGCCAGCTGCAGCGGATCGGACGACTCGAGCGACTGCACGCGCGTGTCGATCAGCGTGGCCGTCTGCAACGGCGGCGGCAGCTTGAAATGGACGCCGGGGCCCGCGAGCTCCGGCTGCGCGCCGTCGCGCCCCGACAGCACGGCCGCATGGCGCGGATCGACGGTGAGGACCGTCGACGACGCCGCGAAGGCAACGATCACGATTGCGACGACGAGCGCAATGATTCGGTTCATGTTCTGCGCTCCCCGTTACTTCGTATCGTCTTCACGCGACCGGCTGCGAAACGCTTCACGCGATCGCAGCACGTCGACACCCGACGCCGTGGCGGCCGGTGCGGCGCTCGCCGGCGCGGCTGCGGCCGGCGCCGTGGCCGCCGGTGCCGACGCCGCATCGGGCGCGGACGCGCCGGTCGACGCCGCGGCGTTTTGCCGCCCCTGCTCGACGAGCTTGTCGAGCGGCAGGTACACGACGCTGTTGCCGCCCTTGTTGCCGACGAACACCTTCGTCGCGTTCGAATAGATTTCCTGCATCGTCTCGAGGTACATCCGCTCGCGGATGACCGCGGGCGCCTTCGAGTACTGCGCATAGACCTGCTTGAAGCGGTCCGCGTCGCCCTCGGCTTCCGTGACCACGCGATCGGCATACGCCTTCGCTTCGTCGACGAGCTTCGCCGCATCGCCCTGCGCCTTCGGCAGCAGGTCGCTCGCATACGCCTGCGCGGCGCGCTTCGCGGCCTCGCGCTCGTCGCGCGCCTTCGCGACTTCGGCGTACGCGGCCTGGGTCTGCTCGGGCGCCGCGACGCTCTGCATCGTGACGGCCGTCACCTCGAGCCCCGACTGGTAGCGGTCGAGATCGCGCTGGATCGCGGTGGAAAGCTGCTCGCGCAGCGCATCGCGATCCTGATTCAGCATGTCGGCCGCGCTGCGCGTGCCGACGATCGCACGCACCGCGGCCTGCGCGGCCTGCGACACGCTGCGCTCGGGATCGACGCTGCGGAACAGGTAATCGGTGGCGGAACGGATCCGGTACTGGACGATGAAGCGCACGTCGACGATATCGGCATCGCGCGTCAGCATCGCGGCCTCCTTCACGTTCGCGAGGCGCACGACGTTGTTGCGGCCGATCTCGATCGAGCGGACCTGCGACGTGTCGACGATCTCATGCGACGCGAACGGATACGGCGCGCGCCAGTGCACGCCCTGGCCGACCGTGCCCGACAGCTTGCCGAACTGCAGCACGACGCCCGTCTGGCCGTCCTGCACGACGAACAGCCCGCTGCCCGCATACACCGCGACCAGCACGCCGATCACGATGCCGACGCCGACCCGGGCGGCCCGGCCGTTGTCGGGACGGAAGCCGTTGCCGCCCTTGCCGCCGAACAGGCCGCTCAGGCGCCGGTTGAAGTTGCGCCACATCTCGTCGAGATCGGGCGGACCGTCGCCGTCGCCGCCTTGCGGACGCTTCGATTCGTTCGCGCGGGGGCGGGATCCGTCCTTGCCATTGCCTTCGCCGCGTCCCCAGCGGGGATCGTTGATCGACAGCAAGGCGCGCATCCGCCGCCAGGTACTCCGCTCGTTGTATTCGTTCACCAGAGTTTGTTCACCAGATTGGACGCCGGCGAACCGGCCGGGACCGGTTAGCGCCCGTGTTCGGAAATCGTGTGGTCTTCGTGCGGTTCAGCGGACGTGCCATCGAGCGCGTCGGACAACGTCGCGCTGGAGAGATGTTCCGCGGAGGCGATTTCGGCGATGGCGGCACGCAACGTATCGAGACCCTGACCGGTGCGCGCGCTCAAAAAGACGCGCGAAATATTACCATACTCGTCCCGCTCGACCGCGTCGCCGCGGGCCGCCAGCTCGGGCACGGCGTCGATCTTGTTGAACACCAGCACCTGGCGGATCGTGTCCGCGCCGATCTCGTGCAGCACGCCGTTGACCTGCTCGATCTGCTCGAGCCGGACCGCGCTCGACGCATCGACCACATGCAGCAGCAGATCCGCGTGGATCGTTTCCTCGAGGGTCGCGCGGAACGCCGCGACGAGCTGGTGAGGCAGCTCACGAATGAACCCGACCGTATCGGACACGACGATCTGGCCGACCTCGTCGCCGAGGTACACGCGCCGCGACGTCGTATCGAGCGTCGCGAACAGTTGGTCGGCCGCGTACGCCTGCGCTTTCGTCAGCGCATTGAACAGCGTCGACTTGCCCGCGTTCGTATAGCCGACGAGCGACACCGACATCGTGCCGCTGCGCGCGCGCTGCCGGCGCTGCGTGCTGTGCTGGCGACGCAGCCGGTCGAGCCGCGACTTCAGCATCTTGATGCGTTCGCCGATCAGCCGGCGGTCGGTTTCGAGCTGGGTTTCGCCGGGGCCGCGCAGGCCGATACCGCCCTTTTGCCGCTCGAGGTGGGTCCACGCGCGAATGAGCCGGGTCGACAGGTATTGAAGCTGCGCGAGCTCGACCTGCAGCTTGCCTTCGTGGCTGCGGGCGCGCTGCGCGAAGATGTCGAGGATGAGGCTCGTGCGATCGACCACGCGCCTGTTAAGTGCCTGCTCCAGATTACGTTGCTGGGCGGGCGCCAACGCGTGGTTGAAGATGACGATTTCGACGTTGTGCGCGTCGCAGGCCAGCCGCAGTTCTTCGGCTTTGCCGCTGCCGATGAACATCTTGGCATCGGGACTGGCGCGACGACCGGTGAGGGTGACGGCGGGACGGGCCCCCGCACTGGAGGCGAGAAGACTGAGTTCTTCGAGACTGGCTTCGAAATCGGTCTTGCCGAAATCGATGCCGACGAGCGCTGCGTTGATCAAATTATCGGGTGTCAAGATAAGGCGGCTGGCATCGGTCGCTCGCGGCGACCGGATGCCGGCCGCTGCGATAGGTTAGGACGAGGCTTCCGCGTCCGGGTGGAAATTCACCGGGCGCGCCGGCACGACCGTCGAGATGGCGTGCTTGTAAACCATCTGGGTCACCGTATTACGGAGCAACACGACGTACTGGTCGAACGATTCAATGTTCCCTTGAAGCTTGATGCCGTTGACGAGGTAGATCGAAACGGGAACGTGCTCTTTGCGCAGTGCGTTCAAAAACGGGTCTTGTAACAATTGCCCTTTGTTGCTCATGGCGTACTCCATCTTTTTTTGCAGGTTGATCTGGATTGGCGGCGAAGAAAAAGAGATCCGGCGCCAATCGCTACACTATAGCTGATTTTGCCTGCCCCGCCCGGCCACTGGCCATGCGGCCGATGCCTTGCGCGGCGTGCTTCAGCCCTTGTCCGCGTACGGGTTGTTCGACGAACGGAACTCTATGCGCAATGGAGTCCCGGTCAGCGAGAAAGTTTCGCGGAATCGGTTTTCGAGGTAACGCTTGTAGGTTTCCGTCACCGCGTCGAGCGCGTTGCCGTGGATCACGATGATCGGCGGATTCTGGCCGCCCTGGTGCGCATAGCGCAGCTTCGGACGCACCGGGCCGCGACGGCGCGGCTGCTGGAATTCGACGGCGTCGATCAGCGCGCGCGTGAGCTTCGGCGTCGGCAGCTTCGCCATCGCCGCCGCGTACGCGTCGTCGACCGAGCGCATCAGCGTGCCGATACCCGTTTTCTTCGCGGCCGAAATGAAGTGCGATTTCGCGAAGTCGAGGAATTTCAGCTTGCGGGTCAAATCCGCTTTCGCACGGTCGCGCGCGTGATCGTCGAGGCCGTCCCACTTGTTGACGCCGATCACGAGCGCGCGGCCCTGCTCGACGACGAAGCCGGCGATGTGCGCGTCCTGGTCGGAAATGTCCTGCTGCGCATCCAGCAGAAGAATGACGACGTTCGCGTCGGAGATCGACTGCAGCGTCTTCACGACCGAGAACTTCTCGATCGCCTCGAACACCTTGCCGCGGCGTCGCAGGCCGGCCGTGTCGATCAGCGTGTATTTCTTGCCGTTACGCTCGAAGTCGACGTAGATCGAGTCGCGCGTCGTGCCCGGCATGTCGAACGCGATCACGCGGTCCTCGCCGATCAGCGCGTTGACGAGCGTCGACTTGCCGACGTTCGGGCGGCCGACAATCGCGATCTTGATGCCGCGCGACGGATCGTCCTCGTCCGCTTCCTCGGGCTGGCCCGCATACGCGACTTCCAGCGCCTCGTTGATCATGTCGGTCACGCCGTCGCCGTGCGCGGCCGAGATCGCGCGCGGGTCGCCGAGCCCGAGCTCGTAGAAGTCCGTCGCGACCGCGGTGTACTTCATCCCCTCGGCCTTGTTGACGACGAGGAAGATCGGCCGGCCGGTCTTGCGCAGGTAGTCGGCGATCGACTTGTCCTGCGGCGCGAGTCCGTTACGGCCGTCGACGATGAACACGACGACGTCGGCTTCCTCGACGGCCTGCCGCGTCTGGCGCGCCATTTCGTGCAGGATGCCGTCCTTCGCGACGGGCTCGAAGCCGCCGGTATCGACGACCAGGTACGGTCGTTCGCCGACGCGCCCTTCGCCGTAATGGCGATCGCGCGTGAGGCCCGGCAAGTCGGCGACCAGCGCATCGCGCGAGCGCGTGAGCCGGTTGAACAGCGTGGATTTCCCCACATTGGGGCGCCCAACGAGGGCAATGACCGGTTTCATCTGTGTTTTCTACGGTGATGCGCAGCAGCGGGAGGCCCGCTGCTGCGGGCGGCTGCGCTGAATGAAAATATCACGAATTCGCGCCGCGCCGGATGCGCGCGCCCGGCGCGCGTTGCGCGCCGTCGTCTTTCGTCTCGAACTGCCTTTCAAATACCGAGCGGCCGGGAACGCCGGCCGCCTTCAAGTCGCGCGGCCGCGGCGCGCGGGACCTGCCCGCCGCGCCACGGCCGCACCGGTTTCCTGCGTGTCAGCGCGGGCGGAACCCGTACAGGCCGCCGTCCTTCGTCTGCACGACGAGCGTATTGCCCGCGAGGACCGGCGCCGCCGTGATCGCGCTGCCGTCGGTCTTCATCCGCGCGATGAAGCTGCCGTCTTCGCGCGACAGGAAGTGCACGAAGCCCTGGTAATCGCCCATCACGACCGCGTGCCCGAGCAGGTACGGCACGCCGACGTCACGGCTCTTCAGCTTGTCGTTGCGCCAGAGCTGGTTGCCCGTGGCCGCGTCGTACGCGGTGACGACCGACCAGTCGTCACCGCCGGCGACCACCGAATCGTCCTGCGCGAGGCCGCTGCGGCTCGAGAACGGCTTTTCCCACAGCGGCCGGCCCGAGTTCGCATCGAAGCAGCCGAGCTGACCCTGGAACGTCACCGCGCAGGCTTGCGCGCCCACGAGCGTCGGCGGACCGCTGACGTCGTTGATGCGCTCGACTTCGGTCACGCCCTTCGGGAACGACACCGGGGTCTGCCAGAACGGCTCGCCCGTCTGCAGGTTGATCGCGACCAGACCGCCGCCCGGGAAGCCCGCGAGCACGGCCGCGTCGCCCGCGAACGTCATGCCGGCCGACACGCGCAGGTTCAGCGGCACCGCACGGTTGCGGTAGTTCCACTTCTGCTCGCCCGTCTGCGCGTTGAACGCGATCACCTGGCCGTCGATCGTGCGGACGACCACGAGGCCGTTGCCGACGAGCGGCGGCGAGAAGATCTCGCCCTGCACGCTGGTCTTCCACAGCTGCTTGCCGTCCGGGCCCAGCACGAACACGCCGCCCTTCAGCGCACCGACCGCGGTCAGGTTGCCGTCGCTGCCGACACCGGCCGACAGGTCGGAACCGACCTTCGAACGCCACAGCGTCTGGCCCGTCTTCGCGTCGATCTTCTCGACCGAACCGTTTTCGCCCGCCGCATAGACGGCGTCGCCCACGGCCACCGGCGAGAACAGGTAGCGTCCGCCCTTGCCGACGCTCGCCTTCCAGACCTGTTGCACGTCCATGACGGGCTTGAACTCGGTGAGCGGCGTCGGCACGCGGCGCGCGTCCTTCGACGACGAGCAAGCCGCCAAAGCGAGGACAGCCGCCGCGCAGGCAACGGGCACAGCGTAACGTTTCAGCAAATTCATCGGTTAGCGAAGCAGAGTTAAGAGGTTGAGGGGACCGGGATTCAGCCGCCGAGCGCGTCCAGCTTGAACTGCACGAGCTGGCGCGCGGACTGGTCGTCCTTCGACAGGCCGTCGAGCGCGAGCTTGTAAGCCGCGCGCGCATCGTCGGTCTTGCCTTGCGCGGCAAGCAGATCGCCGCGACGATCGGCCACGAGGCCCTTGAATGCATCGACCGGCGTACCCGACAGCAGCGCGAGGCCCGCATCGTACGCCTTCTCGTCGAGCAGCAGCGACGCGAGACGCAGCTTCGCGATCTGCTTGTACTCGTCGTCCTTGGCGTGATCGACGGCCCATTGCAGCTGCGCCTTCGCGCCTGCCGCGTCGCCGGCCGCGTACAGCGTCTTCGCGGCCGCGAGCGCCGTCATCTGCGCATACGGCGTGCTGCCGAACTTGTCTTCCATGTCGGCGGCCGCGCGGGCCATCGTCGCCTTGTCGTTCGCGGCGGCGGCCTTCTGGACCTGCTCGTACAGCCCGGACGCCTCGGCAGCCTGACGGCGCTGCCAGTAGTTCCAGCCGTTGAAACCGGCCGCGACGACAAGCGCCGCGAGCACGATCCACGTGGTGAGGTTACCCCAGCGGGCCCACCACGCCTTGAGACTTTCAATCGATTCTTGTTCGTCGTGATAACTCATCGGCGAGCGATTCCTTCTTCCTGTTCAGGCTTTTCTTGTCGAGCGGATGCCAGCGCGATCAGTCGTCGCCGTCTTCGGCGGATGCAACCATCGCATTGATTAGGAATTCGGTCAAGCTTTCGACCGGTACGGTCTGCTGAACGTTCTTTTCCCCTTCCGCACCCACGCCGCGCAACGCTTTCACGCCCACCGTGCCGTTCGCGACCTCTTCTTCGCCGAAGATCACCGCGAACGCGGCGCCGCTCGCATCGGCCCGCTTCATCTGCGACTTGAAGCTCGCCGGCGCGCCGTCGGCGCTGCAGTGGAAGATCACGTCGAGGCCCGTGTCGCGCAGGCGCTCGGCCGCGATGAACGCCTGTTCGCGCGCGGTCTCGCCCTGGTGCACGACGTACACGTCGACGCCTTCCTGCTCGGGCGCGAGATCTTCTTCCTTCAGCAGCTCGAGGATCCGCTCGATGCCCATCGCCCAGCCGCACGCGGCGGTCGGCTTGCCGCCGAGCTGCTCGATCAGCGGATCGTAGCGGCCGCCGGCCGCGACCGTGCCCTGCGCGCCGAGCTTGTCGGTCACCCACTCGAACACGGTCAGGTTGTAGTAATCGAGGCCGCGCACGAGACGCGGATTGATCTTGAACGGAATGTTGTTCGCGAGCAGCAGGCGCTGCAGCCCTTCGAAGTGCGCGCGCGATTCGTCGCCGAGGAAGTCGATCAGCTTCGGTGCGTTCTGCGCGATGTCCTGCAGCGCGGGATTCTTCGTGTCGAGCACGCGCAGCGGGTTCGTATACAGGCGGCGCTTCGCGTCCTCGTCGAGCACGTCGGCGAACTGCTCGAGGTACTTGATCAACTCGACGCGGTGCGCGGCGCGCTCCTCGGCGAGGCCGAGCGAGTTGATCTCGAGCTTGATGCCGGTCAGGCCGAGGTCGTCCCACAGGCGCTGGCACATCATGATGATCTCGGCATCCGCATCGGGGCCCGCGAAGCCGAGCGCCTCGACGCCGACCTGGTGGAACTGGCGATAGCGGCCGCGCTGCGGACGCTCGTGACGGAACATCGGGCCGATGTACCACAGGCGCTTCGGGCCGTCGTACAGCATGTTGTGCTCGATCGACGCACGCACGACGGCCGCGGTGTTTTCCGGACGCATCGTCAGGTTCTCGCCGTTCAGCGCGTCGGTGAAGCTGTACATCTCCTTCTCGACGATGTCCGTGACTTCGCCGATGCCGCGCGTGAACAGCTGCGTGTGTTCGACGATCGGCGTGCGGATGTTCTGGTAGCCGTACGCGCGCAGCAGCGATTTCACGGTAGCTTCGAAGAATTCCCACAGGCCGGCATCCTGCGGAAGGATGTCGTTCATGCCTTTGACGCCGGTGAGCTTCTCGATCTTGCGTTTCTGTTCAGTCATCGTTCGTGTGTGTGGACGAATTAGTTCAGGGCCTCGGTGCGGCCGTAATTGCGTGCGACGTAGTCGCTGACGATCTGCTGGAATTCCTCGGCGATCCGCTCGCCGCGCAGCGTCTTGACCTTCTCGCCGTCGATGAAGACGGGCGCGGCCGGGTTCTCGCCCGAACCCGGCAGGCTGATGCCGATGTTCGCGTGCTTCGATTCGCCCGGGCCGTTGACGATGCAGCCCATCACCGCGACGTTCATCTTCTCGACGCCCGGATATTCCTTGCGCCACGCCGGCATCTGCTCGCGCAGATACGTCTGGATCTGCATCGCGAGTTCCTGGAACAGCGTGCTCGTCGTGCGGCCGCAGCCCGGGCACGCGATCACCATCGGCGCGAACGAGCGCAGGCCCATCGTCTGCAGGATTTCCTGGCCGACGATCACCTCGCCCGTGCGCGACGCGCCCGGTTCCGGCGTCAGCGAGATGCGGATCGTGTCGCCGATCCCTTCCTGCAGCAGCACGCCAAGCGCCGCCGTCGACGCGACGATGCCCTTCGAGCCCATGCCGGCCTCGGTCAGCCCGAGGTGCAGCGCGAAGCCGCAGCGGCGGCCGAGTTCGCGATACACGGCGATCAGGTCCTGCACGCCGCTGACCTTGCACGACAGCACGATGCGGTCGCGGCCGAGGCCGAGCTCGACCGCGCGTTCCGCCGAGCCGATCGCCGACTGGATCAGCGCCTCGTACATCACGCTCTGCGCGTCCCACGGCTGCGCACGCGCGCCGTTCTCGTCCATCATGCGCGCGAGCAGGTCCTGGTCGAGGCTGCCCCAGTTCACGCCGATCCGCACCGGCTTGTCGTACTTCGCCGCGGCCTCGATCATCTGCGCGAACTGCGTGTCGCGCTTCGCGCCCTGGCCGACGTTACCGGGGTTGATCCGGTACTTCGACAGCGACTCCGCGCAGCCCGGGTAGTCGCGCAGCAGCAGGTGGCCGTTGTAGTGGAAATCGCCGACGAGCGGCACGGTCACGCCCATCCGGTCGAGCTGCTCGCGAATCGCCGGCACGGCGGCCGCGGCTTCGGGCGTGTTGACCGTGATGCGCACCAGTTCGGAGCCCGCGTTCGCGAGTTCCTTGATCTGGATCGCCGTGCCGATCGCATCGGCCGTATCGGTATTCGTCATCGACTGCACGCGCACCGGCGCGTCGCCGCCGATCGTCACGAGTTGCCCGCCCCAGCGGACATCCACCGCATGCGATACGCGGCGCGGCTGATGCCCGCCGAACACCGGCTCGGTTGAACAAATCTGACTGCTGCGTGGGGATTGAGCTTCGGATTGCATCGATAGATCCATTTACGCGGAATGCGCCGCGACGCGGCGCATGAATTGAAAAAGCGCCGTGCCCTCACGGCCTGCCGGTATCGACGGCAAGCCTTCGCCACGGCGCTTGACGTCAGGGCAACGTGAACCGCGCCACGTTACCCCGCGCTGCCGAATATTTTGCCGGATCGACCGGTTTTCCGTCGAACGCAACCGCGTCGAGGCCGGCCTTGTTGCCGATCGTGACCTTGAACGGCCCGTCGCCGGCCACCTGCTTCGTTTCGCCGGCGCGCACCAGCGCCGAGAACAGCTCCTTGCCGTTCTTGTCGCGCACGCTGAACCAGCAATCCTGCTTGACCTTCAGTTCGACCATCGACTGGCCTGCCGCCACCACGACGCTCGCCGGCTGGGCCGGCGCCGCCGTGCTTGCCGCCGCCGTTGCCGCAACGGGCTGCGACGCAGCCGCCGTCGCGACCGGGGCCGCCGGCGCCAGAACGGCCGATGCGATTGTCTGCGCCGGCGCAGCCGATGCAGCGGCCGGGGCCGGAACCTCATTCGCGACCGCCGTCGACGCGCCGTTCGTCGCCGCTTCTTCGGCGGACGACGATGCCGCCGCGCTCGCCGCCGACGCATGTTCGGCGTCGCCGCCCTTGAAGCGCGCGAGCAGGCTCGACGAATCGCCGCCAGTGTGCCACATCAGTACGGCGACCACCGCGACGATGACGATCCCCGTTCCCCACAGCCACGGATGGTGGCGCGACGAACCGCCGAGCGGAATCGACACGCGGCCGCGCGGCAGATCCGTGCCCGACGACGCCGGCATCGACAGGTCGACTTCCGGCACCCCGCGCTCGCGGCGCAGCGCCTGCGCGAACGGTTCCGGATCGACGCCGAGCATCTTCGCGTAGCTGCGCACGACACCGAGCGCGAACGTCACGCCGGGCAAATGGCTGATGTCGCCGGCCTCGAGCGCCCGGAGCTTTTGCGGTGCGACCTTGAGTCGCGCCGACACGTCGTCGACCGACCAGCCCTTCGTCTCCCGAAGCTGCGCCAGGCGGCTGCCGACCGCGGCCAGCGTTTCCAGTCCCGCCGGTGCCGGCTTCGCGGCATTCGTCTCTGCGCCGTTAGACGGCTGCGGCTCACTCATCCTTGTCCTCGCGTCGATTCTTCTTCACTGGCGGCTGCCGCCGGCTCCTGCCGGCCGGCACCCGCTACGGTTCATACCATGCGCGGCGCCGAGGCGCCGCGACCGATCGCTATTCGCGTGTTGCACCGCCAAAGGGTTCGGGCACCCCGGCCAACTGCCCCCGACTTGGCGTCCCCGACTCGGCGTCCCCGACTCGGCGTCCCCGTCAAACTGCCCGAACTTCGATGATTTTTCCTGCTGCGCCCGTCCGCTCCGCGAGGCGCGTGCGATCCTTCACCGCGCCGGCCAGCTGTCCGCACGCGGCATCGATGTCGTCGCCGCGCGTCTTGCGCACGGTCGTGACGACACCCGCATCGATGAGGATCTGCGCGAAGCGCTTGATCTGCTCTGGCTTCGAGCGGATGAGGCCCGACTCCGGAAACGGATTGAACGGGATCAGGTTGAACTTGCACGGCACGTCGCGCGTGACGGCCAGCAGTTCGCGCGCATGCGCTTCGGTGTCGTTGACGCCGTCGAGCATGCAGTATTCGAATGTAATGAAGTCGCGCGGCGCCACTTTCAGATAACGCTGGCACGCGGCCATCAGCTCGCGCAGCGGATACTTCTTGTTGAGCGGCACCAGCTCGTCGCGCAGCGCATCGTTCGGCGCGTGCAGCGAAACGGCCAGCGCGACAGGCAACTCGGCGCCGAGGCGGTCCATCATCGGCACCACGCCGGACGTCGACAGCGTGACGCGACGGCGCGACAGGCCGTATGCGTTGTCGTCGAGCATCAGCCGCATCGCGGGCACGACCGCGCTGTAATTCAGCAGCGGCTCGCCCATGCCCATCATCACCACGTTGGTGACGACCCGTTCGGCCTTGCCGTTCGGTCCGGGCGCCCGGCCCAGCGACGCTCGCAATGCAAATTCAGCCATCCGGAGCTGGCCGATGATTTCGGCTGTCGACAGGTTGCGGGAGAAGCCCTGCTTGCCCGTCGAACAGA
This sequence comes from Burkholderia sp. BCC0398, assembly GCF_902833245.1. NCBI lineage: Bacteria > Pseudomonadati > Pseudomonadota > Betaproteobacteria > Burkholderiales > Burkholderiaceae > Burkholderia > Burkholderia sp. BCC0398. Next base: position 29,909 of record NZ_CADFEM010000006.1, read on the forward strand.
AGCGGCAGTTCACCGCACACCCGGCCTGCGACGACACGCACAGCGTGCCGCGCGTCTCTTCCGGGATGAACACGGTTTCGACCGCATTGCCGTTTCCGACGTCGATCAGCCACTTGCGCGTGCCGTCGGCGGAAACGTGATCGCTGGCGATGTCCGGCATCACGATCGATGCGCGGCCCTTGAGTTTTTCCCTCAGGGACTTCGCGAGATCGGTCATGCCGTCGAAATCGCCGGCGTTGTATTGGTGGATCCAGCGCTGCAACTGCTTGGCGCGGAACGGCTTCTCGCCCAGGCTGCCGCAGTACGCGACAAGACCCTCGGCGTCGAAGTCGAGAAGATTGACGGAAGTTTCGCTCGTCATGATGTGCTGCCTTGCCGCGTGCGCTGAATCCTGCCTACTTGCTGTCAGCCAGGGCTTAACGCGAGTAAACGTTCATTTCCGGGAAGAAGAACGCGATTTCGACCGCTGCCGTTTCCGCAGCGTCCGAGCCGTGCACGGCGTTCGCGTCGATGCTGTCGGCGAAGTCGGCGCGGATCGTGCCCTTTTCCGCCTTCTTCGGATCCGTCGCGCCCATCAGGTCGCGGTTCTTCAGGATCGCGCCTTCGCCTTCCAGAACCTGGATCATCACCGGGCCCGAGATCATGAAATCGACGAGATCCTTGAAGAACGGACGCGCTGCGTGAACTGCGTAGAACTTCTCTGCGTCAGCACGCGACAGGTGCGCCATGCGCGATGCGACGATCTTCAGGCCGGCGCCTTCGAAACGGCTGTAGATCTGGCCGATCACGTTCTTTGCCACCGCATCCGGCTTGATGATCGACAGGGTGCGCTCGATTGCCATAAAAACTCCAAAAAATTAAGAAGTTACAGGTTCAAATGAATCCGCTATTGTAGCACGATCCCGTGTATCATTGCGATTGAACCCTTACACGCATGAAAGGTTCAGAATCCGTATGTTTTGTTCCGCCGGGCCATTGAAACCTCCGGGCACGGAACGTATCTTAGCCATAGCTGCCCCGGTTTGCTGCGCCGCACATCGCGTGCGCCGAACCGGCCCCGGACGCCCACGCGTTCAATGTTAGGAGAAACCATGAACGACTATCCGTACAATTTCGGCCGCGGCGGTTCCGTCAGCACCGCCGAGGTTCGCAACCGCGTGCTGCGGAACACGTACTGGCTGCTCGCGCTGTCGATGGTGCCGACCGTGCTGGGCGCCTGGGTCGGCGTCGCGACGGGCTTCTCGCTGTTCGCGGCCACGAGCCCGATGATGAGCCTGCTCGCGTTCTTCGCGATCGCGTTCGGCTTCATGTTCGCGATCGAGCGGACCAAGAACAGCGCGGCCGGCGTGTTCGTGCTGCTCGGCTTCACGTTCTTCATGGGCCTGATGCTGTCGCGGCTGCTGAGCTTCATCCTCGGCTTCTCGAACGGCCCGTCGCTGATCATGCTCGCGTTCGGCGGCACCGGCATCATCTTCGCCACGATGGCGACGATCGCCACCGTCAGCAAGCGCGACTTTTCCGGGCTCGGCAAGTGGCTGTTCATGGGCGTGATCGTGATCCTGCTCGCGTCGGTCGCGAACATCTTCCTGCAACTGCCGGCGCTGATGCTCACCGTGTCGGTGCTCGCGATCGCGATCTTCTCGGCCTACATGCTGTTCGACGTCCAGCGCGTCGTGAACGGCGGCGAGACGAACTACATCTCGGCCACGCTCGCGATCTACCTCGACCTGTACAACGTGTTCACGAACCTGCTCGCGCTGCTCGGCATCTTCGGCGGCAACCGCAACTGACGTTCGGCACGCACCATGAAAAACCGGCCCGCGGGCCGGTTTTTTTACGTCCGCCGCCCGGCTCAGTCGCGCTCGAACAGCGCGATCGATTCGACGTGCGACGTATTCGGGAACATGTTCACGACCCCGGCGCCCTTCAGCCGATAGCCGGCTTCGTGCACGAGCAGCCCCGCATCGCGCGCGAGCGTCGACGGGTTGCACGACACGTAGACGATGCGCTTCGGCAGCGGACCTTCACCGCTCTGCGCGATCTCGGCCAGCGCCTTCGACACCGCGAGCGCGCCTTCGCGCGGCGGGTCGATCAGGAACTTGTCGAATGCGCCGAGCGCGCGCAGATCGTCGCCCGTCACCTCGAACAGGTTCCGGCACGCGAACGTCGTGTGGCCGTCGACACCGTTCTCGCGGGCGTTCGCGAGCGCACGCGTGGTCAGCGTGTCGCTGCCCTCGATGCCCATCACTTCGCGCGACAGCCGCGCGAGCGGCAGCGTGAAGTTGCCGATCCCGCAGAACAGGTCGAGCACGCGATCGTCGCGCGACGGCGCGAGCAGACGCAGCGCACGACCCACCAGCACACGGTTGATCTGGTGATTGACCTGCGTGAAGTCGGTCGGCTTGAACGGCATGCGGATGCCGAATTCCGGCAGCGTGTAATCGAGCGATACGTCGAGCGGGTAGAACGGCGTCACCGTGTCCGGCCCCTTCGGCTGCAGCCAGAACTGCACGTTGTGCTCGTCCGCGAACGCGCGCAGCAGCGCTTCGTCGTCCGCGTTGATCGGCTCCAGCACGCGCAGCACGAGCGCGGTGACGGCCGAGCCGACCGCGAGTTCGATCTGCGGCATCCGGTCGCGAATCGACAGCCCTTCGACGAGCCGGCGCAGCGGCACGAGCATCGCCGACACGTGCGGCGGCAGCACTTCGCAGCTCGTCATGTCGGCGACGTAGCTGCTCTTCTTCTCATGGAAGCCGACGAGCACGCCGCCTTTCTTCGCGACGTTGCGCACAGTCAGGCGCGCGCGGTAGCGATAGCCCCACGACGGGCCGTGGATCGGCGCGAACATCGTTTCCGCGCGCAGCTTCGCCAGGTGCCACAGATTGTCTTCCAGCACGCGTTGCTTGACCGCCACCTGCGCACGCATGTCGAGATGCTGCATCGAGCAGCCGCCGCAGGTGCCGAAGAATGCGCACTTCGGCTGCGTGCGCATCACGCTCGGGCGCAGAATGTCGACAACCGTCGCCTGCTCGTAGCTCGGCTTGCGGCGATAGCTCGAATAGGTCACGCGCTCGCCCGGCAGCGCGCCTTCGACGAAGATCACCTTGCCCGGCTGACCGTCCTCGGTCATCGTGCGGCCGACACCGCGCGCTTCCATGTCGAGCGATTCGATCTCGAGAACCGGGGCGGGCCCGGGCGCGACGGGCGCGTTTTTCGATTTGCGCGCAGAAGTGGGGACGGCTTCGGACACCAGCTTTTCCTGACAAACGTTGAAGAAGGCGAGATTGTAGACGACGAAGGCTCCCGTCGCGCGCTTTCGTCACGCAAGCGCCGATGCACGTGGCGCGATGCGTGGCGCGTGAGTGGCTGACAACCGCGCGCCCGTTGCGCGCCGACCTGCCGCGCGCAATGCGTGGCGCGGCCCCACCGCGGCACGGGTTCTGCTCGCAGCACCGAGCCAAGGAGACTCGACCATGCGATTGATCGACTGGAACATCCAATGGGGTCGGGATGCGGACGGCATCGTCGACCTCCCGCGCACGATCGCCGCCGCCCGGCAGTTGAGCGATTTCGACGTGCTGTGCGTGCAGGAAGTCACGCGCGGCTTCGACGCACTGCCCGGCCGGCCAGGGCCGGACCAGTTCGCCGAACTCGCGGCGCTACTGCCTGGCTATACGATCGTCGACGCCATCGGCGCCGATCTGCCGGCCATCCGGCCGGGCGCACCGCGCCGCCAGTTCGGCAACGCGATCGCGACGCGGCTGCCGGTCGGGCGCGTGCTGCGCCAATCGCTGCCGTGGCCAGCCGACGCCGGCGCGCCGTCGATGCCGCGCGTCGCGCTCGATATCGCGTTGCGGACGCCCCTCGGGTGGTTGCGCGTGGTCACCACGCATCTGGAGTATTACTCGGCGCGCCAGCGGCTGGCGCAGGTCGATGCGCTACGCGACCGGCATCGCGAAGCCTGCGCGCATGCTGACCATCCCGCTCCCGCCGAAACCGCCGACGGGCCGTTCAGCGCGACCGGACAACCGCGCGGTGCGATCGTCTGCGGCGATTTCAACAGTGCATTCGGCGCCGATGCGTACCGGCGCTTCCTGGAGCCGATTGCCGACGCACCGGGTTTCGTCGACGCGTGGGTCGCACGGCATCCCGGTCGTACGCCGCCGCCGACCGCTGGCGTCTACGACACTGTGCAATGGTCGGACGGCCCGCTCGCGTGCGACTTCGTGTTCGTGACCGACACGCTGTTGCCGCGCGTCATCCGCTGCGAGATCGACGGCGACGTACGCGCGTCCGATCACCAGCCGGTGCTGCTCGAACTCGGCTGATCGCGCCGGCTACGGCGCGGCCTGCCCGCACTACGCGTCGAAGCCGGCCAGGTATTCGGCCCAGTGCGGCGCCGGCTCCAGCGCGAGCGCGTTCTTCACGAGCAGGATCTCGTCCGCGTACTCGCTCGGCGTCAGGCCGCCGCGCATCAACTGGAACCGGCAATACAGCAGGTACGTATTGACGACGTCGGTTTCGCAATAGTTGCGGATTTCGTCGATCCGGCCGTCGCGGAACGCCGGCCATACCTGGCTGCCGTCCATCCCGAGCTTGCCCGGGAAACCGCACAGCTTCGCCAGCGCGTCGAGCGGCGCGTTCGCGCGCGCCTGATACATCGCGAGCACGTCCATCAGGTCGGTATGCCGCGAGTGATAGCGCGCGATGTAGTTGTTCCACTTGAATTCGCGGTCGTCCTCGCCGAGATCCCAGTAGCGGGTGGCGGGAATGCCGTGCACGAGCGCGCGGTAATGGAGGACCGGCAGATCGAAACCGCCGCCGTTCCACGACACGAGCTGCGGCGTGTATTTCTCGATCACGCGGTAGAACGACTGGATCAACGTCGCTTCGTTGTCCTGCGGCGTCCCGAGCGAGCGCACGCGAAAACCGTTGTTGTCGCGAAACACGCACGAGATCGCCGCGATTCGCTGCAGATGATGCGGCAGGAAATCGCCGCCGGTCTTCTCGCGGCGTGCGGCAAACGCATGTTCGGCCACCGCCGCATCGTCGAGCGTCGCGGGCAGGTCTTCCAGACGGCGAATGCCGTCGACATCGGGAATCGTCTCGATGTCAAAAACAAGGATTGGGGTCATCGGTTACAGAACGGCGTCCTTGCGCACGCCGTTGGAGGCGAAGAACCGCTTGAGGCGCACCAGCGCCTCCTGCTGGATCTGCCGCACGCGCTCGCGCGTGAGCCCCATCTCGTCGGCGAGCTCCTCGAGCGTCGCCGGTTCGATGTGGTTCAGGCCGAAGCGGCGCTCGATCACATGCCGGTGCTTGTCGGACAGCCGCGACAGCCACGCGCGCGTCAGCGTTTCGAGCTCGCGGTGCTGCACTTCGGCGTCGGGCGACTGGCTCTGGTCGTCGGGCAGCAGGTCGAGCAGGCTGCTCGCGGGATCAAGATCGAGCGGCGCGTCGAGCGACGCCGTGTGTTCGTTGAGCGCGAGGATATCGGTGACTTCCTCGGCGGTCTTGCCGGTGAGATAGGCGATGTCGTCGATGCTGGCTTCGCGGCGCTCGGCCGCCTCGCCCGTCGACATCGAATTCTTTTCGAGATGGCGCTTCGCGCGCAGCACCTGGTTCAGTTCGCGGATCACGTGCACGGGCAGGCGCACCGTGCGGGCCTGGTTCATGATCGCCCGCTCGATGCTCTGCCGGATCCACCACGTCGCGTAGGTCGAGAAGCGGAAACCGCGCGTCGGGTCGAATTTCTCGATCGCGTGCATCAGGCCGAGATTGCCTTCCTCGATCAGGTCGAGCAGCGGCACGCCGCGGTTCAGGTACCCCTTCGCGATACTGACGACGAGACGCAGATTGCGCTCGATCATCACCTGCCGCGCCTCGAATTCGCCGGCCTTCGCCAGACGAGAATAGCGCTGCTCTTCCTCGACGGTCAGCAGCGGCTTCACGCTGATGCGGTTCAGGTAATGCTGGATCGTGTCGGCCGTGAGCTCGGCCTGCAGCAGCGTGCGGAAATCGTCGACGTCGGGCGCGGCTTCCTGGCGGCCTTCGCGCTCGTCGTCGCCGCCGTCCGTGTCGGCGTCGCGCGCCTCGAGATCGCGTTCGTTTTCCGCGACGTCGTCCTCGTCGTCCGTCGAAGCACCTACTCGCCCCACCGATGCTTGCGTGGCACGACTGATCTTCTCAGACTCGGCTTGCGGCTCGTGGCGCTTCGATTTCGGCATGGTCGTCTCGGTTATTGAGGCGGCAAATACTTCAGCGGATCGACAGGCTTACCCTGCCGGCGAACCTCGAAATGCAGCATCACGCGGTCGGCATCGCTGTTACCCATCTCGGCGATCTTCTGCCCCTTCGTTACCGCGTCCCCCTCTTTTACCATCAAAGCGCGATTGTGTGCATACGCCGTGAGGTAAGTTGCATCGTGTTTGATGATAATGAGGTTGCCGTAGCCACGCAGACCGTTGCCGGAGTAAACGACGCGGCCGTCCGCCGCCGCCTTCACGGCCTCGCCGGCCGTCCCGCCGATATTGACACCCTTGTTCTTCGCATCGTCGAACCCGTTCAGCACGGGGCCGCGCGCGGGCCACGCGAACGTCACGGGGCCGCTCGGAGCAGCCGCCGTATCGCTCGACGCGGCTGCCGCGGCAGGCGCCGTCGCGCTCGACGACGACGTACCGGCAGCCGGCGTCGCGGGGCCGCTGCTGAGCGGCGCGGTCGCAACGGCGGCGCCTCCGATCGGCGCGGCGACCTGCGTACCCGCGACCGCGGCACCGGCCTGCGGCGACACGCGCAGCAGTTGGTCGACTTCGATCTGATTCGGGTTCGCCAGATTGTTCCACGCCGCGATGTCGCGATAGTTCTGCCCGTTTTCGAGTGCGATCCGGTACAGCGTGTCGCCCGGCTTCACCCGGTAGTAACCCGGCGGCGCCGGCGGAAGCGGCGCCGCGGGCTGCGCGGCGGCGGTCGTACCGAGCGACCCGGAGCGGTCGACGACGGGCGCGTTGTCGAGCCGCGTCGCACAGGCGGCCAGTAGCGTAGAGAACGCAGCCACACAGATCGCGCGCTGGGCGAGCGTGAGCGGTTCCCTGGATCGGTTGTTTTGCATCGCGCGCAACATACTCATCGGTTTCAAATCACTCCGGATTTTAAAGGGACAAAGAAAACGCGATCAAGCCGGGACTCTCGCCATTGCGCGTGCGCGACGCGCTCGACGAGCGTGAGCACCTGGTGCTGTCCGCTCTGCGCGCCGACCGGCGCGACGAGCCGCCCGCCGATCGCGAGCTGCTCGAGCAGCGCCTGCGGCACGTCGAGCCCGGCCGCTGCGATCACGATCGCGTCGAACGGGGCCGCGGACGGCAGGCCGACACGCCCGTCGCCGTAATGCAGACGGATGTTCGGCACGCGCAGCGGCCGCAGGTTCAGCTTCGCGCGCTCGTAGAGCGGCTTGATGCGTTCAATCGAATACACGTCGCGTGCCACGTGGCTCAGCACGGCGGCCTGATAGCCGCAACCCGTGCCGATCTCGAGCACGCGCTCGAGCGTGCGGCCGGCCATCGCGAGCTCGATCATGCGCGCGACGACCGACGGCTTTGAAATGGTCTGCTGGTGGCCGATCGGCAACGCCGAATCCTCGTAGGCCTGCGTCGCGAGCCCGGGATCCACGAACAGGTGGCGCGGCACCGCGGCCATCGCGTCCAGCACGCGCGCATCGGTCACGCCGTTCGCGCGCAGCCGTTCGACCATCCGCTCGCGCACACGTTCCGACGTGAGCGCGAACGCGCCGGCCGGCGCGATGCTCGGCGCAGCCGGCTTCGGCAGCGCTGGTTTCAGCGCGGTCGGCTTCGGTGCGGTCGCCGGCTTCGCGGCGGCGATACCCGGCAGCGGCGCCCGCGCGGCGGCCGGCTTCACCGCAACCGGTTTCAGTACGGCTGCGGGTTTGTCGGCGGCCTTCGGCACCGCACCCGCCGCTTGGCGTTCGCCGGGCCGACCTTCCGATTTGCGTGGCGCTCGTTTGAGATCTTCGAGCGCGAGCGGGAACCGCTTCGCGCGCTCGCCGCTCATGAAGCCCGCCCTCCGGCGCGCGCCCATTCGCGCGTCGCGGGCAGCATCTGCGTATGCGTGAGATCGAGCTGCAGCGGCGTGATCGATACGAAACCGTTTGCGACGGCGTGAAAATCGGTGCCTTCGCTGGCGTCCAGCGCGTCGCCCGCGGCGCCGATCCAGTAGATCGGCTCGCCGCGCGGGTCGGTCTGGCGAATCACCGGCTGCGACGGATGACGCTTGCCGAGGCGCGTGACCTGCCAGCCCTTCAGTTGGTCGTACGGCAGGTTCGGAATATTGACGTTCAGCAACGGGTTGCCCGGCAGCGGATGCGCGAGGTAGTGCTCGACGATTTCCGCGGCGACGCGCGCGGCGTCGGCCAGATGGGCCCAGCCCTTGTCGACCAGCGAGAACGCGATGGCCGGCACGCCGAACATGATGCCTTCGGTGGCGGCCGCAACTGTCCCCGAATAGAGCGTGTCTTCACCCATGTTCTGGCCATTGTTGATGCCGGACACGACGATGTCCGGCCGCGCGTCGGCCATCCCCGTCAGCGCGACGTGCACCGAATCGGTCGGCGTGCCGTTCACGTAGAAGAAACCCGTACCCGCTGCGCGCTGCACCGACAGCGGCCGCGACAACGTGAGGGAATTCGACGCGCCGCTGCAGTTCTGCTCGGGCGCGATCACCGTAAGCTCGGCCAGCGGCTGCAGCGCTTCGCTGAGCGCGGCGAGACCGGGGGCGAGATAGCCGTCGTCGTTGCTGAGTAGGATTCGCATCCGGCGATTGTAACCGAGGAAAGATGGCGCGAGAGCGACAGTCCGGCCGCCGTGGACGGGCGGGTATACGCATGGGCACGCGATGCGCCGCCGCACTGCGCGGCGGCGTTCCGCGCGTTGGGGAAAACACCGGGCCGCCGGGTTTTCCGCCCGCCGAAAATCTCGTCGGGGAACCCTTCGTCGAGCGGCCCGGCGCAAAGCGCTACGCCGGCTGCGCTCAGATCGCGCCCGCCTCGCGCAGCGCGGCAATCGCGTGCGCGTCGTAGCCGAGGCCGCGCAGCACCTCGTCGGTATGCTCGCCCAGCTCGGGACCGAGCCAGCGCGTTTCGCCCGGCGTGTCCGACAGCTTCGGCGTGATGTTCGGCAGCGGAATGTCCGTACCGTCGGCCAGCTTGAAACGCTGGATCATCTGGCGCGCGACGAACTGCGGATCGGTGAACATGTCGGCCGCGCTGTAGATGCGCCCGGCCGGCACGTCGGCCGCATTGAGCACGACGAGCGCCTCGTCGATCGTGCGCGGCGCGAGCCACGCGGCGATCGCGTCGTCGATTTCCTGCGTGCGCGGCACCCGCCCGTCGTTTTGCGCGAGCGCGGGATCGTCGGCGAGGTCGTCGCGCTCGATCGCCTTCATCAGCCGCTTGAAGATCGGATCGCTGTTGCCGCCGATCACGATGCTGCCGTCGCGGCACGCGTACGTATTCGACGGCACGATGCCCGGCAGCGACGCGCCGGTGCGCTCGCGCACCATCCCGTACACGCCGTACTCGGGCACCACGCTTTCCATCATGTTGAAGACGGCTTCATAGAGTGCAACGTCGACCACCTGCCCCGCGCCGCCGTTGACCTTGCGGTGATGGAGCGCCATCAGCGCGCCGATCACGCCGTGCAGCGCGGCGATCGAATCGCCGATCGAGATTCCGATGCGCGGCGGCGGCAGATCCGGATAGCCGGTGATGTGGCGCAGCCCGCCCATCGATTCGGCTATCGCGCCGAAGCCGGGGCGGTCGCGGTACGGGCCCGTCTGCCCGTAGCCGGACAGGCGCACCATCACGAGGCCCGGATTGTCGGCCGACAGCACGTCGTAGCCGAGCCCGAGCTTTTCGAGCAGGCCCGGACGGAAATTCTCGATCACGATGTCGGCCTCGCTCGCGAGCTGCCGCGCGATCGCCTTGCCGGCGTCGGCTTTCAGATTGAGCGTGACCGATTTCTTGTTGCGCGCCTGCACCGACCACCACAGCGACGTGCCGCCCTGCTCCGGATGGAGCTTGCGCCACTTGCGCAGCGGGTCGCCGCCGTTCGGATCCTCGATCTTGATCACTTCCGCGCCGAATTCGGCGAACAGCCGCGACGCGAACGGTCCCGCGATCAGCGTTCCGAATTCGAGCACTTTGACGCCCGCGAGCGGGCCCTGGCTGGTGCTCATGTGTCTCCTAGGGTCTGTTTACATATGGCACATGCATGCGTTGCCACGAGAAATGGCGCCGCCGGCAGGCGGCGCCCGGTTTACATCGTGCGGCGGTCGAGCATCGCGCGGGCGATGGTGCCCGCGTCGACGTACTCGAGCTCGCCGCCCACCGGCACGCCGCGCGCAAGGCGCGTGACGGCCAGCCCGCGCGCCTTGAGCGTCTGGCCGAGGTAGTGGGCGGTGGCTTCGCCTTCGTTCGTGAAGTTGGTCGCGAGCACGACTTCCTTGACGACGCCGTCGGATGCGCGCCGCACGAGGCGGTCGAAATGGATTTCCTTCGGGCCGATTCCGTCGAGCGGGCTCAGTCGCCCCATCAGCACGAAATACAGCCCGCGGTAGGTCATCGTCTGCTCGAGCATGATCTGGTCGGCAGGCGTCTCGACGACGCACAGCAGCGTCGGATCACGCTCCTCGTCGCTGCAGACCTCGCAGATCTGCGCTTCGGTGAACGTGTTGCACTTCTCGCAGTGCTGCAGGTGCTCGGTTGCGAACAGCAGTGACCGGCCGAGCCGCTCCGCGCCCTCGCGGTCGTGCTGCATCAGGTGAACCGCCATGCGCTGCGCGGATTTCGGCCCGACGCCGGGCAGCACGCGCAACGCTTCGACGAGAGCGGACAAGGCGGACGGCTGTTTCATACGGCGGCAAACGGTGGCAAGGACGCGGCGCTCAGAACGGCAGCTTGAAGCCCGGGGGCAGCGGCAGGCCCGACGTCATGCCGCTCATCTTTTCCTGCGACGTGGCTTCGGCCTTGCGCACCGCGTCGTTGAACGCAGCGGCGACGAGATCCTCGAGCATGTCCTTGTCGTCCGCGAGCAGGCTCGGGTCGATCGACACGCGGCGCACTTCGTTGCGGCACGTCATCGTCACCTTGACGAGGCCGGCGCCCGACTGCCCTTCGACCTCGATCAGCGCAAGCTGCTCCTGCATCTTCTTCATGTTTTCCTGCATTTGCTGCGCTTGCTTCATCAGTCCGGCGAGGTTGCCTTTCAACATGGGAATACTCCTTCTTGATCGTGTGAAAACCGGCACGCGGCGCGTGCCGGCCAATGTGTGCGGGGCGTGATTGTGCCTGTCGCGGGGCGGTCAGTTCAATGCAGCGTAGGCGGCGCGCCGTCCGGCGCCGAATCGGCGAGCGGGCGCACCGAGCCCTCGACGATGCGCGCACCGAAGTCGCGCACGAGCTGCTGGACGAACGGATCGCCGTGAATCTCCTGCTCGGCTTCGCGCTGGCGTGCCGCGCGCGCGGCCGCATCGAGCGCCGCCGCGGTGCGCCGGGCGGGCCCGACCTCGACGCTCACCTCGACCGGCTTGCCGAGCGCATCGGCCAGTGCGGCCTTCAGCTTCGCCACCTGCGCGGCGTCCGCATACTGCGGCACCGGCACCGACAATTTCAATGCGCTCGCATCGACGGCCGTCAGTTCGCTGTTGAACGCAAGCTGGTACGCGACGCCCTTCAGCGGCAGCCGCGCGGCGAGCGCCGGCCATTCGCCGTCGAAGCCGATCGCATCGAGCGCGATCGCCGGCGGCAACGGGCGCGTGTCGATCGGCGCGGCCGGACGGGCTTCCGCCTGCTTCGGCGTCACGCGCACATCGTCGGGACCGCTGTCGAACACCGGCACGAAGCCGTCGTCGGAACCGCCGAACATCTCGTCGGCGCTGAGCGGTACGTAGTCGTCCGGCGGGATGTCTTCCCACGGCGGCGACGGCTGGCGCGAATCGGCTGCTTGCGGCGCACGCGCAGCGGCACGCGGCGTCGGCACCTGAACGGCGGGACGCGGCGCGGCCGGTTTTTCGGCGGCCGGCTGGGCCGCCGCCGGCTTCGCTGCCGCGCCTGCGCGCCCGCGGTCCGACGACACGCGCATCCCTGCATTGCGCAGCACGTCGAGCGCGGCGGCGGCACCGCCCGCGCGCGCCGCCGGACGGGCGGCGGCCGGCTCGGGCGACGCGGCGCGCGGCGCCGGTGCGGGCTGCGGCACCGGTTCGTCGTTTCGCTGCGCGGCGGCAACGGCAGGCGGCTCGGGTTCCTTGCGGGCGGGAGGCGGCGCGTCGCCGGCGGGCGCAGCCTTCTCCTCCGGCTGCGGCGGCTCGATCGCTTGAACGTCGGCCGCGACCGGTGCCGGTGCTGCCTTTTCGGGCGCCGAAACGGGTGCTTCCGCCGGTGCCGAAACGACCGCCGGCTTGGCGACCGGCCGGGCGGCTTCATCACTGGACTGCGCCGGCGCCGAACGCGCGACCGGCGCAACAGGCGCAGCCGGCGCCGCGGCTTGCGGCCGTGCTGCGGCAGCTACCGGCTTCGCCGCAGCAGCGCGCGGAGCCGGCACCGCACGAGGCGGCACGGACGGCTGACCGGCCGGCGCACTGCCGGCGCCAGCGGCCGGCTCGAACGCGAGCATCCGCAGCAGCGTCATCGTGAAGCCGGCGTATTCGTCCGGCGCCAGGCCGAGCTCGGCGCGCCCGACCGTCGCGATCTGATAGAACAATTGCACCTGCTCGGGGCTCAGCGTCTCCGCGAAACGGCGCAGGTCGGCCGCTTCCGGCCATTCGTCGAGCACCGAGCCCGGCGCTAACTGCGCCCACGCGATCCGGTGCAGCAGGCTCGCGAGATCCTGCAGCGCGGTCGAGAACGACAGGCTGCGCAGCGACATCTCGTCGGCAATCGCGAGGATTTCCGGGCCGTTGCCGGCCGCGAGCGCGTCGAGCAGGCGCACCATGTAAGTCTGGTCGAGCGCGCCAAGCATGCCCGACACCGCCGACTCGGTCACCTCGTTCGCCGAATAGGCGATCGCCTGGTCGGTCAGCGACAGCGCGTCGCGCATGCTGCCCTGCGCGGCGCGCGCGAGCAGGCGCAGCGCCTGCAGCTCGAACGTGATCTGCTCTTCGCCGAGGATCCGCTCGAGATGCGACACGATGTGCCCGGCCGGCATCTGCTTCAGGTTGAACTGCAGGCAGCGCGACAGCACGGTGACGGGGATTTTCTGCGGATCGGTCGTCGCGAGGATGAACTTGACGTGCGGCGGCGGCTCTTCGAGCGTCTTCAGCATCGCGTTGAACGCGTGGTTCGTCAGCATGTGCACTTCGTCGATCATGTAGACCTTGAAGCGCGCATCGACGGGCGCGTACACCGCGCGCTCGAGCAGCGCGGCCATCTCGTCGACGCCGCGGTTGCTCGCCGCGTCCATCTCGACGTAATCGACGAAACGGCCCTCGTCGATCTCGCGACAGGCGCGACACACGCCGCACGGCTGCGACGTGACGCCGGTTTCACAGTTGAGCGCCTTCGCGAAGATCCGCGACAGCGTCGTCTTGCCGACACCGCGGGTTCCGGTAAACAGATAGGCGTGATGGAGACGCCCGCCGTCGAGCGCGTGCGTAAGCGCCCTGACGACGTGCTCCTGGCCGACGAGCGAAGCGAAATCCTTCGGACGCCACTTGCGTGCGAGAACTTGATAGGTCATCGGGAAATTGTATCAGTAACGCTGCGTCGCGCCGACACGCGAAACGGTGCGGAACACGGGCAAGGCGCAGGTCGAACGGAGTGTGATGCAGAAATAAAAAACGCCCTGCGAACGGGGCGAGAAGGAAGGTGACGAGCCCAACCCTCGGCACTGGCGGAAAACGATTGTGGCTGCTTCGTTCCCGACCTGACCAGGTTCACCGCCCCACCATGCGAGGAGGCCCGTCACGGCATATTCTATCACCGCTTCCGGACGAATGCGACCGTTTGTTCGCATCAATGCGAATCTCGCCGGGCAAACCGGCGCGTCGTCCATTCGGACACGCCGCATGCGGCCCGCCCCTTGTAATTGGCGGACCGGCCTCCACCTGCATGGCACAACGGTCGAACGTCGCGTCGTACCCCTACTCGCGTAGCGGCTACTATCGCCGCCCGCAGCAGATAGCAATTTAGGCTAATATGACGCCCGAACGACCCGCGAGCCGCGGATGCAGCGCTTACGCCCCTCCTTTCCGGAAAGGCGGAGTGACCTGCCGCAGCGGCCGGCAGCCTACGGCGGCCGGTACGCCGCAACGCGCAAGCAGGCAGTCCCCGAACCGTAAGAGGTATTGACCCAATGAGCGAACAGATCAAACACATCAGCGACGCATCGTTCGAACAGGACGTCGTCAAGTCCGACAAGCCCGTGCTCGTCGATTTCTGGGCCGAATGGTGCGGCCCGTGCAAGATGATCGCCCCGATCCTCGACGAAGTCGCGAAGGACTACGGCGACAAGCTGCAGATCGCGAAGATCAACGTCGACGACAACCAGGCCACGCCCGCGAAATTCGGCGTGCGCGGCATCCCGACGCTGATCCTGTTCAAGAACGGCGCGGCCGCCGCACAGAAGGTCGGCGCGCTGTCGAAGTCGCAGCTCACCGCGTTCCTGGACAGCCACCTGTAATACCGGCAGTTCCGCGGACGTGTTGTCAGTCGGCAACACGTCCGTTGTCAAGCCGCCGATCGCTCGCTCAAGCGCGAATCGGGCTATGCTAGAATTAAAAAACGTCGACAAGACGCATTTAAGTCTCTGAGCGCTTCCGCTCGCCCTCCTCCCTTATTTTCTTTCGTCGCATCTCCTCCCTGGCGGGTTCTCCGTATGCATTTATCCGAGCTCAAGTCTCTGCACGTCTCCGAACTGATCGAAATGGCCAATGGCCTGGAGATCGAAAACGCGAACCGCCTGCGCAAGCAGGAGCTGATGTTCGCCATTCTCAAAAAGCGCGCCAAGACGGGAGAGACGATCTTCGGCGACGGTACGCTCGAAGTGCTGCCGGACGGCTTCGGCTTCCTGCGCTCGCCGGAAATGTCGTACCTCGCGAGCACCGACGACATCTATATCAGCCCGTCGCAGATCCGCCGCTTCAACCTGCACACCGGCGACACCATCGAAGGTGAAGTCCGCACGCCGAAGGACGGCGAGCGCTACTTCGCGCTGGTGAAGGTCGACAAAGTCAACGGGCAGCCGCCCGAGGCCTCGAAACACAAGATCATGTTCGAGAACCTCACGCCGCTGCACCCGAACAAGCCGCTGTCGCTCGAACGCGAAATGCGCGGCGAGGAAAACGTCACGGGCCGCATCATCGACATGATCGCGCCGATCGGCAAGGGCCAGCGCGGCCTGCTCGTCGCGTCGCCGAAGTCGGGCAAGACCGTGATGCTCCAGCACATCGCGCACGCGATCAAGCAGAACCACCCGGACGTGATCCTGTTCGTGCTGCTGATCGACGAGCGTCCGGAAGAAGTGACCGAAATGCAGCGCTCGGTCGCCGGCGAAGTGATCGCGTCGACGTTCGACGAACCGGCCACGCGCCACGTCCAGGTCGCCGAAATGGTGATCGAGAAGGCGAAGCGCCTCGTCGAAATGAAGCACGACGTCGTGATTCTGCTCGACTCGATCACGCGTCTCGCGCGTGCGTACAACACCGTGATCCCGGCGTCGGGCAAGGTGCTGACGGGCGGTGTCGACGCGAACGCGCTGCAGCGTCCGAAGCGCTTCTTCGGCGCGGCGCGCAACATCGAGGAAGGCGGCTCGCTGACGATCATCGGCACCGCGCTGATCGAAACCGGCAGCCGCATGGACGACGTGATCTACGAAGAGTTCAAGGGCACCGGCAACATGGAAGTGCACCTCGAACGCCGTCTCGCGGAAAAGCGCGTGTACCCGTCGATCAACCTGAACAAATCGGGCACGCGTCGCGAGGAAATGCTGATCAAGCCCGAGATCCTTCAGAAGATCTGGGTGCTGCGCAAGTTCATCCACGACATGGACGAAGTCGAGGCGATGGAATTCCTGCTCGACAAGATCCGCCAGACGAAGAGCAATTCCGAGTTCTTCGACCTGATGCGCCGCGGCGGCTGATCGCCGTCCCGCTCCGCAACACGGCCGCCCGCGCATCCTGCCCAGCGGCCGTTTTTCGATCCCAACCTGAACGTGAACGTACAGGTTGATCTATAATCGCGTCATTGTCCCGCCGAATTCCCCACCTCCGATGCCGAACGACGCCGCCACCCCGCTATTGACCGTCGGCGACGCCGCGTCGCGGCTCGGCGTGACGCCACGCACGCTCAAATACTACGAAGAGCGCGGGCTCGTCACGCCATCGCGCAGCGAAGGCCGCTACCGCCTCTACGACGAAGCCGACCTCGAGCGCTTCGCGCGAATCCTGCGGCTGCGCGCGCTCGGCTTCTCGCTGCACGGCATCACCGAAATGCTCAAGCGCCCGCTGGAAGAAACCGGCGACGGCCGGCGCCGCTATTCGGATGCGTCGCTGCGCGACATCCGCGCCGGCCTCGCCGAGCAGATCGACACGCTCGATCGGCGGATCGCGGCCGTCCAGCGCGAGCTGAAGGAAGCCGTTTCGCTGCGCAAGGAACTGCAGCACGACATCGACTACGTCGAGCGGCGCCTCGCCGGCGAGAACGCCGATGCGCTGATCGCGCAGCGGCGGGCCGAGGCCGGCACGCGGCGCGCACGCAAGGATCGCGAATGAACACGGTGCCGGGCCGGCCGCTGTGGAGCCGCGCGAACCTGCGTGCGGACCTGTTTCCATGGGCGCTCGCGCTCGTCACCGGCATCGACTACTTCGACAACGCCGTCTTCTCGTTCTTCGCGAGCTACATCGCGGGCGGCATCAACGCGTCGCCCGACGAACTCGTGTGGTCGTCGAGCGCCTACGCGGTCACGGCCGTGCTCGGCATCCTGCAGCAGCAATGGTGGGTCGACCGGCTCGGCCATCGCCGCTACGTCGCGGGCTGCATGCTGATGTTCTCGTTCGGCGCGATCGCGGCGGCACTGGCCGACACGTCGCTGACGCTGGCGTTCGCGCGCGGCTTCCAGGGCTATTTCATCGGCCCGATGATGGGCGCGTGCCGGATCCTGATCCAGATCAGCTTCAAGCCGCAGGCACGGCCGCCCGCGACGCGCGCGTTCCTGATCATGATCCTGCTCGGCAGCGCACTCGCGCCGATCGTCGGCGGGCTGCTGGTCGCGCATTCGACGTGGCGCGCACTGTTCGCGTGCACGGCGCCGGCCGGCATCGCGTTCGCGATCCTCGCGTTGCTCACGCTGCCCGATTCGGGCCGCACGCCGGACGACGAACGCGGCTCCGGCCATTTCTGGCCGTACGTCGTGTTCGCACTCGCGCAAGGCGCGCTGCAGATCGTGCTGCAGCAGGTGCATTACCAGCTCTACAGCGGCTCGCCGATGCTGATCGTGCTGACGATCGCGGGGCTCGGCGCGCTCGCATGGTTCGCGTATCACCAATGGCATCATCCGACGCCGCTCGTGCGGCTGCATGCGTTTCGCGAGCGGACGTTCCAGGTCGGGCTGCTGCTCTACATGTTCTATTACTACGAGACGACGGGCTTCAGCTACCTGACGGCGCGGTTGCTCGAGGGCGGCCTCGGCTATCCGGTCGAGAATGCCGGGCGCCTGGTCGGCACGACGTCGCTGCTTTCGGCCACCGCGCTGTTCGCCTACCTGCGCTACGCGAAATTCGTCACGCACAAGAAGTGGTTCGTCGTACCGGGGTTCGCGATCGCCGTCACGGCCGCGCTATCGATGACGCGGATGACGCCGCAGGTCGGCGAAGCGGCGCTGGTCGTCCCGCTGCTGCTGCGCGGATTGTTGCTGCTGTTCATCGTGCTGCCGGTCGCGAACCTCACGTTCCGGATCTTCGCGATCGACGAATACTCGCATGGCTATCGGGTGAAGAACATCGTGCGGCAACTGACGATCTCGTTCGCGACGTCCTCGGTGATCATCGTCGAGCAGCACCGGCTGGCCATGCATCAGACGCGGCTCGTCGAGCGCGCGAACGTGTTCGATCCGCTGTTCCAGCAGACCGCCGACGCACTGACGCGCGGCTATGCGGCTGCGGGCCACGCGCTGAACGACGCGCATGGCCTCGCGATCGCGTCGATCGCGCGGATGGTCGCGCAACAGGCGTCGTTCCTCGCATCGCTCGACGGTTTTTACTTCCTCGCGGGCGTCGCGCTCGTCGGCGGCCTCTTCGCGGCATGGCAAAAACAGATCGATTGAGTTAAAAGACAGGCTTTGGATTTTCGTCCGAAGCCTCCATGCTCTCGAAACTGACCCGCTGGTTCGACGACCGCCGCCGCGACCGCGCGCTGCGCAGCCATCCGATTCCGGACGCGCTGTGGCAAGAAACCGTCGAGCGCCTGCCGTTCCTCGCCGCCCTGCCGCCCGACGCGCTCGGCCGGCTGCGCGAACTGACGAGCCTGTTCGTCGCGAAAAAATCGTTTTCGACCGCGCACGGGCTCGAGCTGACCGACGCGATGATCGTCGCGATCGCCGCGCAGGCCTGCCTGCCCGTGCTGAATCTCGACCTGTCGCTGTACGACGGCTGGGTCGGCGTCGTCGTGTATCCGGGCGAATTCTTGATCCGCAAGACCGTGCAGGACGAGGACGGCGTCGTCCACGAAGTCGAGCAGGACGCGAGCGGCGAGGCATGGGAAGGCGGCCCGGTGATCCTGTCGTGGGAAGACGCGCAGATGACGGACGGCCGCGACGCGTACAACGTCGTGATCCACGAGTTCGCGCACAAGATCGACATGGTCAACGGCGCGGCCGACGGCTATCCCCCCCTTTTTCGCCGCTGGCATGCGCCGCACCTGGACGCACAGGCGTGGGCCGACGTGTTCGAACCCGCCTACGACCAGTTCTGCGCGCGCGTCGACGCGGTGCCGGACCGCGCGTGGGCGCGCTTCGAGCGGGATTCGCTGATCGATCCCTATGCGGCCGACCACCCGTCGGAATTCTTCGCGGTGTGCAGCGAGGCGCTGTTCGTGCGGCCGAAGGCGTTCGAGTCCGAATTTCCGGAGCTGTACCGGCTGCTCGCGCGCTACTATCGGCAGGATCCGGCCGGCACCGGCGCGCTCGACGCACCGTGAAAATTATTCGTCAACCGTCTGATTTTCTGGCATAATCGCCGTTTTTCGACCTTAGGCAAGTGGCTCGCGCCGGGCTTGGCGTCGTCTGGTGATACGCAAATGGGCGTACCCGGCACGGCAAGCGGCGGGTTGGCTACCGCTCTCACCAAGGAAAGACCATGAAAGAAGGCATCCACCCGAATTACCGCGAAGTCGTCTTCCAAGACATGTCGAACGGCTTCAAGTTCATCACGCGCTCGACGATCCAGACGCGCGAAAACATCGAACTCGACGGCAAGACCTACCCGCTCGCCAAGATCGAAGTGTCGTCGGAATCGCACTCGTTCTACACGGGTCAGCAAAAGATCATGGACACGGCAGGCCGTGTCGAGAAGTTCAAGAACAAGTTCGGCGCACGCGCCAACGGCAAGGCTGCAGCAAAGTAAGCCTTGCACCGATCCGGCGGCGGCAACGCACCGGTACCGCACGAAAGGGCAGCCCAGGCTGCCCTTTTTTGTCTCTGCTCGCCCGGAAGACACCGGCCGGCGCCCGGGAAACGACCTGACGCACAACAGCGGGCGCGACTACAATGCCGGATGCTCGAAACCGGCTCGGCCGCGCGCGATCGCGCCGGCTGCCCGCCCATAACAAATCGCTCATCTGCATGAAGCCTGTCGTCCGTCTCACCGCCTCCGCCACGCGCGCGCTGCCGCGCTGGCTGCTGCTCACGCTCTGCTTCGTCTACGCGGCGTTCGGCCTGTTCGGCCGCGACCCGTGGAAAAACGAGGACGCGGCGGGCTTCGGCGTGATGTGGACGATGGCCAAGGGCGGCTGGCACGACTGGCTGCTGCCGAACCTGGTCGGCAAGTTCATCACGACCGACGGGCCGCTCGGCTACTGGCTCGGCGCGCTGTCGATCCGCGGCCTCGGCCCGTGGGTCGACGCGAGCAACGCGTCGCGCGTCGATACCGGCGTGCTGTTCTGCGTCGCGTGCGCGTTCGTCTGGTACGCGGCCTACCTGCTCGGCCGGCGCGCCGAGGTTCAACCGTTCAAATACGCATTCGGCGGCGAACCCGAGCCGCGCGACTACGGCCGCACGCTCGCGGACGGCGCGCTGCTGGTGCTCGTCGCCTGCTTCGGTCTCGCGGAACGCGGGCACGAAACGACGCCGCAGCTCGCGCAGTTCGCGTGGATCGCGATGCTCGTGTACGGGATCGTGCGCGGCATCGACAAGCCGCTGCAGGGCGCACTGTGGTGGGGCCTCGCGATGGGCCTCGTCGCGCTGTCCGGCAATCCGGTGCTGGTCGTCGCGCTGCTCGCCGGCACGGCCGCGCTGTGGCTCGTCACGCCCGAGATGCGCAACCTGCGCCTGCCGCTGGTCGGCCTGCCGCTCGCGGCCGCGATCTCCGCGCTGTGGCCGCTCGCCGCGTACGTCGCGGCGCCCGACGACGCCGCGTGGTTCTTCAACCAGTGGATCCACGGCAGCCTGATGCGCTTTTCGGGCCCGCCGACGGCCGTGCTCGGCTATGCGGCGAAGAACCTGCCGCTGTTTACGTGGCCCGCGTGGCCGCTCGCGATCTGGGCGTGGTGGAGCTGGGCCGGCATGCGCCGCCGTGCGCACATCGCGATTCCGCTGTCGGTCGCCGTGCCGCTCGTCGCGCTCGTGATCCTGCAAAGCCAGCAGTCGAACCGTATGTACATGCTGCTGCTGCCGCCGCTCGCGGTGCTCGCGACGTTCGCGCTGCCGACCCTCAAGCGCGGCGCGATCAACGCGATCGACTGGTTCGCGGTGCTGAGCTTCACGATCCTCGGCACCTTCGTGTGGCTGGTGTGGCTCGCGTCGCTCACCGGCTTCCCGCATCCGCTCGCGCGCAACCTCGCGCGCCTCGTGCCCGGCTACGAGCCGCATTTCAAGATCCTGTCGTTCATCTGCGCGGTGATCGTCACCGTGTGCTGGTGCTTCATCGTGCGCTGGCGCGTGTCGCGACAGCCGAAGGTGCTGTGGCGCAGCGTCGTGCTGTCGGGCGCGGGCACCACGCTGATGTGGGTGCTGCTGATGACGCTGTGGCTGCCGATCGTCAACTACGGCCGGACCTATCGCGACGTCGCGCAACAGATCGCCGTGCACCTGCCGTCCGACTACGAGTGCATCTCGCCGGTGCGGCTCGGCGACGCGCAGATCGCGACCTTCGCATACTTCGGCAACATGCACTTCGATTTCTCCGGCGACTGCGACGTGATCCTGCGTCAGGACCGCGCGGACTTCGGCGAGCCGAGTTCGATGTCGCAATACGTGTGGCGTCTCGTCTGGGAAGGCCGCCGCGTCGCCGACCGCGACGAGCGCTTCCGCCTGTACGAGCGCATCGAACGGCCGAAGACGCCCGTCAAGCGACGTCCGCCGCGCCGCCAGGCGGCCGATTGACGATGTTCGGCGACATCCGCCGGATCGTCGGTCTCGCGTGGCCGGTGCTGGTCGGCCAGCTCGCGATCATCGCGTTCGGCGTGATCGACACCGCGATGGTCGGCCGCTACTCGGCCGTCGATCTCGCCGCGCTCGGGCTCGGCTCGTCGATCTACGTATCGATCTATATCGGCCTGACCGGCATCCTGTCCGCGCTGCAGCCGATCACCGGGCAACTGTACGGCGCGCGGCGCTATGCGGAGATCGGCGAGGAAGTGCGCCAGGCGCTGTGGCTTGCGCTGCTGCTCTCGATTCCGGGCTTCCTGCTGCTGCATTTTCCGGAACCGCTGCTGCGCGTCGCGCACGCACCCGCCGCGCTGCACGAGCGCACCGTCGACTACCTGCGCATCCTGTCGTACGGGCTGCCCGCCAGCCTCGTATTCCGGATCTACAACGCGCTGACCAACGCGGCCGGCAAGCCGCGGCTCGCGATGATCCTCCAGATCGGCGCGCTGCTGCTCAAGTTTCCGCTGAACGTGTGGTTCATCTTCGGCGGCTTCGGCGTACCGGCGCTCGGCGGCCCCGGCTGCGGGCTCGCGAGCACGCTGATCAACTGGGCGCTCGCGCTGATCGGCTACACGCTGCTCGCGAAGCTCGACGTATTCGCGCCGCTCGCGATCTTCTCGCGCTTCTGCTGGCCCGTGTGGGAACGGCAGAAGGCCATCCTGAAGCTCGGCGTGCCGATGGGCCTGTCGTACCTGATCGAGGTCACGTCGTACACGTGCATGGCGCTGTTCATCGCGCAGTTCGGCACGACGACGCTCGCCGGCCACCAGATCGCCGGCAACATCGGCGCGGTGCTGTACATGACGCCGCTGTCGATCGGCGTAGCGGCGTCGACGCTGGTCGCACGCGCGCTCGGCGCCGGACGCGCGGACGAAGCCCGGCTGCTCGGCCGGCACAGCGTGATGTTCGCGTGCGGGGTTGCCGCCGCGTACGGCGTGCTCGTGTTCGCGCTGCGCCCGCTGATCATCGGCGGCTATACGCCGAACCCGGCCGTCGCCGCGGCCGCGATGCCGCTCGTCGCGATCGTCGCGTGCTACCACGTGTTCGATGCGCTGCAGGTCACGTCGGCGTTCGTGCTGCGCGCGTACAAGGTGGCGGTCGTGCCGACCGTGATCTACGCGGTCGCGCTGTGGGGCGTCGGCCTCAGCGGCGGCTACGTGCTCGGCTTCGACGTCGGCGGCATCGCGCCCGCGTGGCTGACCGGCGCGCGCGGCTTCTGGTTCGCGAACACGGTCAGCCTGATGCTGGCGGGCGCGGGGCTCGTACTGTACCTGCGCCGCATCAGTCGCGCGCACGCCGCCGTGGCCGCCGCCTGACGCGCGGGTGCGCTACGCGTCCTCCAGCACGTCGGCTGCGTGATATGACGACCGCACGAGCGGGCCGGCGACGACTTCCCTGAAACCGAGCGCGAGCGCCTCGTCGCGCCACGCGGCGAACGCGTCCGGGCTCACGTAGCGCCGCACCGGCAAATGGTGCGCCGACGGCGCGAGATACTGGCCGAGCGTCAGCACGTCGACCTCGTGCGCGCGCAGGTCGCGCAACGTGTCGCGCACCTCGTCGTCGCGTTCGCCGAGCCCAAGCATCAATCCCGATTTCGTCACGAGCGTCGGCCGCGCGGCCTTCGCCTGCGCGAGCAGTTCAAGCGAGCCGCGATAGTCGGCGCCCGGCCGCGCCGCCCGGTACAGCGACGGCACCGTCTCGATGTTGTGGTTGAACACGTCGGGCCACGCCGACGACAGCGCGTCGAGTGCACGCGCCGCGCGGCCGCGGAAGTCCGGCGTCAGCACCTCGACGCCGATGCCCGGCACGCTCGCGCGCACCGCCGCGATGCAAGCGGCGAAATGCGCGGCGCCGCCGTCGCGCAGATCGTCGCGGTCGACCGACGTGATCACGACGTAGCGCAATCCGAGCGCCGCCGCCGCGTCGGCCAGCCGCGCGGGCTCGGCGGGATCGAGCGGCTCGGGACGGCCGTGCGCGACGTCGCAGAACGGACAGCGCCGCGTACACAGCCCGCCCATGATCATGAAGGTCGCGGTGCGCTGCGCGAAGCATTCGCCGATGTTCGGACACATCGCCTCCTCGCAGACGGAATGCAGCCGATGCTCGCGCAGCACGGCGGCCATGTCGGCCACCGCCGCGCTCATCATCGGCCGCGCGCGCAGCCACGGCGGCTTCGGCAACGCCGCGGCGGCCGCGGGCTCGATGCGCACCGGAATGCGCGCAAGCTTGTCGCGACTTCTCGCGCCGGGCTGGCCGAGCGCCGTGAGGCTGGGTCGTTCGAGCGCGGCGGCCATCGTCAGTCTCCGAGGAATGCGACGATCAGGCGGTTCACGTCGGCGGCCGACTCCATCTGCACCATGTGCCCGCTGCCGGCGATCACCTCGGCGCGCACGCCGCCCGGCAAGTCCTGCGCATGCTGCGCCGGAATCACCTGGTCGCGCTCGCCCCAGATCACGAGCGTGCGCGGCGCCAGCGACGCGAGCCGGTCGCGGAACACGCGCCGCTGCGCGGCGCCGTCGAACGCGGCATGCGCGATCTTCTCCAGCGCGGCCTGCACGCCTTCGAGCCGCTTGTACTTGACGAGATCCTCGACCAGTTGCCGCGTGACCAGCGCGTCGTCCGCGAACAGCGCGCCGAGGTGCGGCTTCAGCGTGTTGCGGCTGTTGCCGGCGACGAAGCCGTCGATGTACGCGCGGTTGATGTCGGCGCCGAGCCCGGCGCTCGCGATCAGCGTGAGCGACGCCACGCGCGCCGGCGCGCTGTCGGCCAACGTCATCGCCACTGCGCCGCCCATCGAATGGCCGATCAGGTGCGCGCGCTCGATGTGCTGCGCATCGAGCAGCGCGAGCACCGCGTCGGCCAGTTCGTCGAGGCTGCCGGTCTCGACCGCCTTGCCCGATTCGCCGTGGCCGGGCAGGTCGAGCGCCCACACCGGCCGGTGCGCGGCGAGTTCCGCGTGATTGAACAGCCAGTTGTTCAGGTCGCCGCCGAAGCCGTGGATCAGCACGGCCGGCGTGCCCGAACCGTCGCCCAGCTTCAGGAAACGGATCGTGCGTCCGCCGATCTGCGCCTTCTCCGGCTGCGGGCCGGCCGCCTCGTCGGACGCCGCGCTCGGCACGAAATCGCGCTGGAACTCGGCGATCGCCGCATCGATGTCGGCATCGCTCGCGTCGGCCGCCGCGACGACGCCGAGCAGCGCGCCGACGGGCAGCGTCTCGCCCTCCTGCGCGACCTGCCGGCGCAGCGTGCCGTCGAACGCGCATTCGACGCCCGACGAGATCTTGTCGGTCTCGACGTCGAGCACCTCGTCGCCCTTCGCCACGCGTTCGCCGATCGCCTTCAGCCAGCCGTTGACCTGCCCCTGCTCCATCGACAGCCCCCACTTGGGCATCGTGATCATGTGAATCGACATCGTGTCAGCTCCTCGTCTTGAGTACCGCCTGCGCGATCGCATCGGCGGACGGGATATACAGGTCTTCCAATACGCCGGCGAACGGCGCGGGCGTATGCGGCGCGGTCACGAGCTCGATCGGCGCCTTCAGCGAATGGAACGCACGCTGCGCGACGAGCGCGGCGATGTCGGTCGCGATCGAGCAGCGCGGGTTCGCTTCGTCGACGACCACCAGGCGCCCGGTGCGTTCCGCGCTTTCGAGGATCGTTTCCTCGTCGAGCGGCGACGTCGTGCGCAGGTCGATCACGTCGCACTGGATGCCGTCCTTCGCGAGCGTCGCGGCCGCGTCCATCGCGAGATGCACCATCCGGCCGTACGTGACGATCGTCGCGTCGTCGCCGTCGCGCAGCACGCTCGCCTCGCCGAACGGAATCGCATAGGACTCCTCCGGTACGTCGCCCTCGCGCGTATAGAGCAGCTTGTGTTCGAGAAAGATCACAGGATCGTTGTCGCGAATCGCCTGGATCAGGAGCCCCTTCGCGTCGTACGGCGTCGACGGGCACACGACCTTCAGCCCCGGGATGTGCGTGAACAGCGACGTGAGCATCTGCGAGTGCTGCGCAGCCGCGCGCAGGCCCGCGCCGTACATCGCGCGAATCACGACCGGCGTCACGGCCTTGCCGCCGAACATGTAGCGGAATTTCGCGGCCTGGTTGAAGATCTGGTCGAAACACACGCCCATGAAATCGATGAACATCAGTTCCGCGACGGGCCGCATCCCGCACGCGGCCGCGCCGACCGCCGCACCGATGTAGCCGCCCTCCGACAGCGGCGTATCGAGCACGCGGCCCGGAAACTTGTGGAACAGCCCCTTCGTCACGCCGAGCACGCCGCCCCATGCGTCGTCCTCGCCCGGCGCACCCGCGCCGCCCGCGTTGTCCTCGCCCATCACGATCACGCTGTCGTCGCGCGCCATTTCCTGCGCGAGCGCCTCGTTGATCGCCTGCGAATAAGTGATCTTCCTTGCCATGTCTGTCTCCTGGAATGTTGGGTTGCCGTGCCGGCTGCCGGGTCAGCCCGCGCTCACGGATACGACACGTAGACGTCGGCCAGCAGGTCGGCGGCATCCGGCAGCGGCGCGGCCTTCGCCTGCGCGACCGCGTCGTCGATCAACGCCTTCACTTGCGCGTCGACCGCGCGCAGGTCGTCGGTCGTCAGCGCCTCGGCGCGCACGACACGCGTTTCGAAATGCTTCAGGCAGTCCTTCTCGTCGCGCAGCTTCTGCACCTCGCCCGGCGCGCGGTAGGTTTGCGCATCGCCCTCGAAGTGGCCGAAATAGCGCGTGAACTTCACCTCGACGAGCGTCGGGCCGCCGCCGTTGCGCGCGCGTTCGACGGCCTCGCCGAGCGCCTCGTGCACCGCGAAGAAGTCGAAGCCGTCGACGATCACGCCCGGCATCCCGAACCCGTTCGCGCGATCGGCGATGTTGTCGGTCGCGACCGACCAGCTCGACGACGTCGCTTCCGCATAGCCGTTGTTTTCGGCGACAAAGATCGCGGGCAGCCGCCACACCGACGCGAGGTTCATCGATTCGAAGATCACGCCCTGGTTCGACGCGCCGTCGCCGAAGAAGCACACGCCGACGCCGCCCGTCTTCTTGTGCTTGGCCGCGAGCGCCGCGCCGCACACGAGCGGGCCGCCCGCGCCGACGATCCCGTTCGCGCCGAGCATCCCCATCGACAGGTCGGCGATGTGCATCGAGCCGCCCTTGCCGCGGCAGACGCCCGTCTTCTTGCCGTAGATCTCGGCCATCATGCCGTGCACGTCGACGCCCTTCGCAATGCAGTGGCCGTGGCCGCGGTGCGTGGTGGCCACGTAGTCGTCGAGGCCGAGGTGCAGGATCGTGCCGACGGCGGACGCCTCCTCGCCCGCGTACAGGTGAACGAAGCCGGGAATCTCGCCGGTCGCGAATTCGACGTGCAGGCGTTCCTCGAATTCGCGGATCGTGCGCATCAGCCGATAGGCGTCCAGCAGCTTGTCCCTGCCGAGCTGTGTCGAAGCGGTCATGTGTGTCTCCTGGTTAGGTCTGACTGCGAATGCCGCCCCGGCCGTGCCGTGGCGGCGGATTGCACGGCCTCGCGGCCGTCAGTGGAACGTGAAGCCGCCGTCGACGTTCACGGCCTGGCCCGTCACGTTGTCCATCGTCGCGAAGAACAGCGCGAGCCGGCCCATGTCTTCCGGCGTCTGCGCGCGGCCCTGCGGAATCAGCGTCAACTGGTGCCGCTGCCACGATTGCTCGACCGATTCGCCGTCGGTCTTCCATTCGTCGGACAGCCGGTCCCACATGTAAGTGCGGACGATGCCGGGACAGATCGCGTTGACGGTTACGCCGTCGCGCGCGAGTTCCTTCGCCAGCGCATTGGTGAAGCCGACGACCGCGAATTTCGATGCGCTGTAATGCGCGAGATTCGGAAAGCCTTCCTTGCCCGCGATCGACGCGACGTTGATGATCCGGCCGCGGCCCTGCGCCTTCAGGTGGGCCAGTGCCGCCCGGCAGCCGAGGAACGTGCCCTTCGCGTTCACGTCCATCACGAAATCCCAGTCGCGCTCGGTCAGTTCGGCGACCGGATGAATGCTGATCACGCCCGCGCAATTCACGAGGATGTCGAGCCGGCCGAGTTCGGCGAGCGCCTGCGCGACCATCGCGTCGACCTGCGCGGCCTGCGTGACGTCGACCTTCGCGATCGCGGCCCGGCGGCCGAGCGCGCGGACCTCGCGCGCGGTGGCGTCGAGCGCGTCGTCGAGCAGGTCGGCCAGCAGGATGTCCGCGCCGGCGCCGGCAAGCGTCAGCGCGATGCCGCGGCCGATGCCGCGCGCGCCGCCCGTGACGATGGCGACCTGTCCTTCGAGAGGGGCTGTCATGCGATGTCTCCTTGATGATCGTTATGGATGGCGAAGCGTCTTCGTCAAACCGGTGTATCAGTCGTGCCACGCGCCGGCGTCGCGCAGCAGCTGCCGCGACGATGCGTAGCGCAGCGTGCGACCGACGTCGACCGTCAACGGCCCGCGCCAGTCGAGCGCGATCTCGTAGCGATCGCCGCGCGCGACCTCGATCTCGCGCTCGCCGTCGAACGCGAGCGTGCCGCGCTCGAACGGAATCGCGTGCCACGTGCCGGGTTCGAGCCGCTCGCAACTGCGCATCACGACACGATCGACGCGCCCCGGCGCGATCGGCGCGACGAGCGGCGTGCCGGCCGCGTTGCCGGCTTGCGCGAAGCGCATCGAGAGCCCGTGCGGCGCGCTGCGCTCGAGCGGCGCCCACGCGCCGCCGAGCGCGGACAGGCCGATGCCGTCCGGTTCCGCGAACGTCAGGTAGAGCGAGTCGATGTCGTCGGAGCCGGAAATCGCGCGCGCGCCGATGAAGCGCTGCCGCGCGGCGCACACGTCGACGAGCGCAATCTCCTCGCGCCCCGGCTGCGCGCCCGCGACGCAGCGCACGACGAGCCGCTTGTTGCGCACGAACGCGACCTCGGCCGGCACGGCGCCGGTCGCGGCGAGCCCTGCGGCGACGCCGGCGACGGTTGCCTCGCGATGTTCGGGAAACGCGTTGTTGGTGCCGGTGGACAACGCGACGAGCGGCGTCGCGCCGCAATGCGCGGCAACCGCGCGATGGGTGCCATCGCCGCCGAGCACGACGATCAGCGACACTTCCATCCGATGCAGATAGGCAGCGCCCGCCTGCGTGTCGGCGACGCTGTCGGTGATCGGCAGGTCGACGAATTCGACGTGGGGCCAGCGCTCGTGCGGCGCGACCGCGCGATGCGTGTCGATCGCGCGCAGCAGCAGCGTCGCGATGCCCGTGCGGTCGCGCAGCGTCAGCACGCGCTCGACGCCCATCGCGCCGAGGCCGGCCAGCAGGCGCACGATCATGTTCGCCTTCTCCGCGGTCGGAAACACGGATGCATGCGTCGTGAGGCGGCGGATGTCGCGCCCCGATGCGGGGTTCGCGATCACGCCGACGGTAACGGGCGTCGTCACAGGTTTGTCTCCATCCAGTCGACGGAGCCGGCGCATTGACGCGCGGCGGCTCCGCCTGTTTCGTCCGCAGCCATCGACGGGCGGCGGATCGTCGTCGCCGACGCGATCGCGGCGGCTTGCCCGTCATTACTGCAAGCGGCGTGCCATCGTGCGTGCGATCGCCGCGAAACCCGCGTGGACGCTGGCGCGGCGGGCATGCGCGGGTTCCGGATGCGCGGCCGTGACGACGCAGCGCGCGTCGAATTCGCGCAGACGTCTCACGTCGCCGATACGGCGACGCGATTGCCGCGGCGCCCGTGCATGCGCGGCGTACCGCCCGCAAACCCTGCGTTCGCGCCGCGCCGCGCACGCGACGCCCCGCCGCACGGCCGCCGCGCGCCGCGCATGCGGCCGTCTCAACTGCGCGAGACACGGCGCGATACCGGTGAGACGACCGTCTCATGCGCGCCGCGTGCTGCGATGCAATGTGATTCGCCGAACCGGATGTGCTACAAGAACAGCGACATCCCCGCCGTACGGAACCGGAGCCGACCATGCCCTACGCCGTCCCCCAGGCCCAGCACGCCGACCGTGTACTCGGCGCGCTCGCCGGACGCCTGCCCGCGCCGGCGGATTCCGCGCGCCTCGTGTCGTCGTGGCAACGGTCGCTGGAGCGCTACCGTCTCGACCCCGCTTCGTCGATCGGCCCGCGCGTGCTGACCGCGGCGGAGCTGCGCGAGGTGCGCGACAAGGAGGAAGCCTTCCTGCGCGCGTCGGGCCAGTGCCTGACGCGGCTGCACGACATGATTCGCGTCGCCGACTACTGCGTGATGCTGACCGACGCGCACGGCGTGACGATCGACTACCGGATCGACCGCGAACGCCGCAACGACTTCCGCCATGCGGGGCTGCACATCGGCTCGTGCTGGTCGGAAAGCGAGGAAGGAACGTGCGGCGTCGCGAGCGTGCTGACCGATCTCGCGCCGATCACCGTGCACAAGACCGATCACTTTCGCGCGGCGTTCACGACGCTCACGTGCAGCGCGGCGCCGATCTTCTCGCCGGGCGGCGAACTGATCGGCGTGCTCGACGCGTCGGCCGTGCATTCGCCCGACGGCCGCGACAGCCAGCGTCTCGTCTACCAGCTCGTGCGGCAGAGCGCGGCGCTGATCGAGGACGGCTACTTCGTGCACAGCACCGCGCAGCACTGGATATTGTTCGGGCATCCGAACCGTCACTACGTCGAGGCGCAGCCCGAGTGGCTGATCGCATTCGACGAATGCGGCAACATCGTCGCCGCGAACCGGCAGGCGCGCGACGCGCTGCCGGCGCTGCGCGAGCCGCGCCATATCGACGAGATCTTCGATGCGACCGAGATGCCGCTGCGCGACGCCGCGCGGCTCGACACGATCGTCGCGCTGCGCGTGCGCGCGACCGGCGCCCCGCTCTACGCGCGGCTGCGTGCGCCGCTACGACGCGCCGGCCGCGACCCCGGCGCGGCGTCGCGCCGCCCGGGCACCGCTGCGCCGCGTCACGTCGGCGCGCTGACGCCGTTCCTGCACAGCAGCGATGCGCGCATCGCGCAACAAGCGGAACTCGCGCTGCGCGTCGCGAGCAAACGGCTGCCGATCCTCGTGCTCGGCGAAACCGGCGCAGGCAAGGAAGTGTTCGCCCGCGCGATCCACGACGCCGGCGCGCGGCGCGCGCGGCCGTTCGTCGCCGTCAACTGCGGCGCGCTGCCGGAAGCGCTGATCGAGAGCGAACTGTTCGGTTATGCGGCCGGCGCGTTCACCGGCGCACGCAAGCACGGCGCGCGCGGCAAGATCGCGCTCGCCGACGGCGGCACGCTGTTTCTCGATGAAATCGGTGACATGCCGCTCGCGCTACAGACGCGCCTGTTGCGCGTGCTCGCCGACGGCGAGGTCGTGCCGCTCGGCAGCGATACGCCCGTGCGCGTCGATCTCGACGTGATCTGCGCAACGCACCGCGATCTCGCGCGGATGGTCGCCGACGGCACGTTCCGCGAGGATCTGTACTACCGGTTGAGCGGCGCGACGTTCGACCTGCCGCCGCTGCGCGAACGCGCGGACGTGCGCGACGTGATCGCCGCCGTGTTCGCCGAGGAAGCGCAGGCGACCGGCCACGTGCTCACGCTCGACGCGACGCTCGCCGAACAGCTCGCCGCGTATGCATGGCCGGGCAACGTGCGGCAACTGCGCAACGTGCTGCGCTATGCGTGCGCGGTGTGCGACGCCGCGCGCGTGACGCGCCGCGACCTGCCGGCCGACCTCGCCGCGCAACTCGGCGGCGCGCCGCCGGGCGCGCTGCCCGACGACGAACGCGGCCGCATCGTCGCCGCGCTCACCGCGCATCGCTGGCGGCCCGACGCGACCGCCCGGGCGCTCGGCATGTCGCGCGCGACGCTGTACCGGCGCATCACGAAGTACCGGATCGTCGCGCCGCACCGCGCGTGACGCACGGGCGCACGCCCCGTCATGCGGGCTGTCCGGCCGCTTCGTTCGCGTCGTCCGTCACGCCGGCCGCCTCGTCGCGCCGCGCGAACACCTCGCGCGCGGCGAACAGCGCGTTCAGCGCGGCCGGCATCCCCGCATACACGGCCATCTGCATGAACACCTCGACGATCTCGTCGCGCGTGCAGCCGACGTTCAGCGCGGCCTCGATATGCACCTTCAGTTGCGGCTGCGCGTTGCCGAGCGCGGCCAGCGCCGCGATCGTCGCGATTTCGCGCGCCTTCAGGTCGAGCTGCGGCCGGCTGTAGATGTCGCCGAAGCTGAATTCGACCAGGAGCCGCGCGAAGTCCGGCGCGATCGGCGCAAGCGCCGCGATCACGCGTTCGCCCGCTTCGCCGTCGATTTCCTTCAGTTTGTTCCAGCCGCGCGTGTAGCGATCCTCAACGAGTCGTTCCATCGTGTCCGTCCTGTTCCGATAAAGAGTGTGAAGGTTTCGCCCGTCGTTCCGTTTCCCGTTCCTGCGCCTCGTAGTACGCGATCTTGTCGCCAATCGCGTCGAGGCTCGCCTGCAACTCCGCGATATGCGCGCGCACCGCGTCGCGATGCGCGACCAGCAAGTCGCGCCGCGCGCCGAACGTCGACGCGCCCTGCTCGCGCAGCACCGCGAACGCCTGCATCTGCGCGATCGGCATGCCGGTCGCCTTCAGGCGCATCACAAAGGCCAGCCAGTCAAGGTCGGCCGGCGCATAGAGCCGGTGCCCGGCCGCCGTGCGCGAAATCGCGCGCAGCAGGCCGGCCTGCTCGTAATACCGCAGCGTGTGCGTCGACACGCCCGTCAGTTCGGCGACTTGCCCGATCGTCAGCGGACCGGCGGCGGAGGGTTGGGATACGGTTTTCGACATGGCAGGAACAAGGTTAGGAGTTAGAGTTCACTCTAAGTCAAGCATTGTCTGACGGCCAGTGGGGCGTTCACCCGCGATACGCTCGCGATACCCGGCGACACCGTAAAGAATGGTCAAAATCGGCGCCCCGCAGCGGTTTCGGCCTTTACAGCGCCGCAAGCCTTCAGCAAGATTCGGTCAGCCTGTCTCAAAAAGGGCACGCATTTGTCCTATGCTTAACGGCGACGCCCGGCGAGCTCGCGCGTCGTCGTCCGTTGCAACAGCCATTCATCCGTCAGAACCAGGGAGCCCTTGCCATGCTGAAAAAGCTGCTGATGCTGTTTGTCGCGCTGTCGCTGTCGCTCGCCGCCGGCCTTGCCGCGGCCGTCGAAGTCAACACGGCCGACCAAGCCGCGCTCGAATCCGTGAAGGGGCTCGGGCCCGTGAAGTCGAAGGCGATCATCGACGAACGCACCAAGAACGGCCCGTTCAAGGACGCCGACGATCTCGCGAACCGCGTGAAGGGCCTCGGCACGAAGTCGGTCGGGCATCTCGAGGAAAACGGCCTGACGATCGGCGGCGCGTCGACGCCGCCGAAGGGCGTGAAGCTGTCGAAGCCGGCCGCGACGACGTCGGCGGGCACGTCGACCACGACGTCGGCGGGCACCGCCTCGACGTCCACGACCGCGACGGCCGGCACGACGACCGCGGTGCCCGCGCCGTCGGCGAGCGCACCGGAAGCGGCGAGCAAGCCGGCCAAGACCAAGCGCGCGTCGAAGAAGGAAAAAGCGGCAGCCGCTGCCGCGGCATCCGCCGACGCCGGCGCGAGCGCACCGGCCGCCGCGTCGTCCGCGAAGGCGACGAAGGGTTCGAAGAAGAAGAGCAAGAAGGACAAGGCCGCCTCCGCCGCCGCGGCGTCGGGCGCCTGATGTGCGCCGCGCGCGCGCGACGGCGTGCGCGCGGCATTCGTTCAACGGGCGCCGTCGTCACGGCGCCCTTTTCAGTGAAGGTGAAGAACCATGGGTCTCCTCGACATCGTTGGCGGTCTGATCGGCGGCCAGGCCGGCGGCAACTCGCAAAGCGCGCTCATCGCGACCGCGCTCGAATTCATCAACAACCAGCCGGGCGGCCTGAACGGGCTGATCGAGAAGTTCAAGGCCGGCGGCGCCGGCGAGATCATCGGTTCGTGGGTCGGCACCGGCGAAAACCAGCCGATCTCGCCGGATACGCTGCAAAACGTGCTCGGCTCGGACGTCGTCGGCTCGCTCGCGAGCAAGGTCGGCATCGATCCGTCGCAAGCGTCGTCGATCCTCGCGCAGGTGCTGCCGCACGTCGTCAACGGCGCGACGCCGAACGGCGAAGTGCCGGCCAGCGGCCAGCTCGACACGTCGAACGTGCTCGGCACGCTCACGCAGCTCGCCGGCATGTTCGGCGGCAACAAGGCCTGAGCCCGCACGCCTGACAGCCCGGGCGGCCGCTTCGAACGTTTCGGCCGCTCCATAAGCAAACACCCCGCCTGAGCGGGGTGTTTGTTTTTGCGCGCCCGGCGGTGCGAACCGGGCGCACCGCCGATTACCGGCGATCAGTGCACGACGCGGTCGAACACGAACTGGCCGTCGTTGACGTCGACCGGGATCACGTCCTTTGGACCGAAGCGGCCGGCGAGGATCAGCTTCGCGACCGGGTTCTCGATCTCCTGCTGGATCGCGCGCTTCAGCGGCCGCGCGCCGAACACCGGATCGTAGCCGACCTTCGCGATCTGCTCGAGCGCCGACGGCGACACGTCGAGCGCCATGTCGAGTTTCGCGAGCCGGTCGTGCAGGCGGGCGAGCTGGATCTTCGCGATCGACTCGATGTTGCTGCGGTCGAGCGCATGGAACACGACGACGTCGTCGATCCGGTTCAGGAACTCCGGGCGGAAATGCTGCTTCACCTCGAGCCACACCGCGTCCTTGATCTCGTCCTGCGGCGCGCCCGTCATCGCCTGGATCACCTGCGAGCCGAGGTTCGACGTCATCACGATCACCGTGTTCTTGAAGTCGACCGTGCGCCCCTGCCCGTCGGTCATGCGGCCGTCGTCGAGCACCTGCAGCAGCACGTTGAATACGTCCGGATGCGCCTTCTCGATCTCGTCGAGCAGGATCACGCTGTACGGCTTGCGGCGCACGGCTTCCGTCAGATAACCGCCTTCCTCGTAGCCGACATAGCCCGGCGGCGCGCCGATCAGCCGCGCGACGCTGTGCTTCTCCATGAACTCGCTCATGTCGATGCGGATCAGATGCTCTTCCGAATCGAACAGGAACGACGCCAGCGCCTTGCACAGCTCGGTCTTGCCGACCCCCGTCGGGCCGAGGAACAGGAACGAGCCGTACGGACGGTTCGGATCGGCGAGACCCGCGCGCGAACGACGGATCGCGTCGGCCACCGCACTGATCGCCTCATCCTGGCCGACCACGCGCTCGTGCAGCTTTTCCTCGATGTGCAGCAGCTTCTCGCGTTCGCCCTGCATCATCCGCGACACCGGAATCCCGGTCGAACGCGACACGACTTCCGCGATTTCCTCGGCGCCGACCTGCGTGCGCAGCAGGCGCGGGCGCGTCGGGTTGTGCTGCTCCTGCTCTTCGGCCTGCGTGACCTGCTTGAGCTGTGACTCGAGCTGCGGCAGCTTGCCGTACTGCAGCTCGGCGACCTTCTCGAGCTTGCCTTCACGCTGCAGGCGCGCGATATCCGCCCGCACCTTCTCGATCTCTTCCTTCAGTTGCGCGCTGCCCTGCACCGCGGCCTTCTCGGCGGTCCAGATCTCTTCCAGGTCCGCATATTCGCGGCCGAGGCGGTCGATCTCTTCCTCGATCAGCTGCAGGCGCTTCTGCGACGCTTCGTCCTGCTCCTTCTTCACGGCTTCGCGCTCGATCTTCAGCTGGATCAGACGACGGTCGAGCTTGTCCATCTCTTCGGGCTTCGAATCGATTTCCATCTTGATCTTCGAAGCGGCTTCGTCGATCAGGTCGATCGCCTTGTCGGGCAGGAAGCGGTCGGTGATGTAGCGATGCGACAGCTCGGCCGCGGCGACGATCGCCGGGTCGGTGATGTCGACACCGTGGTGCAGTTCGTACTTCTCCTGCAGCCCGCGCAGGATCGCGATCGTCGCCTCGACGCTCGGCTCGTCGACGAGCACCTTCTGGAAGCGGCGTTCGAGCGCGGCATCCTTCTCGATGTACTTGCGGTATTCGTCGAGCGTGGTCGCGCCGATGCAGTGCAGCTCGCCGCGCGACAGCGCCGGCTTCAGCATGTTGCCCGCATCCATCGCGCCTTCGGCCTTGCCCGCGCCGACCATCGTGTGGATCTCGTCGATGAAGACGATCGTCCGGCCTTCGTCCTTCGCGATGTCGTTAAGCACCGCCTTCAGGCGTTCCTCGAACTCGCCGCGATACTTCGCGCCGGCGAGCAGCGCGGCCATGTCGAGCGACAGCACGCGCTTGCCCTTCAGCGTCTCGGGCACCTCGCCGTTGACGATCCGCTGCGCGAGCCCTTCGACGATCGCGGTCTTGCCGACGCCCGGCTCGCCGATCAGCACCGGGTTGTTCTTGGTGCGGCGCTGCAGGATCTGGATCGAACGGCGGATTTCGTCGTCGCGGCCGATCACCGGATCGAGCTTGCCCGCACGGGCGCGCTCGGTCAGGTCGACCGTGTATTTCTTCAGTGCCTCGCGCTGGCTTTCCGCGTCCTGGCTGTGCACCTGCGAGCCGCCGCGCACCGCGGCGATCGCGGCTTCGAGCGCCTTGCGCGTGAGGCCGTGCTGACGCGCGAGCTTGCCGGCGTCGCCCTTGTCGTCGGACACGGCGAGCAGGAACATCTCGCTCGCGATGAACGTGTCGTTGAGCTTCTGCGCTTCCTTGTCGGCCTGGTTCAGCAGCCCGGCCAACTCACGGCCGATCTGGATGTCGCCGCCCGTGCCCGTCACTTGCGGCAGGCGCGAAATGGCTTCGTTCAGCGCGCCTTGCAGCGCCTGCACGTGCACGCCCGCACGCGACATCAGCGAGCGGGCCGATCCGTCCTGCTGCGCGACCAGTGCCGCGAGCACGTGAACGGGTTCGATGTATTGATTGTCGCGGCCGGCCGCGAGGCTTTGCGCGTCCGCGAGTGCTTCCTGGAACTTGGTGGTGAGCTTGTCGATTCTCATTTGGTTGAGACCTCCAATTTTCGATTAACACCAAGATGAGGATGGTTATGCGGCTTTCAAGCGAAATTCGGGTTGATTCAGCGCAAAAAATGCCGGACACCCTTAAAACGGCCCGGCGGTGTGATCGGATGGACGCAGGGGCCCGCGGCGCCCGCGTGTCAGTGGGCGTTGGACGACGGCTCGGCGGCCGTCGGCGCTTCGTCCGGCGTCGGCGCGGCGCGCACGAGCGCGACCGGACGGATGCCGAGCAGCGCCGCGAGCGGCGACGCGGGCTCGGCCAGTTCGCCGAGCGTGTGACGATCGAGTTCCGCGAAGAACGCATCGCGTGCGGCCGCCAGCACGCCCTTCAGCCGGCACTGCGGCTCGATCGCGCAGCCGCGCGACTCGCCGCCATCCGACGAAAAGCAGCCGACCAGCGCGAAGTCGTTTTCGGTCGCCCGCACGACCTGGCCGACCGTCAGTTGCAGCGAATCGGCGAACAGCCGCAGCCCGCCGTTGCGGCCGCGAACGGTGTCGACCCAGCCCAGCTCGCCGAGCTGCTGGACGACTTTCATCAGATGGTTCTTCGAGATGCCGTAGGCGTCCGAGATCTCCTGGATCGTCGCGAGTCCCTCGCCGCGCACGGCGAGGTACAGCATCACGCGCAGCGAATAGTCGGTGTAGTCGGTGAGTCTCATGAGCGAATACGGAAAAGATCGATCGTGCCCCAACGACGTGAGCCGGGCCGATCGCGACGCGTGCAAGGCCGATCGAGGATCCCGCGGCGCGGCCCCGGGTTGCCGGGATCGCGTGCGCGCAATAAGATGCGTGATATCTGCACGTTTTCCAGGGGTTACAGGACGCTATTTTGCGTCAAAATCCGGCCGGCGTCCTGCTCGTTGCCTGCGCCGGCGCCCTGTCGCTGCCCTGCTCCACCGGCCCTTTTTGTCATGACTGCCCTGCCTGCCTCGCCCGAACCCGTACCGGCCCGCCCCCGCGACGCCGAGCCGACCGAAGACAACATCCGCGCTCTCGTCTACGCGTTTTACGACCGCGTGCGCGCCGATCCGCTGCTCGGGCCCGTGTTCGACGCGAAGCTCGCCGGCCGCTGGGACGATCATCTGCCGAAGATGGTGATGTTCTGGTCGAGCCTCGTGCTCGGCACCAAGGGCTATCGCGGCAACGTGCAGCAGGCGCACCAGCCGCTCGACGGCATCGAGCCGGCCCATTTCAGCCGCTGGCTGTCGCTGTTCCTGAACACCGTCGAAGCGCGTTACGCGCCGGCCGCGGCGATCCGTTTCATGGAGCCCGCGCTGCGGATCGCGCAGAGCCTGCAGTTGAGCCGGTTCGGCTGGGACTACCGGATTCCGCCCGAACAGCAGGCGCTGCTCGACGCGGTCGCGCCGCGCCGTCGCGACACGGGCGACGATCCGCACGCGTTGCCGTCGCGCGCTCGCGGCGAGCCGTTTCCGACGAAGATCATCGGGCGCGGCGTCGACCCGGACGCGTAACACCCGTCACGCGCGACGACGCCGCACCTGCGGTACATCGCCGCATCGTCCGCGCGCCGCACTCAGCGCCGCGTATTGCCCGACTCGACGCCCCAGCGCGCGAGCGCCGCGTCGTCGGTACTGCGCGCATCGACCCAACGCTCGCCGTCCGGCGTCGTTTCCTTCTTCCAGAACGGCGCTTCGGTCTTCAGATAGTCCATCACGAACTCGCATGACGCGAACGCATCGCCGCGGTGCGACGCGACCGTCGCGACCATCACGATCTGGTCGAGCGGAAGCAGCCTGCCGACGCGATGCACAATCGCGACGTCGATGCCCGGCCAGCGCCGGCCGGCCTCCGCCGCGATCTTCTCGAGCGCCTTCTCGGTCATGCCCGGATAGTGCTCGAGCTCCAGCGCGGCGACCGCATCGCCTTCGTTCAGGTCGCGCACCGTGCCGACGAAGCACGCGAGCGCGCCGATCTTCGGGTTGCGCGCGCGCAATGCCGCCACTTCGGCGTTCAGGTCGAAATCGTCGGTCTGGATTCGTATCGTTGCCATCACCGGTCCCATGCAAAGCTCAGCCGCCCGTCACCGGCGGGAAGAACGCGACCTCGCAGCCTTCGGTGAGCCGCGTGTCGGGATCGGTCATCTCGTGGTTGCAGGCCATGCGCAACGCGCGCCCTTCGGCGAGCGTGTCGGCCCACGCGCCGCCGCGCACGCGCAGCCACGCACGCACGTCGCCGACGGTCGTCACGCTGTCCGGCACGTCGGCTTCTTCGTCGGCCACGCCCAATGCTTCACGCACGCTTGCAAAAAATTTAAGCTGAATCTTCATGGTTCGGAAGCCGCCGCGTTACGACAGCAATTCGGAAAACGGAATGAAACGCACGGTCTCGCCCGCGCTGATCGCGTGCTGCGGCGGATTGTCGATCAGGCCGTCGCCCCAGACCGTCGACGTGAGCACGGCCGAGCTCTGGTTCGGGAACAGGTCGAGGCCGCCGGCCGCATTGACGCGCGCGCGCAGGAATTCGTTGCGCCGGTCGCCCTTGCTCTGCGAAAAATCGGCACGCAGCGACAACGCGCGCGGCGCGACGTCGCGCACGCCGGACAGGCGCAGCAGGAATGGCCGCACGAACAGCAGGAACGTGACGAAGCTCGAGACGGGGTTGCCGGGCAGCCCGATGAAGTGCGCGTCGGCGCGCGCGTCGCCACGGCGCACCGCGCCGTACGCGAGCGGCTTGCCGGGCTTCATCGCGATCTGCCACAGCGCGAGCCGCCCTTCGGCCTCGACGGCCGGCTTCACGTGGTCCTCGTCGCCGACCGACACGCCGCCGCTCGTCAGGATCACGTCGTGATCGCGGGCGGCCTCGCGCAGCGTGTCGCGCGTCGCGGCC
This sequence comes from Burkholderia sp. BCC0398, assembly GCF_902833245.1. Lineage (NCBI taxonomy): Bacteria > Pseudomonadati > Pseudomonadota > Betaproteobacteria > Burkholderiales > Burkholderiaceae > Burkholderia > Burkholderia sp. BCC0398. The sequence goes on from NZ_CADFEM010000006.1 coordinate 69,355, forward strand.
AGCGAGTCGGGCACGATTCCGTAGTCGGTCACGTGGCAGCCGAGCCGCTCGAGCAGCCCGCGCAGCGTGAAGCGATTCGAGTTGTAGATCGCGCCGGGCTTCAGCGGCTCGCCGGGCATCGTCAGTTCGTCGCCGGTGAAGAACACCGCCACGCGAATCCGCCGCGCGACCGACAATTGCGCGCAGCCGACCGATGCGGCGAGGCCGAGCGCCTGCGGCGTGAGCCGCGTGCCGGCCGACAGGATCACCGAACCCTGATGAATGTCCGCGCCCTGCGCGGTGATCCATTCGCCGGCCTTCGGCGTGTGCAGGATCTCGACCGCGTCGCCGTCGGCCGACGTCTGCTCCTGCATCACGACGGCGTCGGCGCCGGGCGGCACCGTCGCACCGGTGAAGATCCGCGCGGCCGTGCCGGCCGCGAGCGGCGCGGCCGGATACCCGGCCGGAATGCGCTGCGACACCGGCAAGCGCCGATCGCCGTGCAGCAGGTCGGCGACGCGCACCGCATAGCCGTCCATCGCGCTCGTATGCATCGGCGGCACGTCGAGCGGCGAGCTGACGTCGGCCGCCAGCACGCGGCCGAGCGCGTCGAGCGTGGCGACGGTTTCGGCGCCGGGCAGCGGCTTCGCGGCATCGAGCAGCGCGGCGAGCGCCTCGGCGGTCGACAGCATCGGCGCGCGCGGCGCCGCGGGATTCGGGTTCGACATCGATGGAATCGGGGATCGTTGGAATCAATACGTCATTGTAGCGACGCCGCCGTACGCACGCGCGATATGGCGAACATGCGAAGATTGTGATCGGCGCGAACCCGCAGGTCTGACACTTGTTTCGCGCATTTCGCGCCACATGCGATGTCCGCGTACCCAACCTGCGGGCCAAACGAAACGGCCGGAACCCCGATCCATTCGACGAATCGGCATTCCGGCCGTCCTGCCTGCACGCCGGGCTCGCGCCCGGCGGCACATCATGCGCCCGTATGGGCGGCGATGAAGTCCTTCACCTGCTGCGCGTCGGCCTTCACGACCTCGAAGCGCTGCGGCAGCGCCTCGAGCCCGTCGAATGCGGCCGGCCGCTCGGCTTCGCGATCGAGCGCTTCGCGGATCGTCTCGCCGAACTTGATCGGCTGCGCCGTCTCGAGCACGACCATCGGCACGCCGGCCTCCAGATGCTCGCGCGCGACCTTCACGCCGTCGGCCGTATGCGTATCGATCATCGTGTCGTAGCGCGAGAACACGTCGCGGATCGTCGCGATGCGGTCGGCGTGGCTGCTGCGGCCCGACACGAAACCGAATTCGGCGACGCGCGCGAAATCGCCGCTGGCCGCGAGATCGAAGCCGCCCTTCTCCTCGACGTCGCGGAACAGTTGCATCACGCGGGCCGGATCGCGGCCGAGCAGGTCGAACACGAAGCGCTCGAAGTTCGAGGCCTTCGAGATGTCCATGCTCGGGCTGCTCGTGTGATAGGTGTGCTCGGCGCTGCGCACGCGGTATGCGCCGGTGCGGAAGAACTCGTCGAGCACGTCGTTCTCGTTGGTCGCGACCACCAGCTTCGCGATCGGCAGCCCCATCATCCGCGCGATGTGGCCCGCGCAGACGTTGCCGAAGTTGCCCGACGGCACCGTGAACGACACGCGCTCGTCGTTCGACTGCGTCGCCGCGAAATAGCCCTTGAAGTAGTACACGACCTGCGCGACGACGCGCGCCCAGTTGATCGAGTTGACGGTGCCGATCTTCTGCTGCGCCTTGAATGCGTGATCGTTCGATACGGCCTTCACGATGTCCTGGCAGTCGTCGAACACGCCTTCGACCGCGAGGTTGAAGATGTTCGGATCCTGCAGGCTGAACATCTGCGCGGTCTGGAACGCGCTCATCTTCTTGTGCGGCGACAGCATGAACACGCGCACGCCGGCCTTGCCGCGCATCGCGTATTCGGCCGCGCTGCCGGTATCGCCCGACGTCGCGCCGAGGATGTTCAGCGCTTCGCCGTGCTTCGCGAGCGTGTACTCGAACAGGTTGCCGAGCAGCTGCATCGCCATGTCCTTGAACGCGAGCGTCGGGCCGTTCGACAGTTCGAGCAGCGACAGCGCCGTGCCGTGCTCGGTGCCGAGCGTCTTCAGCGGCGTGATGTCGGATGCGTTCTCGCCGTGGCGCGTGTTGCTGTACACGGCAGCCGTGTACGTGCGGCGCGTGATCGCGCGCAGGTCGTCGGCCGGCACGTCGTCGCAGAACTTCGACAGGATCTCGAACGCGAGATCCGCGTACGGCAGCGTGCGCCAGCGCGCGAGCTCGTCGGCGGACACCTTCGGATACTCGGCCGGCAGGTAGAGCCCGCCGTCCTTCGCGAGACCGCCGAGCAGGATGTCGGAGAACGTATGGCGCTCGCCGATGCCGGCGCCGCGCGTGGAGATGTAGTTCATGTCGTCAGCCTCAGTTCAGCGCTTCCATGCGCAGCTTCGTCACCTTCGACACGACGGTCGCGAGGCTCTCGATTTGCGCGATCGCCGCGTTGACGTTCTTCTCGACCGTCTCGTGCGTGATCAGGATGATGTCGGTTTCGCCGTTCGCGCCGTCGATCTGCTCCGATTCCTTCTGCAGCAGCGCGTCGATCGAGATGCCCGATTCGGCGAGGATGCGCGTGATCGCGGCGAGCACGCCGGTCTGATCGGCGACGCGCAGGCGCAGGTAGTAGCCGCTCGTCACTTCCTCGATCGGCAGAATCGGCGTGTTCGACAGGCTGTCCGGCTGGAACGCGAGGTGCGGCACACGATGCTCGGGATCGGCCGTATGCAGGCGCGTGACGTCGACGAGATCCGCGACGACGGCCGAAGCGGTCGGCTCCGCGCCCGCGCCCTTGCCGTAGTACAGCGTCGTGCCGACTGCGTCGCCGTGCACGACGACCGCGTTCATCGCACCCTCGACGTTCGCGAGCAAGCGCTTTTCCGGGATCAGCGTCGGGTGCACACGCAGCTCGATGCCGTTTGCGGCGCGGCGCGCGATGCCGAGCAGCTTGATCCGGTAACCGAGCTCTTCCGCGTAGCGGATGTCGGTCGCGTCGAGCTTGCTGATGCCTTCGACATACGCGCGGTCGAACTGCACCGGCACGCCGAACGCGATCGCGCTCATGATCGTCGCCTTGTGCGCGGCGTCGACGCCCTCGATGTCGAAGGTCGGATCGGCTTCCGCGTAGCCGAGCGCCTGCGCGGCCTTCAGCGCGGTCGCGAAGTCGAGCCCGCGGTCGCGCATTTCGGACAGGATGTAGTTCGTCGTGCCGTTGATGATGCCGGCGATGTACTGGATGCGGTTCGCGGTCAGGCCTTCGCGCAGCGCCTTGATGATCGGGATGCCGCCGGCGACGGCCGCCTCGAACGCGACCATCACGCCCTTCTCGCGCGCGGCTTCGAAGATCTCGGTGCCGTGCACCGCGAGCAGCGCCTTGTTTGCCGTCACGACGTGCTTGCCGTTCGCGATCGCGCGCAGCACGAGCTCGCGCGCGATGCCCGTGCCGCCGATCATCTCGGCGATGATCGAAATCGACGGATCGTCGACGACCGCGTTGAAGTCGTCGGTGATCTGCGCGGTGCCGGCGTGGGCGCCGAGCGCCGCCTGAGCCTTGGCCGGGTTGCGCACGGCAATGCGCGCGACCTCGATGCCGCGCCCCGCGCGTCGTTTGATTTCTTCCTGGTTGCGGTGCAACACCGTGAAGGTGCCGCTGCCGACGGTGCCGAAGCCCAACAGGCCAACTTTGATCGGTTCCATGCTGCGTGTGATCGATGAGTAAGAAGTAGTGAGTTCCGTGAGACGCTGCCCGCTCAGACCGAATGGCGCTTGCGGTAGCCGTCGAGGAAGCGTGCGATCCGGTTGATCGAATCGGTCAGGTCGTCGAGGTTCGGCAGGAAGACCACGCGGAAATGGTCCGGCGTCGCCCAGTTGAAACCCGTGCCCTGCACCAGCAGCACGCGCTCCTCGAGCAACAGGTCGAGGATGAACTGCTGGTCGTTCTGGATCGGGTAGAGCTTCGGGTCGAGGCGCGGAAACATGTACAGCGCGGCCTGCGGCTTCACGCAGGTCACGCCCGGGATCGACGTCAGCATGTCATACGCGAGTTCGCGCTGCTTGTACAGGCGCCCGCTCGGCACGATCAGCTCGTTGATGCTCTGGTAGCCGCCGAGCGCCGTCTGGATCGCGAACTGGCCGGGCACGTTCGCGCACAGGCGCATCGACGACAGGATGCCGAGCCCTTCGAGGTAATCCTTCGCGCGCCGGCGGTTGTCGCCGCCGAGGCCCGACACGGCCATCCAGCCCGCGCGATAGCCGCACGACCGATAGCTCTTCGACAAACTGTTGAACGTGACGGTGATCACGTCCTCCGACAGCGCGCCGAGCGCCGTGTGCTCGAGGCCGTCGTAGACGATCTTGTCGTAGACCTCGTCCGCGAACACGATCAGCCCGTGCTGGCGCGCGATCGCGAGCAGCTCGAGCAGCAATTCGTCGGAATAAAGCGCGCCGGTCGGGTTGTTCGGGTTGATCACGACGATCGCCTTCGTGTTCGGCGTGATCTTGCTGCGGATGTCGTCGAGATCGGGCATCCACGCGTTCTGCTCGTCGCACACGTAGTGCACGGGCGTGCCGCCCGACAGGCTCACGGCCGCCGTCCACAGCGGGTAGTCGGGCGCGGGCAGCAGCACTTCGTCGCCGTCGTTCAGGAGCGCCTGGGTCGCCATCACGATCAGCTCGGACGCGCCGTTGCCGATGTAGATGTCGTCGAGACCGACGCCGACGACGCCCTTTTCCTGCGTGTAGTGCATCACGGCCTTGCGCGCCGAGAACACGCCCTTCGAATCCGAATAGCCGGACGACGCCGGCAGGTTGCGGATCATGTCCTGGATGATTTCGTCCGGCGCGTCGAAACCGAACGGCGCGAGGTTGCCGATGTTCAGCTTGATGATGCGGTGGCCTTCTTCCTCGAGGCGCTTCGCGTGCTCGAGCACCGGGCCACGGATGTCGTAGCAGACGTTGAGCAGCTTGTTCGACTTCTGAATCGGTTTCACGACGACACGGTTCCTGGGTTGGCCTTGCGGCCGGGGGACGGGATCAAAACTGGAAAGCGGCCGGTCTGTGCGCGCTGTCTAGACTGGGAAAAAGCGGCGGCCGGACGCGGCTTGTGGCGACGCACGACGCAAGTGGCGCCCGCAGGCGACCAAAAAGTTATAATTTAGCGGATTTTGGCCGACTTTCGCAATGCACCATAGCCGCGCCGGGCCCGCGCCGTCGGGCGTCCGCGCGTGGCCGGGCGCGCGAAACCGGCCTGCCGGGCCCTTGCGGCCCGGCCAACCCATTCCCCTACGGAACCGCGGAATACCGATTTGAAACTGCACCAGGACACGAGCGGCGCGCTCAACACCGTCACCGGCTACGGCCCCGATTATGTCGACGTCAATCTCGAACGCCATGAAACGAGCGTCATCGTGCTGCCCGGCGCGCCGGTCCAGGCCTGGCCCGTGTCGTCGTTCGACGCGCTCGCGCCCGAGCATTTCGCGATGCTGCTCGATCCGACGCCCGAACTCGTGATCTTCGGCAGCGGCGCGCGGCTGCGCTTCCCGCACCCGCGGCTCGTCGCGGCGCTCACCGCGAAGCGGATCGGCGTCGAGACGATGGATTTCCAGGCCGCCTGCCGCACCTACAACATCCTGATGGCCGAAGGCCGCAAAGTCGCCGCCGCGCTCTTAATTGAACGTTAATCCCGGTTGCGGTAAAACTCGGGCCGGCGCAGCGGGTCGATCCCCCGGATCGGCCCGGCCAGGCCGCCCGCCCCCGGCGCAACCCGCCGGCGGCCCGTCACAATAACCAACAGGCTGAAAACCCATGAACGATACGCCGTCGAGGCTACCGCTCAATCGCATCACGCTCGTCCTCCTGCTCGTCGCGTTCGCGATCGTCTGGTTCGCGCCGCTCGGGCTGCGCCACCTGATCCCGAGCGACGAAGGCCGCTATGCGGAAATGGCGCGCGAGATGTTCGTCACCGGCGACTGGATCACGCCGCGCTACAACGGCTACAAGTACTTCGAGAAGCCGCCGCTGCAAACCTGGCTGAACGCGCTGACGTTCGCATGGTTCGGCATCGGCGAATGGCAGGCGCGCCTGTATACCGCCGTCGCGAGCTTCGCCGGCGTACTGCTCGTCGGCTACACCGGCGCGCGCCTGTTCAATCCGCTGTCGGGCTTCCTCGCGGCCGTCGTGCTGGCCAGCGCGCCTTACTGGAACCTGATGGGTCACTTCAACGCGCTCGACATGGGGCTCGCGTTCTGGATGGCGCTGTCGCTGTGCTCGCTGCTGCTCGCGCAGCGGCCCGGGCTGCGCCCGGCCGCGGTGCGCGGCTGGATGTGGGCGTGCTGGGCCGCGATGGCGTTCGCGGTGCTGTCCAAGGGCCTCGTCGGGCTGATCCTGCCGGGCGCCGTGCTCGTGCTGTATACGGTGATCGCGCGCGACTGGGCGCTGTGGAAGCGCCTGTATCTGGTCAGCGGCCTCGTGATCTTCTTCGCGATCGTCACGCCGTGGTTCGTGCTCGTCCAGCAGCGCAACCCCGAATTCTTCAACTTCTTCTTCGTCGTCCAGCAGTTCCGCCGGTACCTGACCCCGGAACAGAACCGCCCGGGCCCGCTGTACTACTTCGTGCCGGTGCTGCTGGTCGGCTTCCTGCCGTGGCTGTCCGTCGCGTGGCAGAGCATCCGCCATGCGTTGCGCATGCCGCGCCAGCCGAACGGCTTCTCGCCGATGCTCGTGCTACTGATCTGGAGCGCGTTCATCTTCCTGTTCTTCAGCGCGTCGCATTCGAAGCTGATCTCGTACGTGCTGCCGGTCGCGCCGGCGCTCGCGCTGATCATCGGCGCGTACCTGCCGCTAATGACGGCCGAGCGCTTCCGCCGCCACCTGCTCGGCTATCTCGTGTTCTTCGTCGCCGCGGCGTTCGGGATCATCTTCCTCGCGTACCAGGGCGACGCCCGCACGCCGAACGCGCTGTACCGCGCGTTCCAGATGTGGCTGTACGCCGGTCTCGCGGTCTCGGCCGCGCTGACGCTCGCGGCCGCGTGGCTGAACCGCCGCGCGGGCGTAGCCGCCGCGCTCGCCGCGTTCGGCGCCGCATGGCTCGCGTTCGGCACGATCGGCGGCACCGGGCACGACGAGTTCGGCCGCTACAGCTCGGGCGCGCTGCTCGCGCCGGCCGTGCGCGCCGAACTGGCGAAGCTGCCGCCCGACACGCCGTTCTACTCGATCGAAATGCTCGATCACACGTTCCCGTTCTACATGGGCCACACGACGATCATGGTCCAGCGCCAGGACGAGCTCGCGTTCGGGATCTCGGTCGAGCCGAACAAGTGGATCCCGACCGTCGGCGAATGGGTCACGCGCTGGAAGCAGGACACCCATGCGCTCGCGATCATGCCGCCCGGCCAGTACGACGCGCTGGCCAAGGAAGGCGTGCCGATGCGCGTGGTCGCGCGCGACAACCGCCGCGTGATCGTCGAGAAACCGAAATCGTAAGGACGTCCTTCGCATGAATCCCGTTTCGTTCGTCTGCATCATCACCGGCGTGATGCTCAACGCCTGTGCGCAACTTCTGCTGAAAGCCGGCGTCAACGCCGTTGGACACTTCGAATTCAGCCGTGCGAACATCATCCCGGTCGGGTTCAAGATCGCTACCCAGTTGCCGATCATTGGCGGGCTCGGCTGCTACGTGCTGAGCGTCGTCGTGTGGATCGTCGGGCTGTCGCGGGTCGACGTGTCGATCGCGTACCCGATGCTGTCGCTCGGCTACGTCGTCAACGCGTTCGCGGCGTGGTACCTGTTCGGCGAGGTGCTGTCGATCCAGAAGTTCGTCGGCATCGGCATCATCCTGATCGGCGTGCTCGTGCTCGCGCGCAGTTGAGCGCGGCCCGCGGCCCCGGCGTTCGTTAAGCGTCCGCCTACAAAAAATCACGGTGCGAATCGGCCAACCGGTGTTTAATGCCGGTTTCGGACGGATCGCCCGACCCTTTTATTACACGCCATTACAGGCCCAACGCGTTCATGAGCCAGACTACCGCTCCGTTTCTGCCGTTCACCCGCCCCGAGATCGATGAGGAAACCATCCAGGGCGTCGTCGACGTGCTCCGCTCGGGCTGGATCACGACCGGCCCGCAGTGCCAGAAATTCGAAGCCGCGCTGTCCGAGTACTGCGGCGGCCGTCCGGTCCGCGCATTCAATTCGGGCACCTGCACGCTCGAGATCGGCCTGCGCATCGCGGGCGTCGGCCCCGGTGACGAGGTGATCACGACGCCGGCGTCGTGGGTCTCGACCAGCAACGTGATCATCGAAACCGGCGCGACGCCCGTGTTCGCGGACATCGATCCCGTCACGCGCAACATCGACCTCGACAAGCTCGAGCAGGCGATCACGCCGCGCACGAAGGCGATCATCCCCGTGTTCCTGTCCGGCCTGCCGGTCGACCTGGACCGCCTGTACGCGATCGCCCGCGCGCACAAACTGCGCGTGATCGAGGATGCCGCGCAGGCGTTCGGCTCGACGTGGCACGGCAAGCGCATCGGCGCGATCGGCGACATCGTGTCGTTCAGCTTCCACGCGAACAAGAACCTGACGACGATCGAAGGCGGCGCGCTCGTGCTGAACGACGAGGACGAAGCCGTGCTCGCGCAGAAGTACCGGCTGCAGGGCATCACGCGCACCGGCTTCGACGGGATGGACTGCGACGTGCTCGGCGGCAAGTACAACCTGACCGACGTCGCCGCGCGCGTCGGCCTCGGCCAGCTGCCGCACATCGAGCGCTTCACCGCGCAGCGCCGCGCGCTCGCCCGCGCGTATTTCGCCGCGTTCGACGGCGGCGCGGCCGTGAAGCTGGGCCTCGGCCTGCCGGTCGCCGAATTCGAGAACGGCAACTGGCACATGTTCCTGGTCACGCTGCCGCTCGAGCGGCTGACGATCACGCGCGCCGAATTCATGGCGCGGATGAAGGAACGCGGGATCGGCACCGGCATCCACTACCCGGCGATCCATCTTTTCACGCTGTACCGTGCGCGCGGTTTCAAGGAGGGCATGTTCCCCCACGCCGAACGGTACGGCGCGTCGACCGTCACGCTGCCGCTGTTTACGCAGATGACGGAAGGCGACGTGCGTCGCGTGGCCGACGCCGTCAATCAGATTTGCGAACAATACGGAAAATAAGCGTACATGAGTCACCTTGAAGCACGCGCCGGGCATTCGGGCGCCGGGCACCCGGGCGCCGCGCATCTGGACACCGACCGGCCCGAAGTATCGGTCATCATCCCCGTATACAACGAGGAAGACGGCCTCGCCGCGCTGTTCGCGCGCCTGTATCCGGCGCTCGACGCACTCGACGCGTCGTACGAAGTGATCCTGATCAACGACGGCAGCCGCGACCGCTCGGCCGCGATGCTCGCCGATCAGTTCCACGTCCGGCCCGACACGACGCGCGTCGTGCTGCTCAACGGCAACTACGGCCAGCACATGGCGATCCTCGCGGGCTTCGCGCAGTCGCGCGGCGAGATCGTCATCACGCTCGACGCCGACCTGCAGAACCCGCCCGAGGAAATCGGCAAGCTGATCGCGAAGATGCGCGAGGGCTACGACTACGTCGGCTCGATCCGCAAGCAGCGCCAGGACAGCCTGTGGCGGCGCAAGGCGTCGCAGATGATGAACCGGCTGCGCGAGCGCATCACGCGCATCAAGATGACCGACCAGGGCTGCATGCTGCGCGCGTACAGCCGCCGCATCATCGACACGATCAACGTGTGCGGCGAAGTCAACACGTTCATCCCCGCGCTCGCGTACACGTTCGCGCAGAACCCGACCGAGATCGAAGTCGCGCACGAGGAACGCTTCGCGGGCGAATCGAAGTATTCGCTGTACAGCCTGATCCGGCTGAACTTCGACCTCGTGACGGGCTTCTCGGTCGTGCCGCTGCAGTGGCTGTCGTTCATCGGCGTGATCCTGTCGCTCGGCTCCGCCGCGCTGTTCGTGCTGCTGCTCGTGCGCCGCTTCATCGTCGGCGCGGAAGTGCAAGGCGTGTTCACGCTGTTCGCGATCACGTTCTTCCTGCTCGGCGTGATCATCTTCGCGCTCGGCCTGCTCGGCGAATACGTCGGCCGCATCTACCAGCAGGTGCGCGCGCGTCCCCGCTACCTGATCCAGGCCGTGCTCGAGCAGCACGACGGCATGCCGCCGGTGCCGGCCGCCGCGAACCGCCCGGGAGCCGCGCAATGAAGCCGCGCGCGGTCGTCTTCGCGTATCACAACGTCGGCGTGCGGTGCCTGCAGGTGCTGCTCGCGCGCGGCGTCGACGTCGCGCTGGTCGTCACGCACGAGGACAATCCGAACGAGAACATCTGGTTCGGCAGCGTCGCGTCCGTCGCGGCCGAGCACGGCATTCCGGTGCTCACGCCGGCCGACCCCGCCGATCCGGCGCTGCGCCGCGCGGTGTCCGACGCGCGGCCCGATTTCATCTTCTCGTTCTACTACCGGCACATGCTGCCGGTGGACCTGCTTGCGATCGCACCGCGCGGCGCGTACAACATGCATGGTTCGCTGCTGCCGAAATACCGGGGTCGGGTACCGACCAACTGGGCCGTGCTGAACGGCGAGACCGAGACCGGCGCGACGCTGCACGAGATGGCCGCGAAGCCCGACGCGGGCGCGATCATCGGCCAGACGGCGGTGCCGATCCTGCCGGACGACACGGCCGCGCAGGTGTTCGACAAGGTCACGGTGGCCGCCGAGCAGACGCTGTGGCGCGTGCTGCCCGCGCTGCTCGCGGGCGAGGCGCCGCACCTGCCGAACGATCTCGCGACCGGCAGCTACTACGGCGGGCGCAAGCCCGAGGACGGCCGCGTCGACTGGTCGAAGCCGGCCGCGCAGGTCTACAACCTGGTGCGCGCGGTCGCGCCCCCGTATCCGGGCGCGTTCACGGACGTCGACGGCGCGCGCTTCGTGATCGCGCGTGCGCGCCTTGCAGCGCCCGGCAGCGCGGCAGCGGCCGCCGCGGCGGATTTGCCGCCCGGCCTGCACGTAAGCGATAATGCGCTATTCGGCGTCTGCGGCGACAGCCGCGCCCTATCCATTCTCGAGCTCTGGCAGCAGCGCGACGGCAGCGAAACCGTCGTGACGCCCGCGGAATTCGCGCAGTTCATTCATTCTTCCCGTCATTCATGAAAGCAAAAAAAGTCCTGATCCTGGGTGTGAACGGCTTCATCGGCCATCACCTGTCGAAGCGCATTCTTGAAACCACCGATTGGGAAGTGTTCGGCATGGACATGCAGACCGACCGGCTGGGCGACCTCGTCAACCACGAGCGGATGCATTTCTTCGAAGGCGACATCACGATCAACAAGGAGTGGGTCGAGTATCACGTGAAGAAGTGCGACGTGATCCTGCCGCTCGTCGCGATCGCGACGCCGGCGACCTACGTCCAGCAGCCACTGCGCGTGTTCGAGCTCGACTTCGAGGCGAACCTGCCGATCGTGCGCTCGGCCGTCAAGTACGGCAAGCACCTCGTGTTCCCGTCGACCTCCGAGGTCTACGGCATGTGCTCGGACGAGCAGTTCGACCCGGACGCGTCGGCGCTCACCTACGGCCCGATCAACAAGCCGCGCTGGATCTACGCGTGTTCGAAGCAGCTGATGGACCGCGTGATCTGGGGCTACGGGATGGAGGGCCTGAACTTCACGCTGTTCCGTCCGTTCAACTGGATCGGCCCGGGCCTCGACTCGATCTACACGCCGAAGGAAGGCAGCTCGCGCGTGGTCACGCAGTTCCTCGGCCACATCGTGCGCGGCGAGAACATCAGCCTCGTCGACGGCGGCTCGCAGAAGCGCGCGTTCACCGACATCGGCGACGGCATCAGCGCGCTGATGAAGATCATCGACAACAAGGGCGGCGTCGCGTCGGGCAAGATCTACAACATCGGGAATCCGAAGAACAACTTCTCGGTTCGCGAACTCGCGCACAAGATGCTCGAACTGGCCGCGGAATTCCCCGAGTACGCGGATTCGGCCAAGCAGGTGAAGCTCGTCGAAACGACGTCCGGCGCCTACTACGGCAACGGCTACCAGGACGTGCAGAACCGCGTACCGAAGATCGACAACACGATGCAGGAACTCGGCTGGGCGCCGCAGGCGACGTTCGACGACGCGCTGCGCAACATCTTCGAAGCGTATCGCGGCCACGTCGCCGACGCGCGCGCGCTCGTCGAACAGCAAGGCTGACCGGGACGTTCGCTTGGCTCGCATTGTCCTCAAGATCGACGTCGACACGCTGCGCGGCACGCGCGAAGGCGTGCCGAACCTCGCGCGCATCTTCGACCGCTTCAACGCGCGCGCGACCTTCCTCTTCAGCCTCGGGCCGGATCACACCGGCTGGGCGCTGCGGCGCGTGTTTCGCCCGGGCTTCCTGAAGAAGGTGTCGCGCACGTCGGTGGTCGAACACTACGGCGTGAAGCAGCTGATGTACGGCGTGCTGCTGCCCGGCCCCGACATCGGCCGTCGCGCGATCGCCGACATGCGCGCGATTCACGAGGCCGGCTTCGAATGCGGGATCCACACGTGGGATCACGTGGTCTGGCAGGACAACGTGCGTGCACGCGATCGCGACTGGACCGCCCGTGAAATGCAGAAGAGTCACGCGCGCTTCGTCGAGATCTTCGGCGCGCCGCCCGTCACGCACGGCGCGGCCGGCTGGCAGATGAACGACGCCGCGTTCGAGCAGATCGACGCATGGGGAATGCGCTACGCATCCGACGGTCGCGGCCATTCGCCGTACCTGCCCGTCGTCGGCGGCCGCACGCTGTCGCACGTGCAGATGCCGACCACGCTGCCGACGCTCGACGAAGTGCTCGGCGTCGACGGCATCGACACGCACAACGTCGCCGCGCACATCCTCAAGTTCACCGAAACCAATCCGCACGACCAGGTATTCACGCTGCATGCGGAGCTGGAAGGCCAGAAGCTCGCGCCGGTGTTCGAGCAACTGCTCGCCGGCTGGCGCGCGCAAGGCCATACGTTCGCGACGATGGGCGACTACCACGCGACGCTGGACCGCGACTCGCTACCATCGTACCCTGTCGCGTGGGGCGAAATCCCCGGCCGCTCCGGCGAACTGGTCGTCCAGCCCGACTGAATTCGCGCGAGCCGGCGTCGCCGCCCCGCCCTTGCGGCGCGCTGCCGCGACGCCCCGCCGAACCGCGCCGCCGCAGCGGCGCCATTCCATAACAACAGGAGAAGCACGTGTCCGTCGAAGTTGACCGTCAAGTTCCCGATTTCACCGCACCAGCCACGGGCGGCGACATTTCGCTGTCCGGCCTGAAGGGCAAGAAGCTCGTGCTGTACTTCTATCCGAAGGACAACACGCCGGGCTGCACGACCGAAGGGCTGCAATTCCGCGATCTCTATCCGAAGTTCAAGAAAGCCGGTGCGGAAGTCATCGGCGTGTCGCGCGACAGCCTCCGCTCGCACGACAATTTCAAGGCCAAGCTCGAACTGCCGTTCCCGCTGATCTCCGATGCCGACGAAGCGCTGTGCGCGTTGTTCGATGTCATCAAGATGAAGAAAATGTATGGCAAGGAAGTGCGCGGAATCGAGCGCTCGACGTTCCTGATCGACGCCGACGGCGTGCTCCGACAGGCATGGCGCGGCATCAAGGTACCGGGTCACGTGGACGACGTGCTAAAGGCTGTACAAGCGCTTTGAGGCGCGTTATATTGGGCCGCAATGAATGCCAGTTCGCCCCATATTTCTCGTAGCTGCGCCGGTGCCTGTTGCAATGCTTCACGGCACCTGACGCGCATCACGACGGCATCAGCCGAGCCGCATGTCCCTGTCGACGGGGCAGCGGCTTTTTTTATGGAACGCGCGCCGGCCCGCCCCGGTCCGGCCTTTACCGCATCGAGGAGCTGATCGACACTTAGGCGAACCGGCTAGACGAAATTCCTGTGCGCCACCGCGCGCAAACTGCATGCGTCTACGTCACGCAGGATGCGATCAGCGGCGCACGCCATGCGACACGATTCCTCCCGAGGGACACCATGCCTTTGCCTACTCCCCCCAGCAAGCTCGGCAGCCTGCTGCCGCCCGACGAATACAAGGCGAAAGCGCGGCCCGCGAAAGCCGCGAAGAAATCCGCCGAAGGGGACGCATCCACAGCCGGTGACTATGGTCCGGCCAGCGTGGCCCAACCGATGATTGAAGCCGCGAACACGGCCGCGCCGCTGCGCGCCGTCGCGTCTTCGGCGCCCGAGGCCGCAAGCGCCCCCGCGCGCGGCCGCAAGACGAGGCAGACGGCCGCGCTGCTGCAGCCGCTGCAGACGCCCGCCGAACCGGCGGCACCGGTCGTCGCACGCAACGACAAGCCGGCCGCCGACAAACCGGCCGCCGCGCCCGCGCGCGATGCCGGCGCCGCGACGAAGTCGCGCAGCCGCAAGCCCGCCGAAGCCGAACTGCAGAAGCTGTTCGTGCTCGACACCAACGTGCTGATGCACGACCCGAGCAGCCTCTTCCGCTTCGAGGAACACGACGTCTATCTGCCGATGATGACGCTCGAGGAACTCGACAACCACAAGAAGGGGATGTCCGAAGTCGCGCGCAACGCCCGCCAGGTCAGCCGTACGCTCGACGCGCTCGTCGCCGACGGCGGCCCGATCTCGGCCGGCATTCCGCTGTCGCGCCTCGGCAGCCGCGACGCGCTCGGCCGCCTGTACTTCCAGACGAAGCTCGCCGACATCGCGCCCATCGAAGGCCTGCCCGAAGGCAAGGCCGACAACCAGATCCTCGGCGTCGTGCGCGCGCTGCAGCGCGACCGGCCCGATCGCCAGGTCGTGCTGGTGTCGAAAGACATCAACATGCGGATCAAGGCGCACGCACTCGGCCTGCCCGCGGAAGACTACTTCAACGACCAGGTGCTCGAGGATTCGGATCTCCTGTACAACGGCGTGCGCGAGCTGCCGCAGGATTTCTGGACCAAGCATGCGAAGGGCATGGAGAGCTGGCAGGACACGAAGACGGGCACCACGTACTACCGCGTGACGGGCCCGCTCGTCGCGTCGATGCTCGTCAACGAGTTCGTCTATCTCGAGCCGCAGAACGGCGAGCCGACGTTTCATGCGATCGTCCGCGAGCTGAACGGCAAGACGGCGCTGCTGCAGACGCTGCGCGACTACAGCCACCACAAGAACAACGTGTGGGGCATCACCGCGCGCAATCGCGAGCAGAATTTCGCGCTGAACCTGCTGATGAACCCCGAGATCGATTTCGTCACGCTGCTCGGCCAGGCCGGCACCGGCAAGACGCTCGTCGCGCTCGCGGCCGGCCTCGCGCAGGTGCTCGACGACAAGCGCTACAACGAAATCATCGTGACGCGCGCGACCGTGCCCGTCGGCGAGGACATCGGTTTCCTGCCCGGCACCGAGGAAGAGAAGATGCAGCCGTGGATGGGCGCATTCGACGACAACCTCGAGGTGCTGCAGAAGACCGACGACGCGGCCGGCGAATGGGGCCGTGCGGCGACGCAGGAGCTGATCCGCTCGCGCCTGAAGGTGAAGAGCATGAACTTCATGCGCGGCCGCACGTTCGTCGACAAGTACCTGATCATCGACGAGGCGCAGAACCTGACGCCGAAGCAGATGAAGACGCTCGTCACGCGCGCGGGCCCCGGCACGAAGATCGTGTGCCTCGGCAACATCGCGCAGATCGACACGCCCTACCTGACCGAAGGCAGCTCGGGCCTGACCTACGTCGTCGACCGCTTCAAGGGCTGGGGCCACAGCGGCCACGTGACCCTCGCGCGCGGCGAACGCTCGCGGCTCGCCGACTACGCGTCGGACATTCTGTAACGCGCAGGCCGGCCTCTCGGCCGGGCTTTCGACGCCCACGCGGCGCTCCGTTTTTTGGGGCGCCGTTTTTATTTGGGGTCGAAGAGAAAAGTAACGCTTTGTCACGCAACAACGCAGTTTACGCGCGAAACTTCAAGTAAATTCTCAAGAATGGTTGCTTAAGCCCCGTCGGAGCGTCTACCATCGGGTCTGTCTGTTGTCATACGATTCGCGAGCGCGTCGCGCTCGCCCGCCTTGCCATGCTTCGAATCTGGGTTCCCGTCGCCGTCGTCTCCCTGCTTGCGGCCTGCTCCAGCGTGCCGCCGCAGTCGGCATCGCGTTCCGCGTCGGGCATGAAGATCACGACGCCGCGTGCGTTCCCGGCGCCCGCCAATTTCCCGAAATTCGTCGACCACAGCGTCGGTCAGGAAGAAATCTCGATCCAGGCGATGAGCCTCGTCGGCGTCCCGTATCGCTGGGGCGGCAACACGCCGACGAGCGGCTTCGACTGCAGCGGGCTCGTGCGCTACGTGATCGGCCGCGCGGCCGACGTGAACCTGCCGCGCACGACCGCCGACATGAGCGGTCGCGGCGTGTCGATCGAGCCCGACGAGATCGCGCCGGGCGACCTGATTTTCTTCAACACGACCGGACGGCCGCATTCGCACGTCGGCATCTATGTCGGCAAGCTGCGCTTCGTCAATGCGCCGTCGACGGGCGGCACCGTGCGGCTCGACTATCTGACGAACCCGTACTGGGCCAAGCGATTCGACGGCATTCGCCGCGTCGCGCCGCCGCGCTCGGCCCCGACGCCGTTCGATGCGCCGACCTACGAGGCCAAGCGCGACGAGCCGCGCAATCCGCCGGCTGTCGCGGTCGCGCCGGTGGTCGTGACGGCTGCCGCCGCGTCGCGGCAGCCCGCGACTGCGTCGTCGCAAGCGAGAGCGACGCAGGTGCCGGCTCCCGCTCCGACCGTTCCGAGCACGCCGGTCGTGACGGCTGCCGCAGTTGCACCGGCAGCCCAGGCCGCCGACCCGTACGAGCCGCCGCCACCGCGGATGCAGGTGGCCCGGCAGCAGGCCACGTCGGTAAATGACGATGCGGCCGCGACGACGGCCAACGCCGCACCGGCCGCGCCGGCGGAAGTCGGCACGCAGATTCCGACGACCGCGCTGACGGCCGCCCAGGCCGCCGCGTTCGATGCCGAACCGCCGCCCGCCGCCGCGTCGGCGCCCCCACGCAATATCGAGCCCGCGCCCGTGCAGGTATGGCGTGCGTCGACGCAATCCGCGCCCGTCAGTCCGCGCACGAGTACGGCTGACGATCCGATCGCGCGATTCGCGAACGGCAGTTACTGACCGCTCGTTCTTGCCGAGCGGCGGTGACGTCGAAGGTATTGTCGGCCGCCCCACCCGCGCCGCAGCACGCTTTGGCCACCCCAAAAGAAATGCGCCGCAGCCTTTCGGCTTGCGGCGCATTTTTCATGTCGATCCGGGCGTGTCGGCGATCAGAAGATCTGATGCCCGAGCCACCACCCGCCGGCCGCAAACAGCGCGGCTGCCGGCAGCGTCAGCACCCACGCCCACACGATATTGCCGGCGACGCCCCAGCGCACGGCCGACAACTTCTGCGTGGCGCCGACACCGACGATCGCGCCGGTAATCGTGTGCGTGGTCGACACCGGAATGCCGAGGAACGACGCGACGAACAGCGTGATCGCGCCACCGCTTTCCGCGCAGAAGCCGCCGACCGGCTTGAGTTTCGTGATCTTCTGGCCCATCGTGCGCACGATGCGCCAGCCGCCGAACAGCGTGCCGAGACCCATCGACAGGTAGCACGCGCCGATCACCCACGCCGGCGGCGCATCGGCGGTCGCCGACGCGTAGCCGCTCGCGATCAGCAGCATCCAGATGATACCGATCGTCTTCTGCGCGTCGTTGCCGCCGTGGCCCAGGCTGTACAGGCCGGCCGACAGCAGCTGCAGCCGGCGGAAGCGCCGGTCGACCTTGCTGGGCGCGGTACGGAAATACAACCACGACACGCCGAGCATGAACAGCGAACCGAGGATGAACCCGAGCAGCGGCGAAATGAAGATGAACGCGATCGTCTTCAGCAGACCGTCGACGTTCAGCGCACCCCAGCCGGACTTCGCGAGCGCCGCGCCGACGAGGCCGCCGATCAGCGCGTGCGACGAACTCGACGGAATCCCGTAATACCAGGTAATCACGTTCCAGCCGATCGCACCGACCAGCGCGCCGAACACGACGTAATGGTCGACGATCTCGGGATCGATCGTGCCTTTACCGACGGTCTGCGCGACTTTCAGGTGGAAGATGAAATACGCGATCACGTTGAACGCGGCCGCGAACACCACGGCCTGCTGGGGCTTCAGCACGCCGGTCGACACGACGGTGGCGATCGAGTTCGCCGCGTCGTGAAAGCCGTTCATGAAGTCGAATACGAGCGCGACGAGCACCAGCGTCGCGACCATCCATAGGGCGAGTTGTATCGAATGCATCGTGGTCCGCTCAGGCGTTTTCCAGCACGATGCCTTCGATGATGTTCGCGACGTCCTCGCACTTGTCGGTGATCTCTTCGAGCAGCTCGTAGATCGCCTTCAGCTTGATGAGCGTCTTCACGTCGTCTTCCTCGCGGAACAGCTTCGACATCGCCGCGCGCAGCACGCGGTCGGCCTCCGACTCCCAGCGGTCGATTTCCTCGCATTGCTTGAGGATCTGTGCAGACTGCTTCATGTCGGACAGCAAGCCGACGGCCTGCTGCACGTGTTGCGCCGACTGCGTGACGATGTGCGCGAGCTGGCTCGCCTCGGACGTGACGGACTGCACGTCGTACAGCGACACGGCCGTCGCGACGTCCTCCATCAGGTCGAGGATGTCGTCCATCGTCGTGATCAGCTTGTGGATCTCGTCGCGATCGAGCGGCGTGATGAAGGTCTTGTGCAGCAGATCGATCGCCTCGTGCGTGAGCTTGTCGGCGGCCTTCTCGGCGATTTGCACGTTTTGCTTGTGAATCTCGGCGTCGGCGAGATTGTCGATCAGCAGTTCGAGTTCGCGGCCACCGGAAACGATGTGCTTCGCGTGCGCGTTGAAGAGTTCAAAGAACTTGCCCTCGGTGGGCATGAATCGACCGAACATGGGATTCCTGAGAGATTGTCAAACTACTGTCACGAAAACGGGCGACATTGTACCGGTTTCGGTCCCGACGCGACGTGCGCATATGCGCACGCCGGGATTGGATACAACAATTGGCGAAATAGGTGTTTACAACCGGCTTTACTCGCCGTAGAAGGTCTGCGCCCCGGCAAAATTGTCGAACTTCGTGTATTGCCCCAGGAACGTGAGCCGAACAGGCCCGATCGGGCCGTTACGCTGCTTGCCAATGATGATTTCGGCCGTCCCCTTGTCGGGGCTGTCCGGATTGTAGACCTCATCGCGATAAATGAACAGGATCACGTCCGCGTCCTGTTCGATTGCGCCCGATTCGCGCAAATCCGACATCACCGGACGCTTGTTCGGGCGCTGTTCGAGGCCGCGGTTCAGCTGCGACAGCGCGATCACCGGCACGTCGAGCTCCTTCGCGAGACTCTTCAGCGAACGCGAGATTTCCGAAATTTCGGTCGCGCGGTTCTCGCCCTGCGACGAACCCGACATCAGCTGCAGGTAGTCGACGATGATCAGGCCGAGCTTGCCGCACTGACGTGCGAGGCGCCGCGCGCGCGAGCGCAGCTCCATCGGGTTCAAGCCGCCCGTCTCGTCGATGAAGAGCTGCGCCTCGCTCATCTTCTGCACCGCGTGCGTCAGCTTCGGCCAGTCCTCGTCCGTCAGGCGGCCGGTACGCATCCGGTGCTGGTCGAGCCGGCCGATCGAGCCGAGCATACGCATCACGAGCTGGGTGCCCGGCATTTCCATCGAGAACACCGCGACCGGCAACCCGTACTCGACCGCGACGTATTCGCCGATGTTCATCGAGAAGGCCGTGTTGTGCGTGACGACGTAATCGTCGGTCACGTACAGCCGAGACGGATGCGAAACCGAGATGCACTGCGTGGCGGTCCGGCGCGACGGCTCGATACCCATAATTACCGGCAGCTTGCGGCGCGTCCGCCCGGCCATTAGCCGCTCGCGCTTGCCCTCGAACAGGAACAGGCTCTGCGGATCCGGGTGACTGATCGTGCAAATATAAGCCGTCGCACCGGCCTTGCGTTCACCGTCGACCGTGAAGCTCGTCGCCTTTTCGGCAACCTGGCACCACGCGCCGAGCGAACGCGCCAGTTCGCGCACGTCGCTCGCCAACTGCGCACTGGCGGTCGAATAACGCACCGTACCCCACGATTCGACCCAGCCGTCCGTGTCGAGCAACCCGCGCAACACATCCAGCCGCGCGTCCTTGTCCGCATCGAGGTAGAGACGCGGGATGAACTTGTCGTAACTCGTCCTCCCCCACACACCGAGTTGCTCGAGCGCAGCCTTGAGCGGGTTGGCGGACGGCCGGGCCACGGTGGCCGTCGACGGCCGGCGTTTGATGCGCCAGTCGTACTGGCCCGCGTATTCAAGTTCGAGCGACGCATCGACACGCTCGCGCATCCGGTTCAACGTTTCCTCGGCCTTCACGCTGAAACGCACGGCGGTCCCGCCGAGCGCACCGTCGCCCAGCAGCGCGCCGAGTACCCATGGGTCAACCGGCAGCGCCTCGCGATGACCAAACTCGCCGCTCGGCATGTCGATCCACAACCGGTTCCGGTAGCGTTCGCGCGTCAGCAACGTGCGAATCTCCGCGGTCGACAGCACACGGGGCTTTTCCCACTCGCGGAAATGGACGCACCACAGGTGCTCGTCGCAGCATTCCGCCGAACGCCCATCCGAAAAGCGGACCCGATACACCTGGCGTTCGCCCTG
Organism: Burkholderia sp. BCC0398; assembly: GCF_902833245.1. NCBI lineage: Bacteria > Pseudomonadati > Pseudomonadota > Betaproteobacteria > Burkholderiales > Burkholderiaceae > Burkholderia > Burkholderia sp. BCC0398. The sequence continues at coordinate 90,137 of NZ_CADFEM010000006.1, forward strand.
CGGGTAGATGCCGGTCACGATCGATGGAGCCCCGTCGACCGAAGCAAGTGCATCACCGACCGCCAGCTCGCCCATCGGCTTCCAGCCCGTCAACGTCCTGACGCGCGCATCGAGCGGCTGCGCCTTACCCATCGACGGGCGCCCCGCCACGATGATCAGCTCGCCGCCATGCATCCCCGACGTCATCCGGTCGAGGTCGACGAAGCCGGTCGGCGTGCCGGTGACGTCGCTCGGGTTCGCGGTGTGGTACAGCGTGTCGATGCGCTCGACCACCTGCGTGAGCAGCGGGCCGATCTCGAGGAAGCCCTGGTTGCCGCGCGCGCCCTCTTCGGCGATCGAGAACACCTTCGATTCGGCCTCGTCGAGCAGCTGGCGGACTTCCTTGCCCTGCGGATTGAATGCGTCGGCCGAGATCTCGTCGGCGACCGACACGAGCCGGCGCAGCACCGCGCGGTCGCGCACGATTTCCGCATAGCGGCGGATGTTCGCCGCGCTCGGCGTGTTCTGCGCGAGGGCGTTCAGGTATGCGAGCCCGCCGACGTCGTCGGCCTTGCCGGACGTGGTCAGCGCTTCGTACACGGTCACGACGTCGGCCGGGCGCGTCGACGCGATCAGGCGGCCGATGTGCTCGTAGATGATCCGGTGGTCGTAGCGGTAGAAGTCGCCCTGCGACAGGAAGTCGGCAATCCGGTCCCATGCCGCGTTGTCGAGCAACAGGCCGCCGAGCACCGACTGCTCGGCTTCCACCGAATGCGGCGGGACTTTCAGCGATTCGATTTGGGGATCTTGCGGCGCGTTCATGGGTTGGGATTATCGCGAATAGATGGCGGCAGCGCTACCACCGCTTGCCGGCGAGCAGGCAATAAAAAAGGCAGGCCCCGGTTACCCGGGCGCCTGCCCTTGTCCGGACGGCGGAAGCCGCCCGGCAAGCTTGCGTCTACGCTTACGCGTGGTCGCCGATCACGTTGATCGTGACGTCGACGACGACGTCCGTATGCAGCGCGACTTGCACGTTGTGCTCGCCGATCATCTTCAGCGGGCCTTCCGGCATGCGAACTTGCAGCTTCTCGACTTCGTAGCCGGCCTTCTTCAGCAGTTCCGCGACGTCGCCGTTCGTGACCGAGCCGAACAGACGGCCGTCGACGCCCGACTTCTGCGTGATTTCGAACGACTGGCCGTTCAGCTTCTCGCCGACTGCCTGCGATGCCGCCAGCTTTTCAGCGGCGATCTTTTCGAGTTCAGCGCGGCGCACTTCGAATTCGGCGATCGCTTCCTTCGTTGCACGGCGAGCCTTGCGGTTCGGGATCAGGAAGTTGCGAGCGTAACCGTCCTTGACCTTGACGATGTCGCCGAGGTTGCCCAGATTGGCGACTTTTTCCAACAGAATGATTTGCATTCGAATTCTCCTTATTGCGTCGCCTGATTACGCCTTGTGCTGATCGGTGTACGGCAGCAGCGCGAGGAAACGCGCACGCTTGATTGCCGTATCCAGCTGACGCTGATAGTGGGCCTTCGTACCCGTCAGGCGAGCCGGCGTGATCTTGCCGTTTTCGCCGATGAAGTCCTTCAGCGTTTCCGTGTCCTTGTAGTCGATCTGCTCGACGCCGGCAGCCGTGAAACGGCAGAACTTCTTGCGCTTGAAGAGCGGGTTTTGTTGCTGACGACGCTTGTCGAATTTCTTACCAGTCGGGCGGGCCATGATTTCAGTCCTTTCCTGTGTCCTGCAATGCAGTGATGTGAAACACCAAGGTTCTCGCGTTGCGGCTTTTCTTGGCCAGGAAGCCCGTGAACAGCGTTTCGACGCCCATTTCACGACTTTCCAGCTTGCCGCTCGCCTCACCGGCCGCCACCGCCTCGATCGTCATTTCGACCTGACGGGGAATGCCTGCTTCGACGACTTCCGTGCGGTGATGCAACGTGGCGCTTGCGATCGGAACACCGGCCGGCGTATATCGCACCGGTGCGCGTTCGACGACGCTCGCCGTCAATTGCAACCTGTTCACGTGAGTGGCACGCTCCTTGATGGCTTAATAAGTGACGAACTTAAGCCTGCGCTTCGGCCGGCTGAGCGGCAGCCGCCTTCTTGGCTTCTTCGCGCTGAACTTCCTTCATCATCGGCGACGGGCCGGTTTCGGCCTTCTTCATCTTGACGATGAGGTGACGCAGCACGGCGTCGTTGAACTTGAACGCGTGTTCGAGTTCGTCGAGCGTCGTCTGGTCGCACTCGATGTTCATGCAGACGTAGTGAGCCTTCGCGAGTTTCTCGATCATGTAGGCCAGCTGGCGACGGCCCCAGTCTTCGACACGGTGGATCTGGCCGCCGTGCGACGTGATCGTGGACTTGTAGCGCTCGATCATCGCGGGCACTTGCTCGCTTTGATCCGGGTGCACGATGAATACGATTTCGTAATGACGCATACACACTCCTTGTGGATTAAAGCCACCCGGGCGTCTGAACCGGTGTGGCAAGTGAGAAGCCGAAGATTCTAACCCGGTTACGGGGCGCATGCAAGGCCAATCGACGATTCGCCGACTGATTCGGCCGTGTTTTCAAAGACTTGAACGGGTATGCGGGCCCGCGAGCGCCCTTCGCCCTTTCGCGGCCGGGGTCGGAACAAGAGTGCACCTCCCCATAACGGCATGGTCATTCGCCGGGCGCGCCGGCCAGCCGCGCGTCGAGCGCCGTCCGGAACGCCGCGAGCGCCGACGGCTCGGCGTCGGTCACCGCCCACCACGTCATGCCGGCCGCGTTCCAGCGGTCCAGCGCATAGCCCTGCGACACGGTCGCGTACGGGGCCGCCGGCCGTTCGCCGGCCGGCTGCACGTAGACGTCGACCACGTGCTGCCGGTGGCGGTAGACGAGCACTGCGACGCGACGCCGCCCGACGTAGTCGAGCCGGCCGCCGACCAGCGCGAAACCGTCCGTGGCGAGATTCTCGACCGGCGGCGCATAGTCGAGCCGGCCGTTGAACCACGGCTTGACCGTGTGCTGGTCGGTCGAGATCACGTCGATGTCGCGCGCCGACAGGTCGGCCCGCACGTGGCTCGCGACCAGTTCGTCGACCGTGCGGTCGGTGTCCGCGTGGCGGGCGGACCACGCCACGCCGCCCGCCGCCGCGACCGCCATCAGCAGCGCGACGCCCCAGCCGAGGCCCGGCCACGCGGCCACGCGCGACCCGGCGCCCGTGCCGGCCGACCCGGCCCGCCCGGTCAGCCAGGCGAACCAGTCGCGTCCGCGCGGCCGCCGGGGCGGCGCTGACTGCCGTTCAGGCCGGGGCGCGGCCCGCGACGGCTCACGGGCCGGCGCGTCGGCCGCGGCCGGCAGGCTCGCGAGGATACTCGCCCGCAGCGCGTCCGGCGCACGGTGATAATCGGCCTGCCGCACCGCCTGCACCAGCGTGACGATCCGTGCGCGTTCGCGGCGGCATGCGTCGCACCCTTCGACATGCTGCTGGACCCGCAACGCATCGGGCGCCGACAGCTCGCGGTCGACGTCCGCGTCCAGCAACGCTCGCGCTTCGTTACAGTCCATCGATCGCCTCCGATGCGGTTCCGCCAGCCGGCGCACGGCCCGGCCGGCCTTCGGTCGCCGGCGCCTGTGCCTCGCCCAGCAGCGCGGCAAGCTTGCGCCGGCCGCGCGCGAGCCGCGACATCACCGTGCCGACCGGCACGTCCGCGATCGCCGCGATCTCGCGATAGCTCAGGTCCTCCATCTCGCGCAGCACGAGCACCTCGCGGTATTCCGGCGGCAGCTTCGCGAGCGCCGCGTTCACGAGCCGCACGTTCTCGCCGCGCAGCAGCTGCGCGAGCGGGTCCTCCGTCGCCGGCTGCCAGTCGTCGGGCACGTCGGCATCGTCCAGCGTGTCGGGCAGCGCGACCTCGTGCGCCTGCGTGCGCCGCCGCCACTCGGTGTACCAGGTGTGGCGCACGATCGTCAGCAGCCACGGCCGCGCGTTGTCGCCGCGACACGAGTCGACGAAGCGCAGCGCGCGCATGCACGCGTCCTGCACGACGTCGTCCGCATCGCCGGCGCTGCCGCTCAGCCAGCGCGCGAGGTTGTACGCGGCGTCGAGATGCGGCAGCACGAGCGCGCGAAACCGCTCGCCGCGCGCGAGCGCATCGTCCACCGCCCGCTCATCGACCGCCTGTCCGGCTTGCCCCACATGGCCTCCCTGGTCCCGGCGGCCGACGCCGCGCCCGTTCCGCGCACGGCGCCCGGACAGACCGGCAACGTGCGCGCTCGATGACCTTACCGCTGCTGCGTCGAGTTTATTCCCGCGCCGCGCGCATGAAGCGTAAAAAATCGCCGGACGGCCGGGCAGCCCGCCCCGTTACGGCGTGGTGCTCCAGTAACCGGGGCGCGCATACGCTTCGCGCAGGTAGTCGATGAAATAGCGCACGCGCGCCGGCACGTAGCGCTGCTGCGGGTAGACCGCGAGGATGTCGTAGTCGGGCAGCGCGTACTCGTCGAGCACGGTCTCGAGTTCGCCCGTTTCGAGCTGCGCGGCGATTTCCCACGTCGAGCGCCAGCCGAGCCCGAGCCCTTCGGCCACCCAGCGATGCAGCAGCTCGCCGTCGTTGCAGTCGAGATTGCCGGTCACGCGCATCGTCGCGATCTTGCCGTGGCGCTGGAAATACCAGCCGCGGTTCTGCCCGCCCTGCAGGTTGAAGGCCAGGCAGTTGTGCTTCAGCAGGTCATCGAGCGATTTCGGCCGGCCGTGCTGGCGGAAATACCCGGGCGTGCCGCACACCACGCGCCGGTTCGACGCGAGCTTCACCGCGACGAAGTTCGGATCGACCGCGCCGCCGATCCGGATCGACAGGTCATAGCCCTCGCGCACGAGATCGACGACGCGGTCGGTCAGGTTGAACGACAGCTGCATTTCCGGCTTGTCGGCGAGAAAACCCGGCGCGTGCGGCGCGACGTGCTTGCGGCCGAACGCGGCCGGCGCCGACACGATCAGGTGCCCGCTGACCGCGCGCCGCCCGGCGGCCAGCTCGTTCTCGGCCTGATCCCATTCGGACAGCAGCCCGCGGCAGCGCTCGAGGAACGCGGCGCCCTCCTCGCTGACCACCAGCCGCCGCGTCGAGCGGTACATCAGCTTCACCCCGAGGCGCTTCTCCAGCGCGTCGATCCGCCGCCCGAGCACCACCGGCGACACGCCCTCCTCGAGCGCGGCCGCCGCGAGGCTGCCGGCATCGGCCACCCGCACGAACGTCTCGATCTGCTTGAAACGATCCATCTGCTGTCTCCGTCCCGGCTCCGACACCGGCGGGAAGCCCCGTCCGGCCGTCATTCCATACTTTTAGTTTCGAAATAAGCGACTTCGGCTGATCTTATCAAACCTTTCCTGCATCCCTAAAGTGTCCTCAACAGACCGATTCGCAAGATCCCACTATCCAAGGAGACATTCATGGCCAAGATGAGAGCCGTCGACGCAGCCGTACTCGTGCTCGAGAAGGAAGGCATCCAGACCGCGTTCGGCGTGCCGGGCGCCGCGATCAACCCGTTCTACTCGGCCATGCGCAAGTCGGGCGGCATCAGCCACGTGCTGGCGCGCCACGTCGAAGGCGCATCGCACATGGCCGAAGGCTTCACGCGGGCGGCGCCGGGCAACATCGGCGTGTGCATCGGCACGTCGGGCCCCGCCGGCACCGACATGATCACCGGCCTCTACTCCGCATCGGCCGACTCGATTCCGATCCTCGCGATCACCGGCCAGGCGCCGCGCGCGCGTCTCTACAAGGAAGATTTCCAGGCCGTTGACATCGAATCGATCGCGAAGCCGGTCACGAAGTGGGCGGTCACCGTGCGCGAACCGGCGCTCGTGCCGCGCGTGTTCCAGCAGGCATTCCACCTGATGCGCTCGGGCCGTCCGGGCCCGGTGCTGGTCGACCTGCCGATCGACGTGCAGCTCGCCGAAATCGAATTCGACATCGACACGTACGAACCGCTGCCGGTCTACAAGCCCGCGGCCACCCGCGCGCAGATCGAGAAGGCGCTCGCGATGCTCAACGACGCGGACAAGCCGCTGATCGTGTCGGGTGGCGGCGTGCTGAACGCGGCGGCCGAAGACCTGCTCGTGCAGTTCGCGGAAACAATCGGCGTGCCGGTGATCCCGACGCTGATGTCGTGGGGCGCGATTGCCGACGACCACCCGCTGATGGCCGGCATGGTCGGCCTGCAGACGTCGCACCGCTACGGCAACGCGACGCTGCTCGCGTCCGACTTCGTGCTCGGCATCGGCAACCGCTGGGCGAACCGCCACACGGGCAGCGTCGAGGTCTACACGAAGGGCCGCAAGTTCGTGCACGTCGACATCGAGCCGACGCAGATCGGCCGCGTGTTCGGCCCGGATCTCGGCATCGTGTCCGACGCGAAGGCCGCCCTCGAGCTGTTCGTCGCGGTCGCGCAGGAATGGAAGGCCGCCGGCAAGCTGAAGGATCGCAGCGCGTGGGTCGCCGACTGCCAGGCACGCAAGCGCACGCTGCAGCGCAAGACGCACTTCGACAACGTGCCGGTCAAGCCGCAGCGCGTGTACGAAGAGATGAACAAGGTGTTCGGTCGCGATACCTGCTACGTCAGCACGATCGGCCTGTCGCAGATCGCCGCCGCGCAGTTCCTGCACGTGTTCAAGGCGCGCAACTGGATCAACTGCGGCCAGGCCGGCCCGCTCGGCTGGACGATCCCCGCCGCGCTCGGCGTGCGTGCGGCCGACCCGAGCCGCCCGATCGTCGCGCTCTCCGGCGACTACGACTTCCAGTTCATGATCGAGGAGCTCGCCGCCGGTGCGCAATTCAAGCTGCCGTACGTGCACGTCGTCGTGAACAACTCGTACCTCGGGCTGATCCGCCAGGCGCAGCGCGCGTTCGACATGGACTACTGCGTGCAGCTCGCGTTCGACAACGTGAACGCGCCGGAACTGAACGGGTATGGCGTCGACCACGTGGCCGTCGCGGAAGGCCTCGGCTGCAAGGCGCTGCGCGTGTTCAAGCCGGAAGAGATCGAGCCGGCGCTGCGCCAGGCGCAAACGCTCGCGGAAAAGTTCAGCGTGCCGGTGGTCGTCGAGGTGATCCTCGAACGCGTGACGAACATCTCGATGGGCACCGAAATCGACGCGATCAACGAATTCGAGGATCTCGCCGATAAGGCCGAGCACGCGCCGACCGCGATCTCGATGCTCGACTGAACCGCACGACATTTTTGACCGACCGAAGAGGCTTAGCTCATGCCGAAGTTTGCTGCAAACCTGACCATGCTGTTCAACGAAGTGCCGTTCCTCGACCGTTTCAAGGCGGCCGCGGACGCGGGTTTCGACGCCGTCGAGTTCCTGTTCCCGTACCCGTACGCGAAAGAAGAACTCGCCGAGCAGCTCGAGTCGCACCGCCTGCGCCTCGTGCTGCACAACCTGCCCGCCGGCAACTGGGATCAGGGCGAGCGCGGCATCGCGTGCCTGCCCGATCGCGTCGGCGAGTTCCAGGAAGGGGTCGGCCGTGCGATCGGCTACGCGAAGGCGCTGAAGGTGCCGCAGCTGAACTGCCTGGTCGGCATTCCGTCGGCGAGCACCGCGCGCGACAAGACTTTCGTGACGATCGTCGACAACCTGCGCTTCGCGGCCGATGCGCTCAAGCGCGAAGGCATCCGCCTGCTCGTCGAGCCGTGCAACCGCTTCGACATCCCGGGCTTCGCGCTGAACCGCTCGTCGGAAGGGCTCGACGTGATCCGCGCGGTCGGCTCGGACAACCTGTTCCTGCAGTACGACATCTATCACATGCAACGCATGGAAGGCGAACTGGCCGCGACGATCGAACGCAACCTCGCATCGATCGGCCACGTCCAGCTCGCGGACAACCCGGGCCGCAACGAGCCGGGCACCGGCGAGATCAACTATGCGTTCCTGTTCGCGCTGCTCGACCGGCTCGGCTATGCCGGCTACGTCGGCTGCGAATACAAGCCCCGCACCACCACGACGGAAGGCCTCGGCTGGCTGCAAAGCGTGGCCGGCTGCGCACCGGCCTCGGCGCGTCGCGCCGCCTGAGTCGCCCCCTTCCCGTTTTCAGCCCCAGAGGAGACTTTCACATGGCAATCATCGGTTTCATCGGCCTCGGCATCATGGGCGCGCACATGGCGCGCAACCTGCTCAAGGGCGATCACCAGCTCGTCGTGAACGGCGCGTTCCCGATTCCGGACGATCTGCGCGGCAGCGCGAAGGTCGTCGCGAACTCGACCGAAGTCGCGCAGCACGCGGACATCATCATCGCGATGGTGCCGGACACGCCCGACGTGCGTAACGTGCTGTTCGCCGACGACGGCGTCGCGAAGGGCCTGACGGCCGGCAAGCTCGTGATCGACATGAGCTCGATCTCGCCGCTCGACACGCAGGCATTCGCGAAGCAGATCAATGCGCTCGGCTGCGACTACCTCGACGCGCCGGTGTCCGGCGGCGAAGTCGGCGCACGCGAAGCGACGCTGACGATCATGGTCGGCGGGCCGGAAAAGGCGTTCGAGCGCGCGAAGCCGCTGTTCGAGAAGATGGGCAAGAACATCACGCTCGTCGGCGACAACGGCGCGGGTCAGACCTGCAAGGTCGCGAACCAGATCATCGTCGCGCTGAACATCGAAGCGGTCGGCGAAGCGCTGCTGTTCGCCGCCCGCTCGGGCGCCGATCCGGAGCGCGTGCGCCAGGCGTTGATGGGCGGCTTCGCCGCGTCGCGCATCCTCGAAGTGCACGGCGCGCGGATGACCAAGCGCACGTTCGATCCGGGCTTCCGCATCGAGCTGCACCAGAAGGACCTGAACCTCGCGCTCGATGGCGCACGCAAGCTCGGCCTCGCGCTGCCGCACACCGCGAGCGCGCAGCAGCTGTTCAGCGTATGCGCGTCGCACGGCGGCAAGGCGTGGGATCACTCGGCACTCGTGCGCGCGCTGGAGATCATGTCGAACTTCGAGATCGGCCAGACGCCGGCCGCGTAACGCGGAGGCAGCAACGCGCGTTTCGCTGCAATGGTGAAACGCGTGTCACGAACAGACGCGATCCGGTTACGGCCGGTCGCATCGATGCGCGACGCACGCGCGCATCACGGTGGGGCGCCCCGCCCTGCATCGCCAACGGCATGCGGGACGGGGCGAAAAACGCCGCTCTGGGCTGAGAGCGGCGTGGTGGGGTCCGCAGCGGCACCCGGCGGCGCCGGGGAAGCCTTGGTCGGTCAGACGTCGTCGTCGGGTGTCCGCCTGTCGGATTTCGCGTATTACATTTCTTTACGTTCGAGCGTGCGATTTTTCATGCATTCGTCGCGATGAACGCCTACACTTTCGCCACGCCTTTCGAGAAAACCGCCGCGCCTGCGCGCCCCTTCCGGGCCCGCACCCAGCGCGGTGTTTTTTTCGCCACTTCACGGCGCGTTTTCTTTTCAACCACCTAAGGAGTGCAACGATGGGTCTTCTTTCGTTTATCAAGGAGGCGGGTGAAAAACTGCTGGGTCACGCCGATGCACAGGCAGCGGAAGATCCGAATGCCGCGAACCAGACCGCGGCCGATGCGATCAAGAATTACATCAACTCGCAAGGTCTCGACACGTCGAACCTGACCGTCGCGTTCGACGGCGCCTCGCGCACCGTCACGCTGTCGGGCAGCGTCGCCGATCTCGATACGAAGGCGAAGGTCAAGGTCGCGGCCGGCAACGTGCAGGGTGTCGCGGGCGTCAACGACGACGATCTGCAGCCGGACGATCCGGAAGTGCGGTACCACGACGTGAAGCCGGGCGACACGCTGTCGGCGATCGCCAAGGAAGTGTACGGCGACGCGAACAAATATCCGGCGATCTTCGAGGCGAACAAGCCGATGCTGTCAAGCCCGGACCGGATCTACCCGGGCCAGAAGCTCGTGATTCCGCCGCAGTCCTGAGCATTCGCGCAGCACTGACGTAAAAATGGCAGGCTATTCATTGGCCTGCCATTTTTTATGCTTTCTACGCGCCGCCCGAGCGGCGGCCATCGGTCACAGCGTGTCGAATACGCGTTGCAATGCGTCGCGATCGCGAATGCCGTTCGCGAGTGCGAGCATCAGCAGCACACGCGCCTTGAACGGGTGCAGCGAGCCCGCGCTCACGAAACCGAGCGCATCGTCGCTCGCGGCGCCGTTGCGCATCACGTGCCCCGAACCGACGCGCGACGCACGGACCACGGCCACGCCCGCGTTCACCGCATCGGCGAGCGCCGTCTGCAGCGTCGCATGGATCGACCCGTTGCCGGTGCCCGCGACGACGAGGCCGCGCACGCCGGCCGCGACGAGCGCGTCGACGGCCGTGCGCGTCACGCCCGCATAGCTCGCGACGACTTCGACCGGCGGCCAGGTCGCGGCGATCGCCAGTTGCGCGTCGCGCGTGCGCGTGACCCGGCGGGCGAATTCGACGCGGCCGTCCTGCACCCAGCCGAGCGCACCGAGCTCCGGTGACTGGAACGCGTCGACCGCGTACGTGCTCGTCTTCACGACGTCGCGCGCGCCATGGATCCGGTTGTTGAACGCGACCAGCACGCCCTGCCCGCGCGCGGCCGGATGGGCGGCCACGGTCACCGCGTTCAACAGGTTCAGCGGGCCGTCGGACGACAGCGCGGTGGCCGGCCGCATCGCGGCCGTCAGCACGACCGGCTTGTCGCCCCGGACGACCAGATGCAGCGCGTACGCGGTTTCCTCGAGCGTATCGGTGCCGTGGGTGATCGCGATGCCGTCGATGGCCGGATCGGCCATCAGCGCGTCGATCCGCGCGGCGAGCGTATTCCATAGCGGCAGCGCGAGATCCTTGCTGTCGATGCTGGCGACCTGCTCCGCGTCGATGCGTGCGACCGACGCGAGCGCCGGCACGGCGTCGACGAGGAAATTGACGCCGAGCGCGCCGGCCTGATAGCCAGCCGTGCTGGCCGCGTCGGGCGCGGCGCCGGCGATGGTGCCGCCGGTGGCGAGTACGGCGACGCGCGGCAGCGCCGCCGCGGACGAAGAGGATGCGGTGTTCGGTGTATTCATGGCCGCGATTGTAATGGCTCGCGCCCGGCATCCGGTAGGTCCGGCGCGAACGCGCGCTGCGCGCGCCCCGTGTCATGGTTTGTCCCGATCGCCGGCGCGTGCGCGCCGTCAACGGCCATGCCGCCCCCCGCGTTATAGAAAGGCCGTTTTGGTGTTTTCACATTGATTTGCCATAATCGGAGCGCGCGGCGCGATGCGACCCTGTTCACGTCGCGCCGGGCTTCGTGACGGCGTCGATATAAAACGCAATTCACCCCATGGGAGTGTCGAAATGAAAATCCAATCGCTCGTAGCCGCAGTGCTTCTCGGCGGCATGCTGGCTTCCCCCGCATTCGCGGCGAACAGCCAGCAGGACAAGATGAAGGCCTGTAACACGCAGGCAGCCGGCAAGACGGGCGATGAACGCAAGGCGTTCATGAAGGACTGCCTGTCGACGAAGCCCGCGAAGGCGATGACGCAGCAGGAAAAGATGAAGGCGTGCAACACGCAGGCCACCGGCAAGAAGGGCGACGATCGCAAGGCGTTCATGAAGAGTTGCCTGAGCAACCAGCCGGCCGCCTGAGTTCCGGCGCTCCCGTCTCGAATGCCGCGCCCCGCTTCGGCGGGCGCGGCATTTTTATATTCGTTGCACGCGCATCGACGCACGCATTCCCGTTCTTTCCGCCCTGTTTTTCCGGCCTGCCGCCGCGGTGCCGTCACATGGTGCGGCAATTCGCCGCGTTTTCTTCTATGATGGCTGCAACGCGGCCCACCCAAGACCAAGAAGCGCCATCGGGCCGCCCTCGAGACGGACGCGCACGCGCGTCAAACGGAGGCTTGGATGGCATGGAGACAACACCGCTGGTTCCGCCGCTGGCTGATCGTGATCGTGTTCTGGGCGGTGCCCGTCGCGATCATCGCCGTGCGCGAGATCCGCGAGGAAATGGCGTACAACAAGGCGGACCTGCAGCTCGCGCTGACCACCTGGCAGCTCACCGACGCGCAGCAGGCCGCCGGCGCCGCCGCGAAGTGCCACGGGGATCCTGACGAAGCGCGCGCGGCCGGCTGCCCGGCCGACGTGCTCGCCGCCAACGCGCCTCGCCAGCAGGCGGCCCGCGACGAATACGTGGTGCGCCGCAATACGCTCGCCGGTTACCTGTGGCATGCGTTCGTCGGCTACTGGGTCGTCCCGGCCGCGTTCCTGTTCGCATGCGGCGTCGTGATCGCGCTGATCCGCCGCGCGCTGCGCCGCCCGCCGATCAAGCCGCCCGTTCCGCCCGTCACGCACTGACACCGACGCACACCGCAAGCGCCGCCGCTCTCCGCTCGCCCCTCGCGTTCGCCGCACGCCGGCCACGCGCGGGCCACGCGTCGCGCGTCGGCGTCGTTTCGTCCGTTGGCGCGCCGCGACATCCCCGCGCGATTTGACGCTTTTTCACACGGCAACGAAAAAAGGCCGTAATCCGCTGTGATATAACTGCCGACGTGATCCGCTCCTTGAGCGAGACTCACTCCGAACGTCATCCGATGGAGAACAACGATGCAAAAACGGACTCTTGTGCTCAAAGCCGCCGCCGCGCTCATCGTCGGTAGCCTCGCGCTCACCGGTTGCACCACCACCCCGGACAAGCCGGACAACGCCGCGACCAACGCGTCGAAGCGTCAGTCGATCGACGCGAGCGTCGACGCCACGCTGTCGCGCATGTACTCCACCGTCAAGGGTTCGCGCGAGCTCGTCGCGAAATCGCGCGGCGTGCTGGTCTTCCCCGAAGTGCTGCAGGCCGGCTTCATCGTCGGCGCCCAGTCCGGCAACGGCGCGCTGCGCGTGGGCGGCAGCACCGTCGGCTACTACAACACGTCGTCGCTGTCGGTCGGCCTGCAGGCGGGCGCGCAGTCGAAGGCGGTCGTGTTCCTGTTCATGACGCAGCAGGCACTCGACGAATTCCGCAACTCGGACGGCTGGGCAGCCGGCGCCGGCGCATCGGTCGCACTCGTGAAGATGGGCGCGAACGGTGCGGTCGACTCCAACACGGCCACGGCGCCGATCCAGGTCGTCGTGCTGACCAACGCGGGCCTGATGGGCGACGTGTCGATCAACGGCACGAAGGTCACGAAGCTCAAGATCTGACGTCGACGCACTGCCCGCGCGCATGGCGCGCGGGGTATGCGCAAACGGCGATGTCCTTGCGGGCATCGCCGTTTTTTTATCCGCCCGCGACGCGCGCCAGGTCGGACAGGTTGCTCAGGCCGATCAGGTCGTCGAATCGATCACCTTGAAGCGCGAGCGCTTCTGCGCGCGGATCACCGACTGGTACACGTCGACGTACTGCTGCGCCATCCGGCGCGACGTGAAGCGCTCCTCGAAGCGCTGCCGCACGCGCGCACGCGGCAGCAGATGCAGCCGGTTCACGGCGGCCACCGCGCTGATTTCATCCTCGACGATGAAACCCGATACGCCCTCGTCCACCACTTCGGGCACCGCGCCGCGGTTGAACGCGATCACCGGCGTGCCGCACGACATCGCCTCGATCATCACCAGGCCGAACGGCTCAGGCCAGTCGATCGGAAACAGCAGCGCATGCGCGCCCGACAGGAATTCGGCCTTCTCGTGATCGGCGATCTCGCCGATGTATTCGACGTGCGGCAACGCGAAGAGCGGCTTGATCTCGCGGTCGAAGTATTCCTGGTCGGCCGCGTCGATCTTCGCGGCGATCCGGATCGGCAGCCCGCACTGACGGGCAATGCGGATCGCGGTGTCGACGCGTTTTTCCGGCGAGATGCGGCCGAGGAACGCGAGATAGCGCGGCTCGACCGGCTGCGGCATGTACAGCGTATCGGGCAACCCGTGATAGACGGTCGTCAGCCATTTCGCCTGCGGCAACGGCTGGCGCTGCGAATTGGAAATCGAGATCACCGGCGCCGTGTTGAACGTGTCGAACACCGGTTGCTGCTCGGGCAGGTCGAGCCGGCCGTGCAGCGTCGTCACGTAAGGCGTTTCCTGCCGGTTGAAGACCGAGAACGAGTAGTAGTCCATGTGGAAATGGAGCACGTCGAAATCCTTCGCGCGGCGCGCGACCGTCTCCATCAGCAGCATGTGCGGCGCGACGCGGTCGCGGATCGACGAATCGAGCCGCAGCGCGCGCGGCCACACGGGCTCGAGTTTCGCCCGCGTCGTCGAATCGCCGCTCGCGAACAGCGTCACGTCGTGGCCGAGCTCGACGAGCGCCTCGGTGATGTAGGACACGACGCGCTCCGTGCCGCCGTACAGCTTCGGCGGCACGGATTCGGTCAGCGGGGCGATCTGGGCAATTCTCATGGTCCACGTCTCCTGTGTCGTGTCCGTTGCGGCACGGCCGGCCGGGCCGCGCTCGCGCGCGCCATCCGTCTCCCTGCCGCGCCGGCCGGCGTGGGGCCAGCCGGATATCTCATTATTATTCGCGATCCCGACGAGCGGAACCGCAGGTCTTGCATTTTTTGGGGGTTGTTACAGACCGGATACATTCGACCGAGCGGGCGCGGCCGCCCCGCGTCGGGCCCCGGTCGGGCCGATCCCGCGCCACCGGGCGCCGATCGCCACCCCGAGCACGCGATCGGGCTGTCAACGCGACGGCCACTTCCACGCCGGCAGGTCGCGCGAATCGGCATCGACAAGCGCGGTCGCGCCGAGCTGCTTGTCGAGCACCAGCGATTCGCAGCCGGCCTCGCGCTCGAGTGTCGCGATGAGCCGCGCCGCGTGCGACACGACCAGCACCTGCGAGTGCCGGGCCGCCTGCGCGATCAGGCGGCCGAGCGCGGGCAGCAGATCGGGATGCAGGCTCGTCTCCGGCTCGTTCAGCACCATCAACGCAGGCGGCCGCGGCGTCAGCAGCGCGGCCGCGAGCAGCAGGTAGCGCAGCGTGCCGTCGGACAGCTCGGCCGCCGCCAGCGGCCGCAGCAGCCCCGGCTGGCGCATCAGCACGTCGAAGCGGCCGCGGCCGCCCGGATTGTCGATCTCGACCGACGCGCCGGGAAACGCGTCGTCGATCGCCGCGTCGAGCGCCGCCGCGTCGCCGATTTCGCGAATCGTCTGCAGCGCGGCGGCCAGGTCGGCCCCGTCGTCCGCGAGCACCGGCGTATGGGTGCCGACGTGCGACTGGCGCGCTGGCGCCTGCGCATCGGTCCGGAAATGGTCGTAGAAGCGCCACGAGCGGATCCGTTCGCGCATCGCGATCATCTCGGGCGCGCCGGTCGGATCGGCGAACTCGGTCATCATGCTGTCGAAGCTCGCGACCGGCTGCGGAATCGTCCGCCAGTCGCCCGATGCGGTGCGCGCACGGATCTGCGCGCCCTGCCGGTCGACCAGCAGCGTGGACGGGCGCGGCACCGCGCCGCCCCAGATGCATTCGCGCTTGACCACCGGATCGAGCGCGAACTGCGAGCGGCTCGGCAGCGGCAGGCCGAGATCGATCGAATAGCCGAAATCGTCGCACGCGAAGCCGAGCTTCAGGCTCACCGGGCCATTGCGCACGGTGCCCGTCACCGGCACGTCGCCCGCCAGCATCGCGCGCGAAAAGCGCTCGGGGCCGGCCCACAGCGTCGACGGCAAGCCGCCTTCGCGCGCGAGCGACGGGATCACGCGACCCTGTGCGGTATCGGCGAGCAGCCGCAGCGCGCGGTACACGCTCGACTTGCCGCTGCCGTTCGGTCCCGTGACGACGTTGAGCGCCGCGAGCGGCACGATCAGCTCGCGCAGCGAGCGGTAATTGGCGATGGCGAACGTCTTCAGCGCAGTCATGGGAATGGGGGCGGAAATGGCAGGCCGGGCCGCGTTCAGCGGCCGTCGACAGCCTGCGGATCGGCTGCGGTGTTGGCCGCGGTACTGGCGGCAGGCGAGCGCGCATGCGGCCGCTCGGGATTCGGCGCGGCCGGCGCCGATTCGTGCGGATACAGCTCCATCCGGCTGCGCGGCAGGCATTGCGGATAGCGGTTCTGCAGATAGGCGATCAGCCCTTCGCGCACGCGGCAGCGCAGATCCCAGCACGACGACGAATCGGCCGCGCTGACGAGCGCGCGCAACTGCATCGTGCGCTCCGTCGCGTCGGTCACCTGCAGCACCTGCACGCGGCCGTCCCACTCGGGCGCGGCATGGACGAGCCGCGCGAGTTCCTCGCGCAGCGGCGCGAGCGGCGTGCGGTAGTCGACCGACAGATACACGGTGCCGATGATTTCCGCGCTGCTGCGCGTCCAGTTCGTGAACGGGTTCTCGATGATCCACTGCAGCGGCACGACGAGGCGCCGCTGGTCCCACAGCCGCACCGACACGAACGAGCCGGTGATTTCCTCGATGCGCCCCCACTCGCCCTGGATCACGACCACGTCGTCGAGCCGGATCGGCTGCGTGAGCGCGATCTGCAACCCGGCGATCAGGTTGCCGAGCACCGGCCGCGCGGCGATACCGGCGACCAGCCCGGCCACGCCGGCCGATGCCAGCAGGCTCGCGCCGACCTGCCGTACGTTGGGGAACGTCATCAGCGCGGCGCCGGTGCCGATGATCACGATCAGCACCATCACGGTCCGCACGAGCACCTTGGCCTGCGTATGGACGCGCCGTGCCTGGAGGTTGTCGGCCGTGTCGATCGGATGGGCCTGGATGATCGCGTCGCCGACGCCGGCCGCGAGCCGCACGAGCAGCCACGTGAGCGACACGATCGAGCCGACCGCGGCCGCGGTGCGCATGCCGCGCACGAACGATATGCCGTCGTCCGCCTGGACCCACAGGAATTCGAGCGCCAGCAGCGCCAGCACGACGAGCGACGGCTTGTCGATGTAGCGCAGGATCGCGCTCATCAGCGGATACGGCTGCGCGATGCGCTTGACGATGCGTGCGCCGAGGCGGTGCACGACCGTGACGACCAGTATGACGATGACCGACACGCCCAGCGTGCCGAGCCACGAATGCAACGGCGCATCGGCGATGCGCTGCAGTTCCTCGATTGAAATCATCGGCGCCCTCGAGTGATGAAGCGCACAGGCTTCGTCCTGGATGCGTCGGCGACGTCCGGGCCACGCACGCGCCCGGACACGGCGTCAGATCAGTTGCCGCTCCTGCAGGGAAACGCCTTGCCGAGACCGAGCGACACCGCGGTGCTCGCGTTGTAGTCGGCCAGCTTCGGATTTTCCGCGATGTACTTGCGTACCGCGTCCGTCATCTGTTGCGCCCGGATGTCGGGCGGCAGGCAGAAGTACTGGCCGACGCGCGGCCCCGTGGTGCCGCCGATCGCATCGATCGTGTTGTAGACGCCGTCGGCGGCGCCTTCGATATAGGCCGCGCACGACGCCCGCGACTTGACGTCCGTCTTCGCGCACAGCCGGTCGAGATCCGCGCCCGTGAAAGCCGCCGCCGACAACGGCACGGCAAACGCCGCGGCACAAAACATTGCGCGCAACATGGTGTTCCTTCTTATGTCAATGCGGCCGGAGACCGCCTGCTGCCTTGGCCGGTGCGGCGCCGGACGCCCTGCTCCGGCCGGAAAGCCGGCCGGGCGGACACGCGCCGCCGCACCAAAAAACGTTATTTTGCACTCTTTTGAGCATCTGCCGGCGTCGCCGCACCGATACGCGTCGTTCGCTTGCTCAGGATCTCGATCGCGTCCGGCGCGTTGTAGTGCTTCGCGAACTCGAGCGCGGTGATACCGAGCTGGTTCTTCACCTGCGGATCGGCGCCCTGGTCGAGCAGCAGCGTGACCGTCGACGCATGGTTGCCGCGCGCGGCCATCATCAGCGGCGTCGTGCCGTTCGGCGATGCGGTGTCGATGTACGCGTCGTGGTCGAGCAGCACCTTGACGACCGCGTCCTGGCCGTTGGTCGCCGCGTAGTGCAGCGGCGCCCAGCCCTTCTTGCTCACTTCCGCGCCCTTGTCGATCAGCAGCTTGACGAGGTTGAGGTCGCCGTTCAGCGACGCGAGCATCAGCGCGTTTTCGCCGGCCTTGTCTTCCTTCTCGAGATCGACGTTCGGCGTCGTGGCGATCGCCGCCGCGACCTTGTCGGACTTCTCGCGTGCGGCGATCACGAGGAGCGGGTCGCCGTTCGGCGCGAGCGTGTTCGGGTCGAGCTTGCCGCTCTTGAGCTGCTTGCCGATATCGGCGATGTCGTCGAACTTGACGGCCTTGACGATCGCGTCGAGCGACTCGGCATGCGCGCCGGCGGCGGCGAACAGGCCGCTCGCGACGAATGCGGCGGCAACGAGTGCGCGTTTGGGCAGATGGTTGGTCGGCTTCGTCATTGTTGTGGGCTCCTTCCCTGGGTTGTCGGCTGCGCGCCCGTCGTTAGCGGGCGATCTTGAACAGCCGGAAAAAGTTCCGCGTCGTCGCATCGGCGAGCGCCTCGACGGCGATCCCGCGCTCGGATGCGATAAAGCGTCCGACATGGCTGACGTACGCAGGTTCATTCGGCTTGCCGCGATACGGCACCGGCGCGAGGTACGGCGAGTCGGTCTCGATCAGCAGCCGGTCGAGCGGCACGCGCCGCGCGACGTCCTGCACGTCGGTCGCGTTCTTGAATGTGACGATGCCCGACAGCGAGATGTGGAAGTTCTGCGCGAGCGCCTGCTCGGCGACCGGCCACGGCTCGGTGAAGCAGTGCATCACGCCGCCCGGCACGTCCGCGCGCTCCTCGGCCATGATCCGCAGCGTGTCTTCCGACGACGAACGCGTGTGGATGATCAGCGGCTTCATCGTCGCGGTCGCCGCGCGGATGTGCGTGCGAAAGCGCTCGCGCTGCCATTCCATGTCGGCGATCGAGCGGCCTTCGAGACGATAGTAGTCGAGGCCGGTTTCGCCGATCGCGACGACCTTCGGATGCGCGGCCAGCTCGATGAGCTCCGCGAGCGTCGGCTCGCGCATGTCCTCGTGATCGGGATGCACGCCGACCGACGCGTACACGTTGTCGTGCGCTTCGGCGATCGCGAGCACGTCGGGCAGCGTCTCGAGATCGACCGACACGCACAGCGCGTGCGTGACGTCGTGCTCGCGCATGTTCTCGAGAACGGCCGGCAGGCGGTCGGCCAGGCCCTTGAAATTGATGTGGCAGTGAGAGTCGACGAACATCGTGTTTCCTGAATACGTGAGACGGGCGCTCATGCGCCCGCCGGCATGCGGCACCGGGCGACGTAGGCGGGCCGGCCGGCCACGGTCGCGCCGCCACGTGATCCGTTCATCGTTTCGCAACGCATCGGAAACAATGCCGGATCAACCAAACATTTCCCGATATCCGAGAAACAATTCCTCGAATACGAGCCGCGCGTTGAGCGGATGGTTCTCGGCCGTGCGCTGCCGCGTCACGGCCTTCATGAAGCGCGCGAATGCGTTCGCATCGACCGCTTCCGCGCAGCGCGCCAGGGCGGCCGCGTGCGTCGGGAAGTAGCGCGGCGCGCCGGCCATCCGCTGCGCGAGCAGATCGTACAGCCAGCGCTGCAGCCAGCCGAGCACCAGCGGCACCGGCAGCTTCTGCAGCGCCTCGCCGCACGCGAACGGATCGCAGCCCGCACCGGCGGCCAATTGCCCGAGCGTGTAATCGCGCAGCGGGCGATTCTCGTCGCTCGCGAGCGCCAGCGCGGCGAGCGGCGCGCCGCCGGCCTCGGCGAGCAGCGCGCTGGCGTGGTCGACGCCCTGCGCCGCGAGCCACGCGGCGGCGGCCTCCGGCGCCGGCACGGTCATCGGCCACTGCCGGCAGCGGCTGATGATGGTCGGCAGCAGGCGGTCGATGCGCGCCGACACGAGCAGGAACACGACGCCCGGCGGCGGCTCCTCCAGCGTTTTCAGCAGCGCGTTCGACGCGGCGACATTGAGCGCCTCGGCCGGATACAGCACGACGACACGCGCGCCGCCGCGGTGCGAACCGACCCCGCAGAAGTCGAGCAGCGCGCGCACCTGCTCGATCTTGATTTCCTTGCTCGGCGCCCGCGTCTTCTTGCCGCCTTCGTCCGCGTCGGCCGGCTTCGCGTCGTCGGCCGCACCCGGCGCCTCGCCCGCCAGCGCCTCGGGCAGCACGATCCGGTAGTCCGGATGGTTGCCCTGCGAGAACCAGTTGCAGG
Organism: Burkholderia sp. BCC0398; assembly: GCF_902833245.1. NCBI lineage: Bacteria > Pseudomonadati > Pseudomonadota > Betaproteobacteria > Burkholderiales > Burkholderiaceae > Burkholderia > Burkholderia sp. BCC0398. The sequence goes on from NZ_CADFEM010000006.1 coordinate 110,207, forward strand.
CCGCGCAGGCGCCGCACGGCTCGCCGTTCGGCTGCGGCGATTCGCACAGGAAGCCCTGCGCGAGATGCTGCGCGAACTGCAGCTTGCCGATCCCGGCCTGACCGTGCAGCAGCAGCGCATGCGGCCATTGCGCGCGCAGTTGCTGCAGGCGGTCCCAGTCGTCGGTTTGCCACGGATAGATCATGGGTGCGTTCCTTGCGGGTTACAGCGCGGCGAGCACGCGTTCGAGCTGCTGGCGAATCTCGGGAATCGATCGCGTCGCGTCGACGATCGCGAAGCGGTGCGGCGCCTCTTCCGCGCGCCGCAGGTATTCGGCGCGCGTGCGGGCAAAGAACGCGTCGGACTCGCTTTCGAACTTGTCGGGCATGCGCGCGGCGCCGCGACGCTCGCTCGCGACCTGCGGCGCGACGTCGAACAGCACCGTCAGGTCGGGCTGGAAGCCGCCCTGCACCCAGCGCTCGAGCGTCTCGAGCTTGTCGCGCGGCAGCCCGCGGCCGCCGCCCTGGTACGCGAACGTCGCGTCGGTGAAGCGATCCGACACGACCCAGTCGCCGCGCGCGAGCGCCGGCTCGATCACGAGCGCGAGGTGCTCGCGACGCGCGGCGAACATCAGCAGCGCTTCCGTCTCGAGATCCATCGGCTGGTTCAGCAGGATCTCGCGCAGTTTCTCGCCGAGCTGCGTGCCGCCCGGCTCGCGGGTCACGACGACCTGCCGGCCGGCCGCGGCCAGCCGGCCCTGGAGGCGTTCGCAGAACCATTGCAGGTGGGTGGTCTTCCCCGCGCCGTCGATGCCTTCGAACGTGATGAATTTACCGCTCGCCATTATTGACCTCGTATGTATTTATCCACGGCCTTGTTGTGGTCGCCGAGCGTGTCCGAGAACACGCTCGTGCCGTCGCCCTTCGCGACGAAATAGAGCGCGCTCGTCGGGGCCGGATTGATCGCCGCCTGCAGCGCGGCGACACCCGGCAACGCGATCGGCGTGGGCGGCAGCCCGCGTCGGGTGTAGGTATTGTAGGGAGTGTCGGCCTGCAGGTCGCGCTTGCGCAGACGGCCGTCGTACGCGTCGCCGAGCCCGTAGATCACCGACGGATCGGTCTGCAGCGGCATGCCGATGCGCAGCCGGTTCGCGAACACGGCCGCGACGAACGCGCGATCGGCCGCGTGGCCGGTCTCCTTCTCGACGATCGACGCGATCGTCAGCATTTCGTAAGGCGTCTTGTACGGCAGCCCCGGCGTGCGCGCGGCCCAGGCCTCGTCGATGCGCGTCTGCATCAGGTGGTACGCGCGCCGGTAGATGTTCAGGTCGCTCGTGCCCTTGTCGAACAGGTAGGTATCGGGGAAGAACAGCCCCTCGCCGCTGCCGCGCTGCACCGCGCCGTCCGATGCGCCGATCGCGCGCAACAGCTCGGCGTCGCTCATGCCGGCCGTCGCGTGCGACAGATCCGGGTTCGCGTCGAGCTCCGCGCGCATCCGCTTGAAGGTCCAGCCCTCGATGACCGTCGCGACGTACTCGTTCACGTCGCCGCGCGCGATCTTCTGCAGCACGTCGTAAGGCGTGATGCCGGTCTTGAATTCGTAGTTGCCCGATTTGAGCCGGCTCGACAGCCCGAGCACGCGCGTCATCGCGACGAACGCGAACGGCTCGACCGGCACGCCGCCGTGCTTGAGCTGCAGCGCGACGCTCTTCACGCTGCTGCGCGGCTTGATCGTGACGTCGAGCGATGCCGAGCCCAGCAACAGCGGCCGGGTCGCCCAGTAATACCCGCCGCCCGCGCCGGCAGCGGCCACAACGACGGCCAGCGCCACGATCGTCGCGGCGCATTTCTTCAGTAGGGACATGGAAACGTGACTCAGGTAAGACCCATATAATACTTGCTCGCCTCCGTCAAAGTCAGGGTTGACTGTTCCCTCATTCCATGAGCACACCGTTCGCTTCACCGGCTGCCCAGGCCGCATCTGCCTCGCTCCCCGTTTTCCCCCGCCCGCCTGCCGCCGATTTCGATGCGCCGGGCGCCTGCATGCCGCTGCCGCAGTTCGGCGTGATCGACGTGGCCGGCGACGACGCCGCGACGTTCCTGCACAGCCAGCTCACCAACGACATCGAGCATCTCGATGCCTGCAGCGCGCGGCTGTCCGGGTACTGCTCGCCGAAGGGCCGCCTGCTCGCGTCGTTCCTCACGTGGCGCGCCGGCCACGACGTGCGCCTGCTCGTGTCGAAGGACGTGCAGCCGGCCGTGCAGAAACGGCTGTCGATGTTCGTGCTGCGCGCGAAGGCGAAGCTGACCGACGCGAGCGACACGCTCGCGGTGGCCGGCTTCGCGGGCGACGTGCGCGACGCGCTGTCGGGCATCTTCGATGCGCTGCCCGACGGCGTGCACGTGAAGGTCGACGGCCCGGCCGGCGCGCTGATCCGCGTGCCCGATGCGGCCGGCCGCAAGCGCTATCTGTGGATCGGCCCGCGCGCCGAGGTCGACGCGCGCCTCGCGGCGCTCGCCGGCACGCTGCCCGTCGTGTCGCCCGCCGTGTGGGACTGGCTCGACGTTCGCGCGGGCGAGCCGCGCATCACGCAGCCGGCCGTCGAACAGTTCGTGCCGCAAATGGTCAACTTCGACGTGATCGGTGCCGTTAACTTCAGGAAAGGGTGCTACCCGGGCCAGGAAGTGGTGGCGCGCAGCCAGTACCGCGGCACGATCAAGCGCCGCACCGCGCTCGCGCACGTCGCCGGCGAGACCGATACCGTGCATGCCGGCGTCGAGCTGTTCCACAGCGACGACCCGGGCCAGCCGTGCGGGATGATCGTCAACGCGGCGGCCGCGCCGGCGGGCGGCGTCGACGCGCTCGTCGAGATCAAGCTCGCCGCGCTCGACAGCGGCACGGTGCACCTCGGTTCGGCCGACGGCCCGGCGCTCGCGTTCGACGCGCTGCCGTACGCGTGGCCGACCGAAGCGTGATGCACTGACAACCCGTTCGCGCGCCGGCTCGCGAGTCGCAGCCGGCGCGCGACGTTTCCTGCGAGAGATTCGCCCGATGTGTCTGATTGCCTTCGACTGGCAGCCCGATGCCGCCGCCGGTCCCGTCTTTACCCTCGTCGCCAATCGCGACGAGTTCTTTCGCCGGACCAGCGCGCCGCTCTCGTGGTGGGAGGACGTGCCGGGCGTGCTGGCTGGCCGCGATCTCGAAGCGGGCGGCACGTGGCTCGGCGTCTCGCGCGACGGCCGCTTCGCCGCGCTGACCAACTACCGCGCGCCGTTCGACATCCGCGCGGGCGCGCCGACCCGCGGCAAGCTGGTCTCCGACTTTCTCGGCGGCGCGTCCGTCGCGCCGCTCGACTATCTCGCGCAGCTTGCCGAGCATGCGGCCGTGTACAACGGCTTCAACCTGCTCGTCGGCGACTGGCGCCGACGCGAGCTCGCGTGGTTCTGCAACCGCGCGCCCGAAGGCGAAAGCCGTGTCGCCGCGCCCGTCGCGATCGCGCCGGGCGTGCATGCGCTGTCGAATGCGCGGCTCGATACGCCCTGGCCGAAAGTGGTGCGCAAGCGCGCGGAACTCGGCACGCTGCTCACCGACAACCCGACCCCGTCGCTCGACGAACTGATCGCGCTGATGCGCGACCCGCACGTCGCGGACGACGACGCGCTGCCGCACACCGGCATTCCGATCGAGCGCGAGCGCGCGCTGTCGGCCGCGTTCATCGAGACGCCCGAATACGGCACGCGCGGCACGACCGCGCTGCGCGTCACGATGAAGGAAGGCGTACGGCTGACGGTCGAGGTCAAGGAACGCAGCGACGACGACGGCTCGCACCGCACCGTCCGCCCCGGCGCGTTCGAACGCGCGGTTACGTTCGATATCGACGCGGCGCGGCCGCGCTGAGCGCACACGTGGCGCGCTACGGCGCGCGCGCCATCTCGACGTGCGGCACGCCGGCTTCGACGAACGGCTCGCCGACCGCCGCGAAGCCGTGCCGCAGATAGAACGACACCGCCGAATCCTGCGCGTACAGCCGCACGACGGCTTCGCCGCGGCGGCGCGCGGCGTCCAGCAGCGCATTCAGGACGGCCGACCCGACACCCTGCCCGCGCATGTCGGCCAGTACCGCGACACGGCCGATCGTGCCGGACGGCAGCAGCCGCCCCGTCGCGACCGCACGGCGCAGCCCGGTCGCCGCGTCGGTCCGGTACGCGACCGCATGCAGCGACAGCGGATCGTCGTCGTCGAGTTCCCATTCCGGCGGAATCTGCTGCTCGCGCACGAACACCGCGTCGCGGATCCGCGCGGCGTCGCCGCCCAGCACCGTCCAGTCGCCCGTTTCCACCCCGCCCACGCCGTTCGTCATCGCCATCCTCCCGCGGCGCGCGCGCCTTCCGCACTCGCCGTCAAACCTCGTCGAATGCCGCCTTCAGCGCCGCGACCGCATCGGCATGCGCGGCCCGCACCTCCGGCACGTAGCCGCCCATCTTGAAGAATTCGTGGATCATCCCCGGATAGCAGACCAGCGTGACCGCGTTGCCGGCCGCGCGCAACTTGTCCGCGTACGCGGCGCCCTCGTCGCTCAGCGGATCGTATTCGGCCGTCGCGATCCACGCCGGCGCGACGCCCGCGAACGACGGCGCATCGCGCGTGCCGTCGAGCGGCGCGAAACGCCAGTCGTCGCGATCCGCCCGATCGCGCACGTATTGCGTGAAGAACCACTGGATCGTGTCCTGCGTCAGCAGGTGGCCGCTGGCGAGCCGCGCGTGCGATTCGGTGTCCTGGTCACGCGTCACACCCGGATAGATCAGCAGCTGCAGCGCAAGACGAATGCCCGCGTCGCGCGCGAGCACCGCGCAGACCGTCGCGAGCGTCCCGCCCGCGCTGTCGCCGCCGACCGCCAGCCGCGCGGCGTCGACGCCGAACGCGGCGGCCTCGCGATGCAGCCATTGCAATGCATCGTCGGCATCGTTCACCGCGGTCGGAAATCTGTGTTCGGGCGCGAGCCGGTAGCCGACCGACAGCACCGCGCATTGCGCGTCGTGCGCGAACATCCGGCACAGCGCATCGTGCGTGTCGACGCTGCCGACCGTGAAGCCGCCGCCGTGGTAGTACACGAGCGCGGGCAGCGGCTCCGCCAGGCTCGGCGCGACCGGCAGATACAGCCGCGCACCGATCGTGCGGCCGTCGCGCGTCGGCACCACGCATTCCTCCACCGAATGCATCGGCGCCGGCACGACGTCGAGGATCGGCGCGCTCTTCTCGTACGCGGCGCGCGCCTGCTGCGGCGTCTGATGGTGATACGACGGACGTTTCGCGCGCTCGATCATGTCGAGCACCTGGGCGATCTTCGGATTCAGCGGCATCGGAGTGGACGGCGCGGGCGTGGCGCCGTGAACGGACAAGCGTGACATGATGCCACGCGGAGGCTGGACAGGCGCGGCGAACCGCGCCGTGTGCCGGCATTCCATGCTGCCAGACGAAACGGCCCTGCCGCATCGAAGAGACCGGGCCGCGCGTGGCGAATGCTTACGCGTCGCTCGGCCCGGGATGGGCGTCCGGCGCCGTGCGCGAGCGTTGCCGCTTGATGTCGCGGCCGACCGCCAGCCGCCGCATGTACTTGAACGTACCGAGCGCCTTCGCGACGAAATTGCCGTCGCTGTCGCGCACTTCGCCTTCGCAGTAGGCCATCGTCGTCGAGCGGTGCATCACGCGCCCGTAAGCGCGCAGCTCGCCGCGGCCCGGCTGCATGAAGTTCACCTTCATCTCGACCGTGACGACGCCGACGCCGTCGTCGGTCAGGCTGCGCGCCGCCATCGCGAGCGCGATATCGGCGAGCGTCATCGTCACGCCGCCGTGCGCGATGCTCCACGTGTTCATGTGGCGCTCTTCGAGCGGCAGCACGATCTCGCTCGCACCGTCCTTCGCGGACACGAGCTGCACGCCGAGCAGATCGACGAACGGGCTTTCGATCGACGGGCCTTCCGTCGGGGTTGCCGCGTCGCTCATCGTGCGACGTCGACGATGTAGTCGACGCACTCGCGCGATTCGGCCACCGCGACGACGAATTTCTTCACTTCCTGGTGAACCGGATGCACCTGGTACGCGTCGAGCGCCGCCTTGTCGGTGAAATCGGAGACGAGCACGATGTCGGCGGTCGCGTCGAGGCCAGGTGTGGCGAGGCCGACGTCGATCTGCAGGGTGCCGGGCACGAGGTCGCGGCAGCCTTCGAGCTTTTCCTTCAGCTTCAGCGCGTTCTGTGCGCGCGTCGCGCCTTCGGCGGATTCTTTCAACTTCCACATGACGATATGTCTGATCACTTCGTTCGCTCCTGTTCGTGTTGGTTCGGCGCTTGGCCGGGGACCCTTGGCAGTCGTGCACATTACGCCCGTTCGCCGGTCGCTTTCGTTCGCTCGGGATCTCGTCCGGTTGGAAAAAGCGGGCATCTTTGAAATCTTCACGGAAGATACCCGCTTTCTCGCCGTATCATTTACCGGCGTCAAGACGCCGACAAGCGAAGGCAGGCGACAAGCCTACCAAACTTACTGACGGCAATGGACTGTGTCTTGACGTGGGTCCGTCAGCTTTGGTCACTGCCGACATGAGTCTGACGAACGGCGCAATGCAACCATCTCCATCACTCCGCCGGCTGCAGCGCGGCAACCTTGTTCCGCCCGGTCGCCTTCGCGTAATACAGTGCCTCATCCGCCGCCTTGATCACGGCATCCGGCTGCCCTTCCTGATCCGGCATCCAGCACGCCAGGCCGATGCTCGCCGTCACACGCCCGTATTCGCTGCCGGCGTGCTCGAGGGCCAACGCATCGATTGCCGCGCGGATCCGCTCGGCAATCTGCGCCGCGCCGGTTTGTGGCGTGTCGGGAAGCAGCACGACGAACTCCTCTCCGCCATAACGCGCCGCCGTATCGGCCGGCCGACGAATATTGTCGCCGATGCACCGCGCGACCGCCGCCAACGCATCGTCCCCGGCCTGATGACCGTACGTGTCGTTGTAAGCCTTGAACCGATCCACATCCACGAACAGCAGCGAGAAAACGGAATGCGCACGTCGCGCGCGACGCCACTCCTGGTCCAGTACCTCGCCAAAGCTGCGGCGATTGCTCAGGCCGGTGAGACCGTCCGTCCGGGCGAGCAGCACGAGTTCCGATTCCGCCCGCATACGGCGCCGTAGCTGCGAACCGAGCAGAAGGGACAGTGCGATGAACGCCACCCCGAACGTCGCGACCAATCCGCCGATCTTGATCGCACGTTGCCGCCATGCGGCGTAAATGTCCTCCTCGGCCTCCGCCACCATGATGATCAGCGGCAGTTTCGGCAAATGCTTGAAGTAGTACAGGCGGCGCACGCCGTCGATCGATGACGTTTCGGAGAAGGCGCCCTCTCGCGCGGTCTGAAACCGCCGGAACGTCGCGGCTTTGCTGATGTCGCGGCCGATGGTATGCACATCGTACGGCTGACGCATCACCATCTTGCCGTCTTCGCCGATGAGCGAAATCGAGCCATGCTTGCCAAGCGAAAGCCCGGCGAAGAGCTGATGGAAATAATCGAGATTGACCGCGATAACGACGATGCCGCCAAACGATCCATCGGGGTTCGAAATCCGCCGCGTGAGCGCGATACTGAGCTTTCCCCCACGCAAACGGGAGACGAACGGGTCACTGATATAGAGTCCGACGTTCGGATTGTCGCGGTGGACCGTGAAGTATCGGCGATCGGAGAAATTACCCTTGCGCGGCTCGTCATAGCCCGAATCCAGAACGATATTGCCGCCTGCATCCATCACGAGCATCGAACCGAGAAATTCCGCGGTCATCGCGTGATCGAACAGCACCGACCGGCGCAGGCCCGGCGAAGCATCCATCACATCGCGGCGCTGCAACCCATGGATGACCGCCTGCAAAGACAGGTCGTACAACTCGATATTGCGTTCGATGTCGCGTTCGGCGATCAGTCCGAGGTTGCGGGACGTTTCCCTTGCCCGCTCCATCGCATCGTCACGGCTCTGCAAGAGTTGCAGCACGCATAGCGCCATGAGCGCGCATGCGATCACTGAAGCAATCGCCACGATGATGTAAGGGGCAGTCTTACGGGGATGCATGGGTCTCCTCACCGCGAATGCGCGCCCCTCGCGTCGAGCGCAGATTGCTCATACTAAATCAGTTGGGCCGATATTCGCGCCCGGCGCGAACGGAAAGGCTCAGCCGCGGGCGATTATAAATATCCAGCGCGAAAAATTGCCCGCTCGTAGCGGGCTTCTGCCTCCGATACACACGTTCGGCGCGCGTCATCGGCCGCGAACGAGCCGCTCGAGCTTCGCGCCGTCTTCGTCGAACTGCTTCAGCCGGCGAAGCGCCGATGGCGACGTCGCGTCGTCGTGCGGGCATACGCAGGAACGCGGATTGCCAGGCGGCCTTCGCGCGCGTTTGCCGCGCATGTCGGCCTGTCACGACACCGACCGACACAATCCGGCGATTCGTTTCCTGTTCGGCATCAATCGCCGGCGCGACAGCGTATTGCCGACCGGTTTTCAACCGATATCCGGAATGCATTAATCCGATCCCATTGAATCGCACATTTTACCGGCGCGACGGGTAATAATTGCGACCGGTTTTCAATTCAATATTGGAAAACAAAAACATTATTGACTTCGACTTTCCCGCAAATTTAGAATCGCCTACGACGGCCTACGTATCGTTTTCCTCGCCGCTCCGGATTCGCCACTCACCTGCGCGAAGGTCCTTCGCATCGGCCTTCCCGCCGGGCATCGACGTGCGCCCCTGTCGTTTTCAGCTGTCGGCATTTATCGACCACCCGGTTGTTTTTCAACCCATTTTCCTTTCGAAGAAACGCAATACCTCCATTCATTCCAGTCATTCGCCAAGAATGAATGCAAAGCAGCACCAAACGGACCCAAGATCCGCCAATTAGATATCCAGATAAAAAATCGCCAGTCATCAGGAGGGACATCAACATGCATCGCCTTGCGAAGTCGCTGTGTCTCGGGCTCGTCTGCGCCGGCCTGCTGTCGGCCTGCAATGACGACGACGTCCAGTCGACCACCCCGCCGTCGAACACCGCCGCGTTGTCGTTCCGCATGGATACCGGCGGCCAGATCAACGCGTTCTACCGGCAGGACAAGGTCGCCGCGCACCTGCTGGTACGCTCGTCGACGAAGCCGCGCCTGCTCGTGGTCTTCCCCGCCGGCAACAGCGGCACCGGGCTGTGGTTCGACGACACCGCGCAGCCGGTGAACTGGAGCCTCGACACGCCGCCGTCCGCGCTGTCGGCCCCGGACGCACACGGCCGCCCGCTGTACGGCATCGGCGCCGACGTGTCGGTCGACACCGCTACGCTGACGATCCGCCAGGGCGTGCTCAGCAACGTGCGCTTCCTGCGCGACTTCAACGGCGGCGCGACGATTCCGCAGCAGATCCTCACCGCGCCGACGGTCCAGGGCGGCACCGCGCAATGGCAACGCGACCGGCTCGACGGCGCGCCCGGCTATGCGCTGCGCATCACGCTGCGCGACGGCGGCAGCATCGCGCCGGCAGCGGGCGGCAAGCTCGTGCTGAATGCGCCGGCGGGCTCGCGCACGCTGAAGCTGCACATCGATGCGCTGTCGGGCGAGACGCCGCTGTCGCCGATCACGCACGCGGACCTGTTTGCTCCGTCCGTGAATCCCGACCCGGTCAGCCAGAACGTGCTCGAATTCCTGAGCTTCAACGACAAGCTGCTGGCGGGCTCGTGGCAGTACGACACGTACTTCGGCCGCGACACGCTGATCTCGGTCCGCATGCTGATGCCCGTGCTCGAACCCGCGGCGATCGAGGCCGGGCTGTCGTCGGTGCTGAGCCGCCTGTCGGCCGACGGCAAGGTCGCGCACGAGGAAGGCATCGGCGAATTCGCGCTGATCGACAACCAGAAGAACGGGCGGCCGAACGACGCGACACCGACCTACGACTACAAGATGATCGACAGCGACTACCTGCTCGCGCCGATCGCGGCCGCGTGGCTGATCGACGATACGCGCGGCCAGGCGCGTGCGGCCGCGTATCTGGCGCAGCGCGGCAGCGACGGGCAAACCAACGGCAGCCGCCTCGTCGTCAATCTGCTGCACGTCGCGACGACCGCGCAGCCGTTCGCGCAGCAGCCGTCGGTCGCGAACCTGATTCACCTGCGGCCCGGCGAAATCGTCGGCAACTGGCGCGACAGTACCGACGGCCTCGGCGGCGGCGTGTACCCGTACGACGTGAACGCAGTGCTCGTACCGGCCGCGCTGCGCGCGGCGAACGCGTTCCTCGCCCGCGGCCTGCTCGATCCGTACCTCGACGCCGGGCAACGCGCGACGCTCGCCAACACGGCGAACGAAGCGGCCACGTGGGAAACGCAGGCGCCGCCGCTGTTCCAGGTCAGCGTGCCGGCCGCGCAGGCGGCCACCGATGTGTCGGCCTATGCGCCGTCCGCCGGGGTGCCGGCCGGCGCCGCGCCCAATGCGCCGCTGGCCTTCTATGCGCTCTCGCTCGACCAGCAGGGCAACCCGATCCCGGTGATGAATTCGGACGGCGGCTTCGCGCTGCTGTTCGGCGCGCCGCCGGACGATCAGCTCCAGCGGATCGTGACCGACGTCACGCGGCCGTTCCCGACCGGCCTCGTGACCGATGCCGGGATGCTGATCGCGAACCCCGCGTATGCGAACCCGTCGCTGTGGCCGAAGTTCACGAGTTCCGCGTATCACGGCACGGTGATCTGGTCGTGGCAGCAGGCGATGTGGGTGGCCGGGCTCGATCGCCAACTGGCGCGCCAGGACCTGTCGGCCGCGACCCGCACGCTGCTCACGCAGGCGCGGCAGACGATCTGGCAGGTAATCTCGAACGGACGCGACATGCGCACGTCGGAAATGTGGACGTGGTCCTACGTGAACGGCAAGTACCAGACCGACGCATTCGGCACGCGCAGCGCCGATGCGACCGAAGCCAACGCGGCGCAGCTCTGGAGTACGACGTATCTCGCGATCCGCGATCCGCAGCAGCGCGCGGGCAAGTACTGGTGGCAAGCGTCGCAGCCGATGCAGGACGGGCAGCCGAAGCAGGCGACGGCGGTGGCGTCGCGCTAGCGCGCGGCCGGCACCGGCCTGCAAAAGCCCCGGCGGCGCGCCCGCCGCCGGGGTGTCGGTGCCATGCGGATCATCGCGACACCACGCGGTTGCGCCCTTCCCGCTTCGCCTGATAAAGCCGCTCGTCGACCGCCCGCAGCAGCGCATCGACCGTGCCGCCGTCGACGCCGTATTGCGCGACGCCGACGCTGACCGTCACCTGCACGCGCTTGAAGTCCAGCCCGAACGGCGCACTCGCGATCGACGAACGTACGCGCTCGGCCGTCATCCGCGCGCCTTCGAGCGGCATCTCGGGCAAGAGCGCCATGAATTCCTCGCCGCCGACCCGTGCGAGCGCGCCCGCCGGCCGGATCGCCTCGAGGCACTGGCGCACGACGCCGCGCAGCACCTCGTCGCCGATCTGGTGCCCGTAGGCATCGTTGATGTTCTTGAAATTGTCGAGATCGAGCGCGAGCAGGCAGAACGGCGTGCCGTCGCGCTCGGCCCGCACGATTTCGCGCTCGACCTGCGCGATGAACTGCCGGCGGTTCGACGCGCCCGTCATCGGGTCGGTCGCAGCCATGTACTCGAGCTTCTGGTTCGTACGCCGCAGCTCCTGCAGCGCGCTTTCGGTGCGCGCCATCGATTCCGACAGCCGGCTCATCAGGTCTTCCTGGCTGTAGATCGCCGAGAACGAGCGCGTCGTCTGCAGCGCCTGCACGACACCGTAGCTCAGCAGGAAGAACCCGCCCGCGAAGATCGCGTGCGCGAGCCACCACATGTGATTCCACGGCTTGCCGAGGATGAACGCGAGCGACGACAGCGCGAACGCCATGATCGACACGCCGTAGATCACCATCAGCGGCGAGCGGATCCGCCGTGCGAGCAGCAGGCACACGTTCAGCAGCGAGAACACCAGCGCGCCGCCTTCCATCGACAGCCGCGTGCCGAGCGCACCCGCGACCGGCGAATACGCGATGTACGCGACCGCCACGTTGACGAGCAGGAAGAACACGATCCACGGCAGCCACGTCCGCACGCTCGTGCGCTTGTCGAGCCGGTCGGGCGGACGCGAATACGACAGCAGCCCCGTGAGCAGCAGCGCCGACATCACGAACCGCGACGCGGGCCCGTACAGCAGGAACAGCCAGATATTGTGGTGCGCCATCCCGGTGAACGCGCCGTGCAGCGCGTAGATCATCGCGAAGCCGAGAAAGCCGAGCGTCAGCCAGCGCAGCAGCGGCTCGCCGGACGACCGGTAACACACCCACGTCACGTAGGTGACGAACGCGCCTTCGATCGTCGCCGCCGCGATCGCGATTTCATGGAAGGCGTGGTTCTCGAACACGACGCTCCGGTCGCTGAAGAACCACAGATAGGCAATCAGATAGGCCGGCAACAACGCGAATCCGACCAGCAGGCATTTCGCGTAGAGCCTGGCGGCCGCGCTGACGACGCGCGGCGGTTCCCCGGCTGCATAGGTCGTACTCATTCGGTCCCCGGTCGGTCTGCTGCGTTGGCTGGAATCTTCTCGGGACGGATCGCGCCCCCACGCGCGATCTGGCCCATCATGCCGAAAGGCAAATGTCAGAGCAAGTATAGGAGGGGTAATTCGTTTGACAAGTCAGGGGAAACGGCATTGCCGGGTGCATGCCTTTTGTTTCCCCATCATTGCGAATGGCGCATCGGTCGCGCCGATTCGCTGCGGCGGGGTGCGGTGGCGCCGAAGCGCGACCGCGGCCGCCGCCGGTCAAAGATCAGAGGATTTCAAACAGGCCGGCCGCGCCCTGCCCGCCGCCGATGCACATCGTGACGACCACGTACTTCACGCCGCGCCGCTTGCCCTCGATCAGCGCATGGCCGGTCAGGCGCGCGCCCGACACGCCGTACGGATGGCCGACCGCGATCGCGCCGCCGTTCACGTTCAGGCGGTCCTCAGGAATCCCGAGCGTGTCGCGGCAGTACAGCACCTGCACCGCGAACGCCTCGTTCAGTTCCCACAGGCCGATGTCGTCGACTGTCAGCCCGGCCTGCTTCAGCAGCTTGGGCACAGCGAACACCGGGCCGATGCCCATTTCGTCCGGCTCGCAGCCGGCCACCGCGAAGCCGCGGAACGCGCCCAGCGGCTGCAGCCCTTCGCGCTGCGCGGCCTTAGCGCTCATCACGACGCATGCCGACGCGCCATCCGAGAACTGGCTCGCATTGCCCGCGGTGATCACGCCGCCCGGCACAGCCGAACGGATCTTCGACACGCCTTCGAGCGTCGTGTCGGGGCGGATGCCTTCGTCGGCCGAGACCGTCACTTCCTGCGTGAACAGGCGGCCCGTCGCCTTGTCGGCGATGCCCGCGAGCACGGTGATCGGCACGATCTCGTCGCGAAAACGCCCGGCTTCCTGCGCGGCCGCGGCCCGCAGTTGCGACTGCACGCCGTATGCGTCCTGGCGCTCCTTCGAGATCCCGTAGCGCTTCGCGACATTCTCGGCGGTCTGCAGCATGTTCCAGTAGATCTCGGGCTTGTGCTGGACGAGCCAGCCTTCCTGGACCATGTGCCGGTTCATCTCGTTCTGCACGCACGAGATCGACTCGACGCCGCCGGCCACGTAGATCTCGCCTTCGCCCGCGATGATCCGCTGCGCGGCCAGCGCGATCGTCTGCAGCCCGGACGAACAGAAACGGTTCACCGTCATCCCCGGCACGCTCACAGGCAACCCGGCGCGCAGCGCGATCTGCCGCGCGATGTTCGCGCCGGTCGCGCCTTCGGGGTTCGCGCAGCCCATGATCACGTCCTCGACGCGCGCCGGATCGAGCTTCGCGCGCTCGAGCGCGGCCGCGACCACGTGGCCGCCGAGCGTCGCGCCGTGCGTCATGTTGAAGGCGCCGCGCCAGGATTTCGCGAGCGGCGTGCGGGCGGTCGATACGATTACGGCTTCGGTCATGCGAGTCTCCTTCGGTCCTGCTTCATGTTGGGGTCTGCGCTACGCCGCCGGGCGCGCGCTGGCGGACGTCGCATGCACGACGCCCGCTGCCTGCATCTGCTGCCATGCGTGCGCGAGCGACCCGTTCAGGTCGATCGCGCGGCACGCATCGTTGATCACCGCGGCTTCGAAACCGGCCGCGCGCGCATCGAGCGCCGACCACGCGACGCAATAGTCGGTCGCGAGCCCGCAGCACCACACGCGCTTCGCGCCGAGTTCGCGCAGATAGCCCGCGAGCCCCGTGCGCGTCGTGCGGTCGGCTTCGACGAACGCGGAATAGCTGTCGACCTGCGCGTCGCCCCCCTTGCGGATCACGAGCCGCGCATGCGGGATGTCGAGGTCGCGATGCAGCGCCGCGCCGTCGGTGTCCTGCACGCAGTGCACGGGCCACAGCACCTGCTCGCCGTACGGCAGCGCGAGCGTCGAGAACGGCTCGCGGCCCGGATGGTTCGCCGCGAACGACACGTGCTCGCGCGGGTGCCAGTCCTGCGTGAGCACGACCTGGTCGAAGCGTTGCGCGAGCGCGTTGATCACGGGCACGACCGCATCGCCGTCGGGCACCGCGAGCGCGCCGCCCGGCATGAAGTCGTATTGCACGTCGATCACGAGCAGGACGTCGTCGGTGCGTTTCATTGCGTGTCTCCAGACAGGATCGGTCGCGCAGCGATGCGGCGGCGTCAGCCGTTGAACCCGCGGCCGGCCTTCGCCCGTTCCGCGATCGACGGCGCGAGCTGCCATGCGTCACCGTTCGGCGCGGCCGCATAGCGGCGAATCGCGCGCTCGACGTTGTAGAGGCCGACCATGTCCGCGTACAGCATCGGGCCGCCGCGCCACAGCGGGAAGCCATACCCGGTCAGGTAGACCATGTCGATATCGGACGCCTTCGACGCGATCTTCTCTTCGAGGATCTTCGCGCCTTCGTTGACGAGCGCGAACACCAGCCGCTCGACGATCTCGTCGTCGCCGATCTTGCGCCGCTCGACGCCGCGCTCCTTCGAGTACGCGACGATCATCTCGTCGACGAGCGACGACGGCTTCGCCTTGCGGTCGCCCGGCACGTAGTCGTACCAGCCGGCGCCCGTCTTCTGGCCGAAGCGGCCCTGTTCGCACAGGCGGTCGGCGATCTTCGAATAGTGCAGATCGGGCTGCTCGACGTAACGGCGCTTGCGGATCGCCCAGCCGATGTCGTTGCCGGCGAGGTCGCTCATCCGGAACGGCCCCATCGCGAAGCCGAACTTCTCGATCGCGCGATCGACCTGCGCGGGCAGCGCGCCTTCCTCGAGCATGAACAGCGCCTGGCGGATGTACTGCTCGATCATCCGGTTGCCGATGAAGCCGTCGCACACGCCCGACACGACCGCCGTCTTGCGGATCTTCTTCGCCACCGCCATCACGGTCGCGAGCACATCCTTCGCGGTCTGCGCGCCGCGCACGACCTCGAGCAGCTTCATCACGTTCGCCGGGCTGAAGAAGTGCATGCCGACGACGTCCTGCGGGCGCTTCGTGAACGCCGCGATCTTGTCGACATCGAGCGTCGACGTGTTCGACGCGAGGATCGCGCCCGGCTTCGCGACTTCGTCGAGCTTCTTGAACACCTGCTCCTTCACGCCGAGTTCCTCGAACACCGCTTCGACGATCAGGTCGGCGTCCTTCAGGTCGTCGTAGGACAGCGTCGGCGTGATCAGCGCGATGCGTGCGTCGAGCTTCTCCTGCGTGAGCCTGCCCTTCTTCACCTGCGCGTCGTAGTTCTTGCGGATCGTCGCGAGGCCGCGCTCGAGCGCATCCTGCTTCGTCTCGAGCAGCGTGACCGGCAGCCCCGCGTTGATGAAGTTCATCGCGATCCCGCCGCCCATCGTGCCCGCGCCGATCACGCCGACCCGGCGGATCTCGCGCAGCGGCGTATCGGCCGGCACGTCGGGAATCTTGCTCGCCGCCCGTTCGCCGAAGAACGCATGGCGCAGCGCGCGGCTTTCCGGCGTCATCATCAGCGCGACGAAACCCTCGCGCTCGGCGATGCTGCCTTTGTCGAAGCCGTTCAGCACGCCGGCCTCGATCGCGTCGATGCACTTGTGCGGCGCGGGGAAATTCGGCGCGGCGGCCCGCGCGGAATTGCGCGCGAACTGGATGAAGCCCGCCGCGTTCTCGTGGACGATCTTGCGATCGCGGACGCGCGGATGCGGGCCGTTCTGCGCGCCGACCTTGCGCGCGAACGCGACGGCCGCGTCGAGCAGGTCGCCGTCGGCCATTTCGTCGAACAGCCCGCTCGTCGCGAGTTGCTCCGACGGCACCGGCGCGCCCGACACGATCATGTTCAGCGCGGTTTCGAGGCCGACCGCGCGCGGCAGGCGTTGCGTGCCGCCCGCGCCCGGCAGCAACCCGAGCTTCACTTCGGGCAGCGCGACCTGCGCGCCGGGCGCGGCGATGCGGTAGTGCGCGCCGAGCGCAAGCTCCAGCCCGCCGCCCATCACGACGCTGTGCAGCGCCGCGACGACCGGCTTCGCGCTTGCCTCCACCGCGCGGATCACGGTGTGCAGCGTCGGCTCCTGCAGCGCCTTCGGCGTATTGAATTCGGTGATGTCGGCGCCACCCGAGAACGCGCGACCCGCGCCGGTCAGCACGATGGCCGTGACCGACGGCTCCTGCGCGGCGCGATCGAGCGCGTCCATGACGCCCTGGCGGGTCGACAGGCCGAGCCCGTTGACGGGCGGATTGTTGAGCGTGATGACGGCCACGCCGTCGCGAGTCGAGTAATCCACTGCCATCTGCCTGCCTCCATGCATCGCGCGCCGGATTGGCTGCGCTTCATTGTGCGCGGTCGAACGGCCGCATGTCCGAATGAACGCAGGCAGCATACAACGAAAAAGCACGGTCGTTCAATTTTAATTTCGCTCCCGATCCGGGGACGGATCGGGGGATCGCATCGGGACCGAATCGCGGGCCGGCGGCAGCCCGGACGCGAAGGCTTACGGCGCGCACACCGCCGTCGGCAACACGTAATCGCGAAACGTCTCGCGCAGCTTCAGCTTCTGCAG
Source organism: Burkholderia sp. BCC0398 (assembly GCF_902833245.1). Lineage (NCBI taxonomy): Bacteria > Pseudomonadati > Pseudomonadota > Betaproteobacteria > Burkholderiales > Burkholderiaceae > Burkholderia > Burkholderia sp. BCC0398. The sequence goes on from NZ_CADFEM010000006.1 coordinate 127,297, forward strand.
CTTGCCGGTCGCGGTGTGCGGCAGCGATTCGACGAACACGACGTCGTCGGGAATCCACCATTTCGCGACCTTGCCCTCGTAGAACGCGAGCAGCGCGTCGCGGCTCAGGTTCGCGCCTTCGCGCGGCACCACGACGAGCAGCGGCCGCTCGGTCCATTTCGGGTGCGCGCACGCGATGCACGCGGCTTCGGCCACCCCGGGATGCGCGATCGCGACGTTCTCGATGTCGATCGAGCTGATCCACTCGCCGCCCGACTTGATCACGTCCTTGCTGCGGTCGGTAATCTGCAGGAAGCCGTCGGGGTCGATCGTCGCGACGTCGCCGGTCGGGAACCAGCCGTCCGCCAGCGGCGACGCATCACCGCGAAAGTAGTGGTCGATCACCCACGGCCCGCGCACCTGCAGTTCGCCGAACGCGACGCCGTCCCACGGCAGCTCGCGGCCGTCGTCGCCGACGATCCGCATGTCGACGCCGCAGATCACGCGCCCCTGCTTCTCGAGCAGCCGGCGCTGCGCGTCGAGCGGCCGCTGCGACTGCGCCCAGTTGAGCTTCGCGAGCGTGCCGAGCGGCGACAGTTCGGTCATTCCCCATGCATGGATCACGCGCACGCCGTATTCGTCCTCGAACGTGCGCAGCATCGCGGGCGGGCACGCGGAGCCGCCGATCACCGTGCGGTTCAGCGTCGAGAAACGCACGCCGGCCTCGCGCATGTAGTTCAGCAGGCCGAGCCACACGGTCGGCACGCCCGCGGAGAACGTCACGCGCTCGGCCTCCATCAGCTCGTACAGCGATTTCCCGTCGAGATCCTTGCCGGGCAGCACCAGCTTGCCGCCGGTGAGCGGCACCGCGTACGGCAGCCCCCATGCGTTGACGTGGAACATCGGCACGACGGGCAGCACGGCGTCCATCGCGGACAGGTTCATCGCGTCGGGCAGCGCGGCGCCGTATGCATGCAGCACGGTCGAGCGATGCGAATACAGCACGCCCTTCGGGTTGCCGGTCGTGCCCGACGTGTAGCAGAGCCCCGATGCCTGCTGCTCGTCGAGGCGCGGCCAGTCGTAGCGGCCGTCCTCGGCTTCGACGAGCGTTTCGTAGCAGAGGAACGGCGTCGCGCCGGACGGCAGGTGCGCGGCGTCCGTCATCGCGATCCAGCCCTTCACGTGCGGGCATTGCGGCGCGATCGCATCGACGAGCGGCGCGAAATTGATGTCGAAGAAGACGTAGCGGTCTTCCGCGTGATTGACGATGTACGCGATCTGTTCGGGAAACAGGCGCGGGTTGATCGTATGGCACACGGCGCCCATCCCGCCGATCCCGTAATACGCTTCCAGATGCCGGTAGCCGTTCCACGCCAGCGTGCCCACGCGGTCGCCGGTTGCGACGCCGAGCCGCGCGAGCGCCTGCGCCAGTTGCTTCGCGCGGCGTTCGCAATCGCGATACGTGTAGCGATGCAGGTCGCCTTCGACGCGCTTCGACACGATTTCCGTGTCGCCCGCATGCCGCGCGGCATGCGCGATCAGCGACGACACCAGCAGCGGCACATCCATCATCTGGCCCAGCAACGGCTTACCCATCGTCTTGTTCTCCGTGAGGATGCGAATCGGTGACCCGCCTGGCGGCCGTTTCCATCCGGAAGCAGCCCGCATGCGCGCCCGTCAGCGGCCCGGACGGGCGTGGCGCACGATGCGCGGGCCGCCATGCGGGCGGCGCGACGCCGCCTTACAATATCGGCTTACCCAGAGGCGCTCAACATGTCGTTTTCCCGAAGCGCAGCCGATGCGGCTGACACTCTCCCCGACCTCGCCGCGACGCTCGGCGCGCCCGCCGAACGCGCGTTCGTCACGCTCGGCGACGCGTTTCATACGCGGCTGCCGGCCGCGCCGCTGGCCGCGCCGTACGTCGTCGGCTTTTCCGACGAAGTCGCGCAGCTGCTCGACCTACCGCCCGCGATCGCCGCGCAGCCCGGCTTCGCCGAGCTGTTCGCCGGCAACCCGACGCGCGACTGGCCCCCGCACGCGATGCCGTACGCGTCGGTCTATTCCGGCCATCAGTTCGGCGTGTGGGCCGGCCAGCTCGGCGACGGCCGCGCGCTGACGATCGGCGAGTTGCCCGGCGCCGACGGCCGGCGCTACGAACTGCAGCTCAAGGGCGGCGGCCGCACGCCGTATTCGCGGATGGGCGACGGCCGCGCGGTGCTGCGCTCGTCGATCCGCGAATTCCTGTGCTCGGAAGCGATGCATCACCTCGGCATCCCGACCACGCGCGCGCTGACGGTGATCGGCTCCGACCAGCCGGTGGTGCGCGAGGAGATCGAGACGGCGGCCGTCGTCACGCGCGTGTCGGAAAGCTTCGTGCGCTTCGGCCACTTCGAGCACTTCTTCTCGAACGATCGCCCCGACCTGCTGCGCCAGCTGGCCGATCACGTGATCGACCGCTTCTATCCGGCCTGCCGCGACGCGGACGATCCGTACCTCGCGCTGCTCGAGGCCGCGACGCTGCGCACGGCCGACCTCGTCGCGCAATGGCAGGCGGTCGGCTTCTGCCACGGCGTGATGAACACCGACAACATGTCGATCCTCGGCGTGACGATCGACTACGGTCCGTTCGGCTTCGTCGATGCATTCGACGCGAACTACATCTGCAACCACTCGGACACCAACGGCCGCTATGCGTACCGGATGCAGCCGCGCATCGCGCACTGGAACTGCTATTGCCTCGCGCAGGCGCTGCTGCCGCTGATCGGGCTGCAGCACGGCATCGCCGACGACGACGCGCGCGCCGAGCGCGCGGTGGACGACGCCCAGGCCGTGCTCGCGAAGTTTCCGGAGCGCTTCGGCCCCGCGCTCGAACGCGCGATGCGCGCGAAGCTCGGCCTCGAACTCGAACGCGACGGCGACGCCGAGCTCGCGAACAAGCTGCTCGAGACGATGCATGCGAGCCACGCGGATTTCACGCTGACGTTCCGCCGGCTCGCGCAGATCTCGAAGCACGACGCGAGCCGCGACGCGCCCGTGCGCGACCTCTTCACCGACCGTGAAGCATTCGACGCATGGGCGAACCTCTACCGCGCGCGACTGTCCGAGGAAACGCGCGACGACGCGGCTCGCGCGGTTGCAATGAACCGCGCGAATCCCAAATACGTGCTTCGCAACCATCTGGCCGAAGTTGCGATCCGGCGCGCGAAGGAAAAGGATTTTTCGGAAGTCGAGCGGCTCGCGCGGATCCTGCGTCGCCCGTTCGACGAACAACCGGAGCATGAAGCGTACGCGGCGTTGCCGCCCGACTGGGCCGGCACGCTCGAAGTGAGCTGCTCGTCCTGAGCCCGCAACCCGCGCATCTCGACCGACCGATCAGGAGAACCCCCATGTCCCACGATTCCGACGACAAGACCTTCCCGTACCAGAAGGACGACGCCGAGCTGCGCCGCCGGCTCACGCCGATGCAGTACGAGGTCACGCAGCACGCGGCGACCGAGCGCGCGTTCACCGGCGAATACACCGACACCGAGGATGCCGGCATCTACAAGTGCGTCGTCTGCAGCACGCCGCTGTTCGAATCCGGCGCCAAGTTCCATTCGGGCTGCGGCTGGCCCAGCTACTTCAAGCCGCTCAACGGCGAGGTGATCGACGAGAAGGTCGACTACTCGCACGGGATGGTGCGCGTCGAGGTGCGCTGCAACCACTGCGGCGCGCATCTGGGCCACGTGTTCGAGGACGGCCCGCGCGACCAGACCGGTTTGCGGTACTGCATCAATTCGGCTGCGTTAAACTTCGAGTCCCGACCCGAAAACGAATGAGCGGCGCCGGGCGGATCTGCCGGGCGGCCAGCCGCGGGCCGGCCGCCCTGCTCCGCGACGGCGATGCCTGGCGGGTCCCTACAACGGTGACAGGCCGCACATGCGGCCTGTCACGCAGCTGCGAGCGCCATGAAATTCCTGTTCGATCTGTTTCCGATCATCCTGTTTTTTGTCGCCTTCAAGGTCTGGGGCATCTTTACCGCCACCGCCGTCGCGATCGTCGCGACGCTGGCCCAGGTCGCCTGGGTCGCCTTCCGGCACCGGAAGGTCGACACGATGCTGTGGGTCAGCCTCGGCGTGATCGTCGTGTTCGGCGGCGCCACCCTCGTCCTGCATGACGAGAAATTCATTCAATGGAAACCGACTGTGCTGTACTGGCTGTTTGCGATCGGGTTGCTCGCCGCGCGTTATGCGTTCAGCAAGAACCTGATCGAGAAGATGATGGGCAAGCAGCTCACGCTGCCGCACCCCGTGTGGGACAAGCTGAACGCCGCCTGGGCGCTGTTCTTCGCGGTGCTCGGCGTCGCGAACCTGTACGTGGTGCACAACTTCACCGAATCGCAATGGGTGAACTTCAAGCTGTTCGGTACGACGGGCGCGATGGTCGTGTTCATCATCCTGCAGAGCCTGTGGCTCACGAAATACCTGAAGGACGAGTGACATGAGCGACGCCTTTCTCCACGCCTCCGCCGACGAACGCATCGCGCTGATCGAAGCGCGCCTCACCGCGTCGCTCGCGCCGCTGTCGCTCACCGTGCGCGACGACAGCGCGCAGCACGCGGGCCATGCGGGCGCGGCCGCCGGCGGCCATTTCACGGTCACGATCGTCTCGTCCGCGTTCGCGGGCAAGCCGCGCGTCGCGCGGCACCGGCTGGTGTATGATGCGCTCGCTGATGCGATGCAGCGCGGCATTCACGCGCTCGCGATCGTGGCTTACACGCCCGAAGAATTCAACGAATCTTCAATCTAGTCTCATTAGGAATTCCCGATGATCCTGAAATCCCCCCGCCTGTGGGTCGCGGCGGCTGCTTTTGCAGCGGCACCGGCATTTGCCCAGAACATCGCCGTCGTCAACGGCACGCCGATTCCGAAATCGCGCGCCGACGCGATGGTCGCGCAGCTCGTCCAGCAAGGCCAGACCGACGGTCCGCAACTGCAGCAGGCCGTGCGCCAGGAACTCGTGAACCGCGAAATCCTGATGCAGGAAGCGATTCGCGAAGGCATCCCGAACCGTCCGGACGTGAAGGCGCAAGTCGCCGTCGCGCAGCAGACCGTCGTGCTGCGCTCGATGATCGAGAGCTTCCTGAAGAAGAACCAGCCGACCGACGCCGAAGTGAAGGCGCGCTACGACGAACTCGTCAAGGGCGTGGGCGGCAACCGCGAGTACCACCTGCACCACATCCTCGTCGAGAGCGAGCAGCAGGCGAAGGACCTGATCGCGAAGATCAAGGGCGGCGCGAAGTTCGAGGATCTCGCGAAGCAATACTCGAAGGATCCGGGTTCGGGCAAGAACGGCGGCGATCTCGACTGGTCCGACCCGAAGGCGTACGTGCCGGAATTCGCGGCGGCCGCGCAGAAGCTGCAGAAAGGCCAGATGACCGACGCGCCGGTGAAGACGCAGTTCGGCTGGCACATCATCCGCGTCGACGACATCCGCGACATCGCGCCGCCGCCGTTCGACCAGGTGAAGGCGCAGATCGCGCAGCAGCTCGTGCAGCAGAAGCTGCAGGCGTTCGAGGAAGGTCTGCGCCAGCAGGCGAAGATCCAGTAACGCCGGCGCGTCGTACGCGCATCGACAAGCCGCTCTTCGGAGCGGCTTTTTCTTTTGGCGCGCACGAAACAGATATACCGCGACGCGATGGTGCGCGGCGCGCCGTGCAACAAAAAAACCGCTCCGGAGAGCGGCTTTTCCACGCCAGGTGTCGCCCGCCCGCGGCATGCGCTACGCGGCGGGATGGAACACGTCGTGATAACGCACGTCGCCCGCCGGCAGCGGAGCCGATTCGTCGAACGACAGCGCGAGAAAATACTCGGCCGGCACGCCCGGAAACACGATGTCGCCGTGCGGTTCGAACCCGAAACGCGTGTAATACGCGGGCTCGCCGAGCACCACGCAGCCGCGCGCGCCGAGCCGACGCAACGCGTCGAGCCCCGTGCGCACGAGCCCGGCGCCGATGCTCTGCCGCTGGCAATCGGGCCGCACCGCGAGCGGCGCGAGCCCGTACCACTGCTGGCTGCCGGCCGGCTCGCCGCCGATCGCGACCGGCGAGAACGCGACGTGCCCGACGATACGTCCGTCGCACTCCGCGACGAGCGATACGCTCAGCGCACCGTCCGCACGCAGCGTGTCGACGATGCGCTGCTCGAACGCCCCGCCTTGCGGCTCGCCCGCGAACGCCGCGCGGATCACGCGGCCAATCGCGTCGGCCTCGCTCGCCCGCGCGTCACGCAGCGTGACGACCTCGACCGATGCGTTGGGGTCGAACATCATCCCGATCAGCCGATCCAGCGGCGCGCGTTGCGGAACACACGCAGCCACGGGCTCGCTTCACCCCAGCCTTCCGGGTGCCAGCTCATCGTGACCGTGCGATGCACGCGCTCCATGTGCGGCATCAGCACCGAGAAGCGGCCGTCGGCCGTCGTCACCGACGTGATGCCGGCCGGCGACCCGTTCGGGTTGAACGGATAGCGCTCGGTCGCTTCGCCGCGGTGGTCGACGTAACGCATCGCGACCGCGACGCGATCGATGTCGCCCTGCTGCGAGAAGTCCGCATAGCCTTCGCCGTGCGCGACCGCGACCGGAATCCGCGAGCCTTCCATCCCCGCGAAGAAGATCGACGGCGACTTCTCCACTTCGACGAACGAGAAGCGCGCCTCGAACTGCTCGGACTTGTTGCGCGTGAACTTCGGCCACGCTTCCGCCCCGGGGATCATCGACGCGATGCTCGACAGCATCTGGCAGCCGTTGCAGATACCGAGTGCGAACGTATCGGGACGCGCGAAGAACGCCGAGAACATGTCGGCGAGATTCGCGTTGAAGCGGATCGTCTTCGCCCAGCCCTCTCCCGCGCCCAGCACGTCGCCGTACGAGAAACCGCCGCATGCGACCGCCCCCGCGAAATCGGCCAGCGACGCGCGGCCCGCGAGCAGGTCGCTCATGTGCACGTCGTGCGCATCGAAGCCGGCGCGGTCGAACGCGTAAGCCGTTTCCAGATGCGAGTTCACGCCCTGCTCGCGCAGGATCGCGACGCGCGGCCGTGCGCCCGTCGCGATGAACGGCGCGGCGATGTCGTCGGCCGGGTCGAACGTCAGCACCGGCGAGATGCCCGGGTCGGCCGCGTCGAGCAGCGCGTCGTATTCGGCATCCGCGCACGCCGGGTTGTCGCGCAGGCGCGCGATGCGCCAGCTCACTTCGCTCCATGCGCGATGCAGTTCGGTACGCGGCGCGTCGAAGATCTTCTTCGCGTCGCGGTACACCTCGATCACGTCGCGATCGTTGACCGAGCCGATCACGTGCGAGCACGTCGACAAGCCGAACTCGCGCAGCGCGCCGAGCACCGCGTCGCGGTCGGACGCGCGCACCTGCACGACGGCGCCGAGCTCTTCGGAGAACAGCGCGCGCAGCGTGCGGTCGTCGCGCAGGCCGCTCGTCTGCTTCGCCCAGTCCTTCGCGTCGCCGTAGTCGGATTCGTGGTTCGGGTCGAGCGTCAGCATGTCGACGTTCAGCGACACGCCCGCATGGCCCGCGAACGCCATTTCGCATACCGTCGCCCACAGGCCGCCGTCCGAGCGGTCGTGGTACGCGAGCAGCTTGTCTTGCGCATTGAGCGACTGGATCGCGTTGAAGAAGCGCTTCAGGTCTTCCGTGTCGTCGACGTCCGGCGTCGTGTCGCCGACCTGCTGCGTGACCTGCGCGAAGATGCTGCCGCCCATGCGGTTCTTGCCGCGGCCGAGATCGATCGCGATCAGCACCGTGTCGCCCGCGTCGGCCACGCGGCGCAGTTGCGGCGTGAGATGACGGCGCACGTCCTCGACCGGCGCGAACGCCGAGATGATCAACGACACCGGCGACACGACTTCCTTCGCGACGCCCTGCTCATCCCACTTCGTCTTCATCGACAGCGAGTCCTTGCCGACCGGGATGCCGATCCCGAGCGCCGGGCACAGCTCCATGCCGATCGCCTTGACCGTGTCGAACAGCGCGGCGTCCTCGCCGGCCGTGCCGCACGCGGCCATCCAGTTCGCCGACAGCTTCAGCTTGTCGAGCGACGCGATCGGCGCGCTCGCGATGTTCGTGATCGCTTCGCCGACGGCCATGCGACCCGACGCCGGCGCGTCGATCACCGCGAGCGGCGTGCGCTCGGCCATCGTCATCGCCTCGCCCTTGAAACCGGCATAGTCGAGCGCGGTGATCGCGCAGTCGGCCACCGGCACCTGCCACGGGCCGACCATCTGGTCGCGCACCGACGTACCGCCGACCGAACGGTCGCCGATCGTAATCAGGAACGACTTGCTGCCGACCGTCGGGTGCTTCAGCACGTCGAGCGCGACGGCCGACAGCGCGATGCCCGTCACGTCGACCGGCGCACGCTCGGTCGTCACACGCGCGACGTCGCGGTGCATGCGCGGCGGCTTGCCGAGCAGCACTTCCATCGGCATGTCGACCGGGTATTCGTCCGCGCCCGTCGCTTCGTCGTCGACGAGCTTCAGCTCGCGTTCGTCGGTCGCGACACCGACTACCGCGAACGGGCAGCGCTCGCGCGCGCAGATCGCCTCGAAGCGCGGCAGGTCGGCCGGCGCGATCGCCAGCACGTAGCGCTCCTGCGCTTCGTTCGACCAGATTTCGCGCGGCGACAGGCCCGATTCCTCGAGCGCGACCTTGCGCAGTTCGAAGCGCGCGCCCTTGCCCGCGCCGTCGACGATTTCGGGGAACGCGTTCGACAGGCCGCCCGCACCGACGTCGTGGATGCTCAGGATCGGGTTTTCCGCGCCGAGCTGCCAGCAGCCGTTGATCACTTCCTGCGCGCGACGCTCGATTTCCGGGTTGCCGCGCTGCACCGAGTCGAAGTCGAGTTCGGCGGTGTTCGCGCCGGTCGCCATCGAGCTCGCGGCGCCGCCGCCCATGCCGATCCGCATGCCGGGGCCGCCGATCTGGATCAGCAGCGAGCCGGCCGGCACGTCGTGCTTGTGCGTGTGCTGATCCGCGATGTTGCCGAGGCCGCCCGCGATCATGATCGGCTTGTGATAGCCGTGCACCGTGCCGCCGACGTTCTGCTCGTACACGCGGAAGTAGCCGCCGAGGTTCGGGCGGCCGAATTCGTTGTTGAACGCGGCGCCGCCCAGCGGGCCATCGATCATGATCTGCAGCGGCGACGCGATGCGGTCCGGACGACCGTACGGGCCGTGCACTTCGTTCGGATTGCGCTCGGCGACCGGCTGCGCGGCGTCGCGCGCGTTTTCCCACGGCTGGCGCGCATCGGGCAGGTCGAGGTTCGACACGGTGAAGCCCGTGAGGCCGGCCTTCGGACGCGCGCCGCGGCCCGTCGCGCCTTCGTCGCGGATCTCGCCGCCCGCGCCGGTCGCCGCCCCCGGGAACGGCGAGATCGCCGTCGGATGGTTGTGCGTCTCGACCTTCATCAGCGTGTGCGTGAGTTCGGTGTGGCGGCCGTAGCGCTCGCCCGGCTCGCCGGCCGCACCGGCCTTGCGCGGGAACCAGCGCTCGGCTTCGGCGCCGACCATGATCGACGAGTTGTCCGAATACGCGACGATCGTGCCCTGCGGGCTCAGCTTCTCGGTGTTGCGGATCATCGCGAACAGCGACATGTCCTGCGCTTCGCCGTCGATCGTCCACTGCGCGTTGAAGATCTTGTGGCGGCAGTGTTCGCTGTTGGCCTGCGCGAACATCATCAGTTCGACGTCGGTCGGGTTGCGTTCGAGCTTGCGGAACGCGTCGACCAGATAGTCGATCTCGTCGTCGGCGAGCGCGAGGCCCAGCTCGACGTTCGCGCGCTCCAGCGCGCCGCGGCCGACGCCCAATACGTCGACGGTCGACAGCGGCTTGGCCGGCAGTTCGTCGAACAGGTGTTTCGCATCGTCGCGCGCCGCGACCACGCTTTCGGTCATCCGGTCATGCAGCGCGGCCGCGACGGCCGCGCGCGCGTCGTCTGACAGCGCCTTCTTGCCGCCGAGCAGGCCCGACTTCAGCGTGACCGTGAATTCGACGCCGCGCTCGATGCGGCGCACCTGCGTGAGGCCGCAGTGCTGCGCGATGTCGGTCGCCTTGCTCGCCCACGGCGAAACCGTGCCGAAGCGCGGCAGCACGATGAAGGTCTCGGTCGCGCCCTTCTCGCCCGCCGGCTGGAACGGCGCGCCGTAGTGCATCAGCGCATCGATGCGCGCGCTGTCGTCGGCCGACAGCGGCTCGGCCGCATTGACGAAGTGCAGGAACTGGCCGCGCACCGCGACGATGTTGGCGTCGATTTGCCTGAGCGTGTCGAGCAGACGGGTTTGACGGAAATCGGAGAGGGCCGAAGCGCCGGGAAAACACGAGAAGTGAGCCATGGGCTGGACTGACGTCGATGAGTCGCGCGGGGTGGCGACGTGGGGCGAAAGGAAGGCCGTAATTATACCCGGAAGTCGGCCGCCCAAGACCGGCCAATCGGTAGTCCGGCTGCACCGCCACGGTGCTGGTGCGGGCGGCACGCGCGGCTGTCCGCCGGATCGGCCTCTATCGGCCCGGGCGCCGGCCGCCGCCGCATGGCCGCACGGCCATGCTCGCCCGCCGCCGGCTCGCGCACTTTTGGCGCTATCATTCCGGGTTCACCGGGCCCGGGCCCTCAGCGAATTCTCACCGGGCGGCGTGCGTGCCGCCCGTCATCGAAGCAATCTCAATGGATGTCATCGTCATCGGCGGCGGAATCAGCGGCGTCGCCACCGCCTACCAGCTGCGCGCGGCCGGCCATCGCGTATGCGTGGTCGAACGCCACGCGACCGTCGCGCAAGGCGCGACCTACGGCGACGGCGGCGCGCTGCTGCCGAGCCCGCTCGACGTCTGGTTCGGCCCGACTTTCATGCACCAGCGCCAGGCGCGCGACAGCGGCATCGTCTACAAGCCGGGCTTCAACGGCGGCGTGCGCCGCTTCGTCAAGCAGCTCGGCACGCTGCGCGAGCCCGATGCATTCGCCGCGCAGTACGCACGGCTGCGCCCGCTGATCGACGTTTCGCGCGACGCGCTCGCCGATATCGAGGCGCGCCTCGAGCTCGAATTCGAGCAGAAGCCCGGCATCCTGCACATCGTGCGCGATCCGCGCGACTGGGACGCGCTGCAGCCCGCGCTCGACCTGCTGCGCACACTCGACCAGCCTTACCGCACGCTCACCGCCGACGAATGCGTGGCGCTCGAACCGTCGGTACCGGCCGAGCCCGGCTTTGCCGGCGGCGTGCTGCTCGAAACCGAGCGCACCGGCAACTGCCCGCTGTTCGCGAAACTGGTCAAGCAGACGCTCGACGAGCACGGCGTGCAGTTCCGCTTCGGCGCGGACGTCGCCGCGATCCGCGTCGACAACGGCCGCGTCGCGGTCGAGCTCGCCCCGCCGGGCAACCGGAGCGCGGCGCACGCGCGCGAGGTCGACGTGATGTCGGCCGACGCGATCGTGGTCGCCGCCGGCGCCGGCAGCCTTGCGCTGCTCGAACGGCTCGGCTGGCGCCTGCCGCTGCACCCGGTGCGCGTGCATACGCTCACCGCGCCGGTCGCGTACGAAGAACATGCGCCGCACCTGAGCGTCGTCGATTCGATCAAGCGGATCTCGATCACGCGCACCCACCAGCGGCTGCGCATCGGCGGGGCCGCCGTGCTGCAGAGCCTGGCGGATACCGCGAAGCCGCTCGCCGAGCCGCTGTCGGAGGCCGCGCTCGCGCTGCTCGGCCAGGCCGTCCACGACTGGGTGCCCGGCGCCGCGAAGATCTCGGCCGCGCTGTCGTGGCAAGGCATGCAACTGCTGTCGCCGGACGGCCTGCCCGTCGTGGGTCCGACCCCGCATCCGCGCGTGTTCGTCAATTTCGGCCATGGCCCGGCCGGCTGGGGCCTCGCGTGCGGGTCTGCTAAAGTGGTGACCGACTATCTGGGCGGCAACGTCCAGCACTGGCCCGCCGACACGCTCGCCGCGCTGAACGCCGGCCGCTTCACGACCTGACCGCCGCGGGCCGGCCCGTGGCGGCATCCTTGCCAGCCGCCACGATCCCGCGATGACCGTTACCCCCGCTCCCCCCGTTCGCCCCCCGTTCCCCGATTCCGATCCGATCGCGCTGCTGCGCGTCGCCGACCTGCGCGCGGCCGAAGCCGACGCCGCCGCCGCGCTGCCGCCGCACACGCTGATGGGCCGCGCCGGCGCGGCCGCCGCGCGCTGGCTGTCCGAGCGGGTCGCCGGCGACGATCGCCCCGTCTGGTTCGCGGTCGGCCCCGGCAACAACGGCGGCGACGCGCTGGTGGCCGCCGCGCAACTCCAGCAGCTCGGCGTCGCGACGCATGCGTGGATGCCGGTGCCGGTCAAGCCGGACGACGCGCAATGGGCGCTCGGTCTCGCACGCTCGGCCGGCGTGCCGCTGTCGGCCACCCCGCCCGCGTCGCTGGAGGGCTATGCGTGGGTCGTCGACGGGCTGTTCGGCATCGGTCTCGGCCGCGCGCTCGATGGCGCGTTCGCCGAGCAGGCAGCACGCATCGCCACCCATGCGCGCGGCGGCGGCCGCGTGCTCGCGCTCGACGTGCCCAGCGGGCTCGACAGCGACACGGGCCGCATCGTCGGCGCGGGCGTCGCCGTGGCGGCCACGCAGACGCTCACCTTCATCGGCGCGAAGCCCGGCCTCTACACGGGCGACGGCCGCGATCTCGCCGGCGAAATCCACGTCGCGTCGCTCGACGTCGCGCCGCCCGCCGCGCCGGCCATCGTGCTGAACGCGCCCGCGCGGTTCGCCGCGGCGCTGCCCGCGCGCGCGTTCGCGTCCCACAAGGGCACGTACGGCAGCCTCGCGGTGCTCGGCGGCGACACCGGCATGTGCGGCGCGCCGATCCTCGCCGCGCGCGCCGCTCTGTTCGCGGGCGCCGGCAAGGTGCACGTCGGCTTCCTCGGCGCGGGCGCGCCGCCGTACGACCCGCCGTTCCCCGAACTGATGCTGCATCCGGCCGACACGCTCGACCCCGGCGCGATGACCGCGATCGCGGCCGGTTGCGGGCTCGGCACGCGCGAAGCCGCGGCGACGCTCGTGCGCGACGTGCTCGCGCACGACACGGCGACGCTGCTCGATGCCGACGCGCTGAACCTCGTCGCGACGCACGCGGACCTCGCGACCGCCGTCGCCGCGCGTGGCGCACGCGGCAATCCGTGCGTGCTGACGCCGCATCCGCTCGAAGCCGCGCGCCTGCTCGGCGGCGACACGGCCGCCGTGCAGCGCGATCGCGTCGCGGCCGCGCAGGCGCTCGCCGCGCGTTACGCGGCCATCGTCGTGCTGAAAGGCTCGGGTACGGTGATTGCGGCGCCCGACGGCCGCGTGACGATCAACCCGACCGGCAACGCGGCGCTCGCCACCGGCGGCACCGGCGACGTGCTCGGCGGCCTGATCGGCGCGCTGCTCGCGCAGCGGGTCGCACCTTACGAAGCCGCGCTGGCCGGCGTCTACCTGCACGGCCTCGCGGCCTACACGCTGACCGCGACCGGCACCGGCCCGGCCGGGCTCACCGCCGGCGAGCTCGCGCCGATGGTGCGCACGCTGATCAATCGCCTTTTTTATCCGTCGCCGCGCGCCGACACGTAACGCCGCTATACTGACTGCCCCGCCGCACGGCGGGCCTTCTCGTCCGCCGGCTTTCCGATCACGATGAGCCGGCGCGGCATTCCTCCCGATTCACGCTTCACTCGAACCGCCATGACGCTGAAATCGCTCCCCGCCTGGACTGCCCTTCAATCCCACTTCGAACAGATCCGCCACGCGCGGCTGCGCGACTGGTTCGCGCCGGAAAACGATCGCGCGCCGACCCGCGCCGAACGCTTCACGATTCCGGGCGGCGGTCTCGCGGCCGATTTCTCGAAGAACCGCATCGACGACGAAACGCTGCGCCTGCTCGTGCAGCTCGCGCGCGACGCCGGCGTCGAAGCGCGCCGCGACGCGATGTTCGCGGGCGAGGTCGTCAACCCGACCGAAGGCCGCGCGGCGCTGCACACCGCACTGCGCGCGACCGATCCGCAGGCGCCGTTCCACGCGCAGGTGAGCGCCGAGCGCGCGAAGATGGCGACGTTCGCGCGCGCCGTGCGCAGCGGTACGTGGACGGGCTATACGGGCAAGCGCATCCGCCACGTGATCAACATCGGCATCGGCGGCTCCGATCTGGGCCCGAAGATGGTCGTGCATGCGCTGCACCACGTCGCGACGCGCGAGATCTCGACCCACTTCGTGTCGAACGTCGACGGCGCCGATCTCGCGCGCGTGCTCGAACAGGTCGATCCCGAGGAAACGCTCGCGATCATCGTGTCGAAGACGTTCACGACGCTCGAGACGATGACGAACGCACGCTCGCTGCGCGACTGGTTCGTCGCGCGCGGCTGCCCCGAAGACGCGCTCGCGAAGCACTTCGTCGGCGTGTCGGCGAACCCGGCCGAAGTCGTGAAGTTCGGCATCGCGGCGGACAACGTGTTCGAAATGTGGGACTGGGTCGGCGGCCGCTATTCGCTGTGGTCGGCGGTCGGCCTGTCGATCATGATCGCGGTCGGCCCCGAACAGTTCGACGAACTGCTGGCCGGCGCGAACGACATGGACCGCCACTTCCGCGAAGCGCCGCTCGAGCGCAATTTGCCGGTGCTGCTCGGCCTGATCGGCATCTGGTACCGGAATTTCTTCGGCTCGCAGAGCTATCTCGTCGCACCGTACTCGGAAGCGCTGCACTACCTGCCGTCGTACCTGCAGCAGCTCGAGATGGAAAGCAACGGCAAATCCGCGCGCCTGGACGGCGCCTTCGTCGACTACCCGACGTCGGCCGTCACGTGGGGCGAGCCGGGCACCAACGGCCAGCATGCGTTCTTCCAGATGCTGCACCAGGGGCCAACGATCGTGCCGATCGACTTCATCGCGGTGCTGACGCCCGAGCATCCGCTCGCGAGCCATCATCCGAAGCTGCTCGCGAACTGCTTCGCGCAGAGCGAGGCGCTGATGCTCGGCCGCACGCTGGAAGAAGCGCGCAAGATCGCCGGGCCGGGCAAGGAGGCGCTCGCGCCGCACCTGACGTTCCCCGGCAACCGCCCGACCACGACGCTGCTCGTCGATGCGTTGACGCCGCGCACGCTCGGCGCGCTGATCGCGCTTTACGAGCACAAGGTGCTCGTGCAGGCGACGGTGTGGGACATCAATCCGTTCGACCAGTGGGGCGTCGAGCTCGGCAAGATTCTGGGCAAGGTCGTCGAGGCCGATCTGTCGGCCGACTCGGTCGATCCGGCGAAGCACGACTCGTCGACCACCGCGCTGATCGAGCGCGCCCGCGCGGCGCTCAAGCGTTGAAGCACTGACGCGACGGCGTCATGCCCGTGCCGGCCGCGCGCTTCACGCCGCGCGGCCGGCACGAACATTCACGCGTTGCGCGATGCCGCGTGCGGCGCGACGATGCGCCCCGCGTCGATGGTGACCGTCGTCGCGCAGCGGCGCGCGAGTTCGGCATCGTGCGTGACGAGCACGAGCGTCGCGCCGTGCATGCGGTTCAGTTCGAACATCAGGTCGATGACCGCGTGGCCGGTGGCCGCGTCGAGGCTGCCGGTCGGCTCGTCGGCGAACAGGATCGCCGGCCGCGTGACGAACGCGCGTGCGAGCGCGACGCGCTGCTGTTCGCCGCCCGACAGCAGCTTCGGATAATGCGCGGTGCGTTCGCCGAGGCCGACCTGCACGAGCAGCGCCCGGGCGCGGTCGGCCGCATCGCGCGCGCTGATGCCGCCCTGCAGTTCGAGCGGCAGCATCACGTTCTCGAGCGCCGTCAGGTGCGGCATCAGCTGGAACGACTGGAACACGAAACCGACCGCGCCGTTACGCAATGCCGCGCGCTCGTCCTCGTCGAGCTGGTCGAGCACGCGGCCGAGCAGGCGAACCGTGCCGCTCGTCGCGCTGTCCAACCCTGCGAGCAAGCCGAGCAGCGTCGATTTGCCCGACCCCGACGCGCCGACGATCGCGAGGCTGCTGCCCGGCTGCACGGCGAGCGTGATGCCGTCGAGGATCGTCAGCTCGCCCGTTGCATCGGCAACCCGCTTGCACACGTCATGGACTTCGATGATCGGATCGGTAATCTTGAACATGGACACGACATTTCGCTGGAAAAGACGCGCGGCGACCGCCGCGCTGCTGGGCACCCTGCTGGCCGTCACCGTGCCCGTACGCGCTGCGACGGCGCCGGCATCGAGCCCGCCCGTGATCGTCGTGCTCGGCGACAGCCTGTCGGCCGAATACGGATTGCCGCGCGACACCGGCTGGGTGGCGTTGCTGCGGCAACGGCTCGCGACCGAGCGAATCGATTATAGCGTCGCGAACGCCAGCGTCAGCGGCGACACCACGAGCGGCGGCCGTGCGCGGCTGCCCGCGGTGCTGCAGCGGCTCAAGCCGTCGATCGTCGTCGTCGAACTCGGTTCGAACGATGCGCTGCGCGGCGTGCCGCTCGCGACGACCGAACAGAACCTGCGCGATATCATCGCCGGCGCGCGACGTGCGCAGGCAAAGGTCGTGCTGGTCGGCATGTACGTGCCGCCCAATTACGGCCCCGACTACACGCAGAAGTTCCATGCGCTCTATACGCGGCTGTCGAAGGATCTCGCCGTGCCGCTCGTGCCGTTCCTGTTGGCCGGCATCGAGAACAAGCCCGAGATGTTCCAGGCCGACCAGATGCACCCGGCACGGCAGGCCCAGGGCATCCTGCTCGACAACGTATGGCCGGCGCTGAAGCCGCTGCTCGGCAAGCCGCACGGCTGACCGCGGCTGCACCGGAAAACAAAAAGCCCCGCTTCGAGCGGGGCTTTTCGATGGTTGCGGGCGAAACGATGCTCAGTTGTCGCCGTCCTGCTGCTGGCTGGCCGTCGTGCTGCCGTACAGCTTCACCTTCGAGCGATCGCGCAGCGCGGCGAGGTACGCTTCGCCTTCGCTTTGCGCGTCGACCTGCGCCATCTGCTGCTGCGCGGCGGCCAGTTGCTGCGGATCGACCGCGGAACCGGGGATCACCGCGTTCACGCGGTAGATCGCATAGCCGTCCGCACCGAGGTCGACACCGACGTAAGCCGGCAGCGTCTTCGCATCGACCTTGTAGACGGCGCTCAGCGCAGCCGGCGTCAGGCCCTGCGACTGCGTGCGCGACACCTTCTGCGCGGCCGTAAAGCCGTCGGCCGACTTCGACTTCTGCAATTCGGCCAGCTTCGCCGCACCGTCCTTCTTCGCGAGTTCCGCGGCCTGCTCGGCGATGACCTTCTGGCGCACGACGTCCTTGATCGCGTCGAGCGCGGGCACCGCAGCCGGCTTGTGCTCGGTCACGCGCGCCGAGATCAGCGTGTTGTTGCCGACGTCGATCGCCTGCGTGTTGTTCTGGTTCTTCACCGCGTCGTTCGCGAACACGGCGGCCAGAAACTTCGGATTGTTCAGCGGGCTCGTCGGCGGCAACTGCGGATTCGGCGTCGGCGTGACGGTAGCCGTCTGGATCGTCAGCTTGTACTTGTCCGCGGCCGGCTGCAGCGTCTTCGCCTTTTCGTAGACGGTCGACGTGAAACCTTCCGCATTGTCCGAGAACGCCTTCGCTGCGTACTGCTGCTTCAGGTCGATCGCGATCTGGTCTTTCACTTCCGCGAACGGCTTGACGACGGCCGGCTTCACTTCGGTCGCCTTCAGGATGTGGAAACCGAGATCCGACTGCACGAGACCGCTCACGTCGCCCTGCTTGAGCGAGAACGCGGCATCGTCGAACGCCTTGCCGCCCGCGGTCGAACCGCGCGTGATGAAGCCGAGGTCGCCGCCCTTCGCCGCCGACGGCGCGTCCTGCGAGTTCTTCTGCGCGATCTGCGCAAATTGATCGGGATGCGCTTTCACGTCGGCGAGCAGTTGCTCGGCCTTCGCTTTCGCGGCTGCCTTGTCGGCCGCGCTGGCGCTGCCCGGCGCGGCGATGAAGATGTGGCTCACGCGCACCTGCGCTTCGGTACGGAAGTGCGTCGGGTTGTCGTCGTAGAACTTCTTGATGTCCGCTTCGGTCGGCTGCGCGCTCGCGGCCGCCGCGGCCGGCGAATAGACGAGGTACTGGATCGTCGCGGTTTCCGGCGTCGCGAAGCTCTGCTTGTGCGCGTCGTAGTACGCGGTGAGCTGCGCGTCGGTCGGCTGGACCTTCGCTGCGAAGTCGCTCGTCTTCAGCACGAGCGCCTGCACTTCACGCTGCTGCGCGGCGAGTTCGGACAGGCGTTGCGCGAGGCTCTTCGGCGTGAACGCGCTCGACACGATGCTGGCCGGAATCTGTTGCAGCGACAGGCTGTAACGCACGCGCTCCTGATACTGCTCGGGCGTCATCCCCTGGAATGACAGCAGTTGCGCATAGCGTTCGACGTCGATCGTGCCGTCGGGCTTCTTCAGCGACGCGATCATCGGGTCGCTCATCAGCGCGTCGCGCACCGCGTTGTCGGACGCGGTCAGGTGCAGACGCTGCGTCTCGTCGGCCAGCACGCGTTGCTGGATCAGGCCGTCGAGCACCTGCTTGCGATGCTCGGGCGTGTCGAACATCTTGATGTCGAACTGCCCACCGAGCGCCTGGCGCGCCTGGTCGATCTGCTGGCGGAACGCGCCGTCGAATTCGACCCGCGTGATCTTGTGCCCGTTGACCGCCGCGACGTTCGCACTGTCGTCGAAGAAGCCGCGGAAGCCTTGGATCCCGACGAAACCCAGCCCCGGCAACACGATCAGGAGCAGGAGCGCCATCATCAGGCGCTGGTGATTACGGAAGAAATCGAGCATGCGTGACGGAAAAATTGGACAAAACGACCGATATTACAACATACGGGGTGGGACGGGAAAAAAGCAGGCAAATGCTGTGCGCGAACGGAACCGGAATCCGGAAGCCTCACAGGCGACTTTTCGCCACTCCGCAGTCACGCGCTCGCAAGCGGGCGCAAACCGAACGCACAAACAACAATGCCCGCACAAGGCGGGCATTGTTGTTTGTTTGGCGGAGCGGACGGGACTCGAACCCGCGACCCCCGGCGTGACAGGCCGGTATTCTAACCGACTGAACTACCGCTCCTTGGTCTGGCTGAATCGTGAAACTGGTGGGTGCTGAGGGGTTCGAACCCCCGACCTACGCCTTGTAAGGGCGCCGCTCTACCAGCTGAGCTAAGCACCCGTTTCCGATTCGTTCTGACTGCGATCTGCGTTTGCGCATCAACAATCAGCGAGCCCGCAAGTTTAATTCATCCCCGATCATTTTGCCAAGCCTGGCGCGCGAATTTTTTACGAACGCGCTCGCATGATTCCGATGCGCGTAAAAAAACCCGCGGACACCGCCGCGGGTTTTCGGGAACGACCGTCGGCAACGACGGTGTTCAGCGCCTCAGTGCTTGACGACTTCCGTCGAGCCGGCATCCTTCGCCGCCTCGCCGACCGGCGCCGCAGCCTTCGCCTCTTCTTCCGGCGGCAGCGGCGTCGGCGAACGCTCGAGCGCGAGCTCCAGCACCTTGTCGATCCAGCGAACCGGCACAATCTCGATCGCGTTCTTCACGTTGTCCGGAATGTCCGCGAGATCCTTCACGTTCTCTTCCGGGATCAGCACGAGCTTGATGCCGCCGCGATGCGCCGCCAGCAACTTTTCCTTCAGCCCGCCGATCGGCAGCACTTCGCCACGCAACGTGATTTCGCCCGTCATCGCGACGTCGGCCCGCACGGGAATACCCGTCAGCACCGACACCAGCGCGGTCGTCATCGCACCGCCAGCGGACGGACCGTCCTTCGGCGTCGCGCCTTCCGGCACGTGGATGTGGATGTCCTGCTTCTCGAACGCTTCGTCCTTGATACCGAGACGACGCGAACGCGAGCGCACGACCGAACGCGCAGCCTCGACCGACTCCTTCATCACGTCGCCGAGCGAGCCCGTACGAATCACGTTGCCCTTGCCCGGCATCACCGCGGCTTCGATCGTCAGCAGATCGCCGCCGACTTCCGTCCACGCGAGCCCCGTCACCTGACCGACCTGGTTTTCCTTCGCCGCGAGGCCGAAGTCGTACTTGCGCACGCCGAGAAACGTATCCAGATTCTCGCCATCGACCTTGATCGCGCCCGACGCCTTCTTCAGCAGCAGCATCTTCACGACCTTGCGGCAGATCTTCGACACTTCCCGCTCGAGCGAACGCACACCGGCTTCGCGCGTGTAGTAGCGGATGATGTCGCGAATCGCCTGCTCGGTGACCTCGATCTCGCCTTCCTTCAGCCCGTTGTTCTTTTTCTGCTTCGGCAGCAGGTAACGCTGCGCGATGCTGACCTTCTCGTCTTCCGTGTAGCCCGACAGACGGATCACTTCCATCCGGTCGAGCAGCGGCGGCGGGATGTTCAGCGAGTTCGACGTCGCGACGAACATCACGTCCGAAAGATCGAAGTCGACTTCGATGTAGTGGTCGGCGAACGTGTGGTTCTGTTCCGGATCGAGCACTTCAAGCAGCGCCGACGACGGATCGCCGCGGAAATCCATGCCCATCTTGTCGACTTCGTCGAGCAGGAAGAGCGGATTGCGCACGCCGACCTTCGCGAGGCTTTGCAGGATCTTGCCCGGCATCGAACCGATGTACGTACGGCGGTGGCCGCGGATCTCGGCTTCGTCACGCACGCCGCCGAGCGCCATCCGGACGAACTTGCGGTTCGTCGCGCGAGCGATCGACTGGCCGAGCGAGGTCTTGCCGACGCCCGGGGGCCCGACGAGGCACAGGATCGGCGCCTTGACCTTGTCCACGCGCTGTTGCACCGCGAGATACTCGAGGATCCGTTCCTTGACCTTCTCGAGGCCGAAGTGATCCTCGTCGAGCACCTGCTCGGCGTTCGACAGGTCGTTGTTGACCTTGCTCTTCTTGCGCCACGGCAGGCCGATCAGCGTGTCGATGTAGTTGCGCACGACGGTCGCTTCCGCCGACATCGGCGACATCAGCTTCAGCTTCTTCAGCTCGGCGTCAGCCTTCTTCTTGGCTTCCTTCGGCATGCGCGCGGCGTTGATGCGCTTCTCGAGCTCCTCGAGATCCGCACCTTCCTCGCCCTCGCCCAGTTCCTTCTGGATCGCCTTGACCTGTTCGTTCAGGTAGTACTCGCGCTGGCTCTTTTCCATCTGGCGCTTCACGCGCCCGCGGATGCGCTTTTCGACCTGCAGGATGTCGATCTCGGCTTCGAGCTGCGCGAGCAGATGCTCGAGGCGCTCGATGACCGGGAACATCTCGAGGATGTGCTGCTTCTGGTCGAGCTTCAGCGGCAGGCGCTCGGCGATCATGTCGGCGAGACGGCCGGCTTCGTCGATGCCCGACAGCGACGTGAGAATCTCCGGCGGGATCTTCTTGTTCAGCTTCACGTACTGGTCGAACTGCGACACGATCGCGCGACGCAGCGCTTCCGTCTCGGCGCTATCGGCATGATCGGGCTCGAGCGGCATCACTTCGCAGGAGAACTGCGTCTCCTGTTCTTCGATGGACAACGCCTTCGCGCGCTGCAGGCCCTCGACGAGCACCTTCACGGTGCCGTCCGGCAGCTTCAGCATCTGCAGAATGTTGGCGATACAACCGACCTCGTACATGTCCTTTTCGGTCGGTTCGTCCTTGGCCGCGGTTTTCTGGGCGACGAGCATGATGTGCTTGCCGCCTTCCATCGCTGCTTCGAGGGCCTTGATCGATTTCGGCCGGCCCACGAAGAGCGGAATGACCATGTGCGGGAAAACGACGACGTCCCGCAGCGGCAGCAGCGGGAGCGTGATGCGTTCCGGCGGGAGAAGTTGGGTGCCTGACATTTCATTTCCCCATGAGTGGAATCAATTGTTCGGTAATTGAGGCCGCCACAACGAATTGCAAGCCTTCAAGTGCGGGAAATATTCGGTAAGAAAGTAACCACCGCGTGTCGAGTCAGAGTTACCCACAAGATAAACGAAAAAAAGCCGCCCACGGACTCATGAACGGCCTTTTTCGCTGAACATCGTCGGCAAGCCGGTCAGTTCGAACCCGCCACCTTCGGCGTGTCCTCGTAGATCAGCAAGGGCTTGCCGTCCCCATCGATGACATTCTCGTCGATGATGACCTTGCTGACCCCTTTCATCGTCGGCAGCTCGTACATCACGTCGAGCAACGCCTGTTCGATGATCGAACGCAAACCGCGCGCGCCGGTCTTGCGGCGGATCGCCTTGCGGGCGACCGCCTGCAACGCGCCCGGCCGGATTTCCAGCTCGACGCGCTCCATTGCGAACAGCTTGTGATACTGCTTGACGAGCGCATTCTTCGGCTCGACCAGGATCTTCATCAGCGCGGCTTCGTCGAGCTTGCCGAGCGTCGCGACCACCGGCAGGCGGCCGATCAATTCGGGGATCAGACCGAATTTGATCAGGTCTTCCGGTTCCGTTTCGCGCAGCACCTCGCCCGCGTCGCGTTCCTGCTTGCTCTTGACCGTCGCGCCGAAGCCGATACCGGTTTTCTCGGTCCGATCGGTGATCACCTTTTCGAGACCGTCGAACGCGCCGCCGCAAATGAACAGGATGTTGGTCGTGTCGACCTGGATGAAATCCTGGTTCGGGTGCTTGCGGCCGCCCTGCGGCGGCACCGACGCCATCGTGCCCTCGACGAGCTTCAGCAGCGCCTGCTGGACGCCCTCGCCCGACACGTCGCGCGTGATCGACGGGTTGTCCGATTTGCGGCTGATCTTGTCGATTTCGTCGATGTAGACGATCCCGCGCTGGGCCTTGTCGACCTCGTAGTTGCAGTTCTGCAACAGCTTCTGGATGATGTTCTCGACGTCCTCGCCGACGTAGCCGGCTTCGGTCAGCGTCGTCGCGTCGGCGATCACGAATGGCACGTTGAGCAACCGCGCGAGCGTCTGCGCGAGCAGCGTCTTGCCGGAGCCCGTCGGGCCGATCAGCAGGATGTTGCTCTTCGACAACTCGACGTCGTCCTTCTTGTCGAGATGCTTCAGGCGCTTGTAGTGGTTGTACACGGCCACCGCGAGGATCTTCTTCGCGCGCTCCTGGCCGATCACGTACTGATCGAGGATGTCGCGAATTTCCTGCGGGCTCGGCAGATCGGACCGGGACAGGCTGGCCTCGACGCCGGCGGCAGCCGCCTCGTCGCGAATGATTTCGTTGCAGAGGTCGATACATTCATCGCAGATGAACACCGACGGGCCCGCGATGAGTTTTTTCACCTCATGCTGGCTTTTCCCGCAAAACGAGCAATACAACAGCTTCTCGCTGTTCGAACCTTTTTTGTCCGCCATGAATGTAGAGCCTCCGGACAGGTAAATGACATGATACGCCGATTGCTCCGGACGCCGCGCCTAGGGCGCGACCGGAGCCGGCTGGATGCGCTTGCCGCAGATGCTCAGGGCACTCGGGACGTTTGAGGGCGCCGGCCCGAATCGGGGCGGCACCCCGTTTAAGCTCACGGGCGCTTCAGCAGCACCTGATCGATCAGCCCGTACGCCTTCGCGTCCTCGCTCGACATGAAGTTATCACGGTCGGTGTCGCGCGCGATGCGCTCGACGTCCTGGCCCGTGTGCTGCGCGAGCAGGTTGTTCAACCGTTCCTTCAGGTACAGGATCTCGCGTGCCTGGATCTCGATGTCGGATGCCTGGCCGCGCGCGCCGCCGAGCGGCTGGTGAATCATCACGCGCGAGTTCGGCAGAGCAAAGCGCTTGCCCTTCGCGCCCGACGCGAGCAGGAACGCACCCATGCTGGCCGCGAGGCCCATGCACAGGGTCGACACGTCCGGCTTGATGAACTGCATCGTGTCGTAGATCGCCATCCCGGCCGACACCGAGCCGCCCGGGCTGTTGATGTAGAGGCTGATGTCCTTGTCGGGATTCTCGCTCTCGAGGAACAGCAATTGCGCGACCACGAGGTTGGCGGTCTGGTCGTTCACTTCGCCGACCATGAACACCAGGCGCTCCTTCAGGAGACGCGAATAGATATCGTACGAACGCTCGCCGCGGCCGCTCGTTTCGACGACGATCGGCACCAGCCCCAGCGCTTGCGCCTCGAAACCCTGCGGCGCGTTCGAAGCAAGCATGTCCAGCAATTCAGCGCGAGTGATCATTCAATGAACCTTGTTCGAATGGAAAATTGAACGGAAGGAAGCCGCCCGCCCAATCGCCATATTAATGGCAACCGTGCGCTTGACGTAAAAACGGCGTGCGGGCCGTCGCTCCGACAGCCGGCACGCCGCTAGAGCAACACTTACGCTTGCGCCGATGCGCTCGCGAGTGCCTCGAAGCTCACTTCCTTGTCCGTCACCTTTGCCTTGCCCAGCACGAAATCGACGACGTTGCTTTCAACGACGAACGCTTCCATCTCGGCGAGGCGCTGCTGGTTGGAATAATACCAGCGGACCACTTCCTTCGGGTCTTCGTAGCTCTTCGCGAACTCGTCGACTTCCGCGCGGATCTGTTCCGGCTTCGCTTCGAGGCCGTTCGCCTTCACCAGCTCGGCCAGCACGAGGCCCAGCTTCACGCGGCGCTCGGCCTGCTCGACGAACATTTCGGCCGGGATCGGCGCGTCCTTCGCGTTCGGCACGCCGCGCTGCGCCAGATCCTGGCGAGCCATTTCGACGAGACGTTGCTGGTCCTGCTCGATCAGCGCCTTCGGCACGTCGAGTTCGGAAATCTTCAGCAGCGCGTCCATCACCTGGTTCTTGACGATCGACTGCGTGCGACGCTTCGCTTCGCGCTCGAGGTTTTCCTTGATCTCGGCGCGCATCTTCGTGAGGTCGCCGTCTTCGATACCGAGCGACTTCGCGAATTCCGCGTCGATTTCCGGCAGGTGCGGCCATTCGATCTTCTTCATCGTGACCGTGAACTGCGCCGTTTTGCCGGCGACGTCCTTGCCGTGGTAGTCGTCCGGGAACTTGAGGTCGAACGTACGCTGTTCGCCGACCTTCAGGCCGAGCGCCGCCGTTTCGAATTCCGGCAGCATGCGGCCTTCGCCGAGCACGAACGGGAAATCTTCGGCCGTGCCGCCCGGGAACGCGACGTCGTCGATCTTGCCGACGAAGTCGACCGTCACGCGGTCGCCGTTCTTCGCTGCGGTGTCGTCGCCGCCGTCGCCGTGCTCGCCGGCTTCGCCGCGTGCGTGGTAGTGCACGCGCTGCTTGCGCAGGATGTCCAGCGTGCGGTCGATTTCGGCGTCGCCGATCGACGTGGTCGAGCGCTCGACTTCAGCCGTCGCCAGATCGCCGATCTTCACTTCCGGGTAGACCTCGAACGTCGCGTCGAACGCGTAGGCATTCTCAGCCTGCTCCTGCTTCGGCTCGAAGCTCGGCTGGCCGGCGACGCGCAGGTTTTCCGCGCGGCTGATCGTGAAGAATTCCTGGCCGATCTTGTCGCTCAGCACTTCGGCTTCGACCTGACCCGCGTATTGCTGGGCGACCATCTTCACCGGCACCTTGCCCGGGCGGAAACCCGGCATGCGCACGGTCTTCGCGAGTTTCTGGATGCGGGCGTCGATTTCCTTCTGCACGGTGTCTTTCGGCAAAGAAATCGTCACACGGCGTTCAAGCTTGCCGAGGTTCTCAACAACGTTAGCCATGGCTTCAATCGTCCTAAAATTATTCGAGCGAATCGGGTTTTCCTTGCCGTGCCTGCCTGCAGCATGCGGTGCGTCGCACTCGCACGCCGCGCCGGAGCGCCACGCCATCCCTGCACGCGCCGGATGGCTAGCGCAAGCGGCTCGGAGCACGGCTTTGGCCGGAAGAATCGAGTATTCTAGCAAACAATTTTCCTCATACGGCCAGATCGGTGCGACACGCGTGCGTCCCGCGCCGTCGACGGCCCGTTACACGGCCCATGCACGCGGATCGCGGCTATGCCGAACGGCGTATCCACCGCGCGCGCGCCATCCTGTAAGCTCCGATAGCGTGTGAGCCACTCTCGTGGCCCGACCGCTCATTCTTCACACCAATAACGCCTTCCGGAGACACCATGCCGCACCACCCGTCCGCGCCTGTCGTCGTCATCGCGCCCGATTCGTTCAAAGGCTCGCTTTCCGCCGAGCAGGTCGCGGACGCGATCGCCACCGGCATCCGCCGCGCGCGGCCCGACGCGGTCGTGCGCTGCTGCCCGATGGCCGATGGCGGCGAAGGCACGCTCAACGCGATGCTGGCAGGCGGCGGCACGCGGCGCACGCTGCGCGTGGCCGGTGCGTCGCTGGCGGCGCGCGATGCGGCGGTCGGCGTGATCGATGCGCGCACCGCGATCGTCGAGACGGCCGAGATCGTCGGGATCACCGACGCGGTCGGCATGAGCGTGCCGGTCGACGCGCGCAGCACGCGCGGGATGGGCGACGCAATCCGCACGCTGCTCGACGACGGCGTGCGCCGCTTCTTCGTCGCGCTCGGCGGCAGCAGCACCAACGACGCGGGCGCCGGGTTGCTCGCGGGCCTCGGCCTGCAATGCTTCGACGCCGGCGGCCAGTCGGTCGAGCCGGTGCCGTCGCGGCTCGCCGACATCGCGCACATCGACGCGTCGGGGCTCGATCCGCGCCTGAAGGAAACGGAATTCGTCGGCATGTCCGACGTCGACAACCCGCTGACGGGCGCGCATGGCGCGACCGCCGTATTCGGTCCGCAAAAGGGCGTGACGGCCGCCCAGGTCGCGATCCTCGATGCGGCCCTCGCCCGCTTCGCCGACCTGCTCGAAGCCGCGCTCGACCGCCGCGGCCGCGATCTGCCGGGTGCGGGCGCCGCGGGCGGCCTCGGTTTCGCGCTGCACATGCTCGGCGCACGCTTCGAGCCCGGCGCCGAAGTGGTCGCGCGCCAGGTCGGGCTCGACGCCGCACTGGCCGGCGCCGACTGGCTGATCACCGGCGAAGGCCGCTCCGACGTGCAGACGCTGCACGGCAAGGCGCCGTTCATCGCTTGCCGGCACGCGCGGGCTGCCGGCGTAAGCGCGTCGCTGCTGTCGGGCGCGGTCGACCCGGCCGCGCTGCCGCGCCTGTCCGAGCATTTCTCCGGCTGCTTTTCGCCGGCGCCCGGGCCGATCACGCTCGACGTCGCGATCCGCGACGCGGCCAATCTGCTCGCGAACGAAGCGGAACAGTTGACACGCCTGAAGTACGGTGCACACTGACCGTTGACCCGAGCGCGCGATACAGGAACAATCGGGCCCGCCCTTTTTCTTCAGGATTCGACATGAAAGGCCGTCAAGCCGGGCTCGATCAGTTTCTGACCTATCGCCTCCATGCGCTCACGAAGCGCTCCGACCGCGGGATCGGCGAGGTGTACCGGCACAAGCTCGACATCTCGCTGCCCGAGGCGCGCGTGATCGCCGCCGTCGGCGCATTCGGCCCGTTCTCGATCATGGATCTCGCGCGCCACACCAATCTCGACAAGAGCCAGGCGAGCCGCGCGGCGGAAGCGCTGCTGCGCCAGGGGCTGCTCGAGCGCAGCGCGAGCGACGAAGACGGCCGGATCGTGCTGATCGCGCTGACCACCGACGGTCGCGCGCTGCATCGCAAGATCATGCCGATCGTGCGCAAATGGAACGACGGCTTGCTCGCATGCCTGTCCGACAGCGAACGTCAGACGTTCGAGCGGCTGCTCGACAAGGTCGTCACGCACGCGATCGAACGCGACGACTGAGCCGCGTGGCGGGCCGCCATCGCCGGATTGGCGAGCGCTGGCGGCAGGTTTGATCCGACGAATCAGACAGGCCGCCCGGGTCGCGTCACGTGCGATCCGGGCGGCCCGTTTTGCGTCATGCGGCAGGCATCGCACGAAGCGCGCGTGGTCGCGTTGACGGCGTTGCCGGCGGCCGCGAATTCAGCCGCCCCGTGCGCACTACAACCCGCTGTTCGCCGCGCGCTGGCGCAACAACCCGAGCACCGCGTCGCAGTACGGGGTCGGCACGCCAAGCTTGCGGCCGAGCTCCGGAAACACGCCGAGGATCGGCCCGATCTCCAGCGAGCGCCCCGCCTCGAAATCCTGCAGCATCGACGTCTTGAATGCGCCGAGCTTGCGCGTAACCGCGATCCGCTCGGGGCCGCTCATCCCGGTGGACAGGCCGAGCCTCGCGCCGATCGCGGCTGCCTCCTCCATCATCCGCAGCGCGAGATCCTGCGTGAACGGATCGTCGAGCAACTGCTCGGCCGTCGACCCGGTCAGCGCGCTCAGCGGATTCATGTTCATGTTGCCCCACAGCTTCGCCCAGATCTCGGTCCGGATCGCGCGCGTCGATTCGACGTCGAAACCGCCGGCCGAGAGCGCGTCGGCGAACCGCGCGGTGGGCATGTCGAGCCGCGGATCGGGCGTGCCGACGATCAGCCGGTTGCCGCGCCCGCGACGCACGACACCCGGCGCATCGGTACTCGACGACAGGTGCACGACGCAGCCGATCGCCTGTGCAGGCGGCAACGCGGCCGACACCGCGCCGGCGGGGTCGACCGCATCGAGCGGCACGCCGTCGATTGCCCCTTCGAGCCCGTGCGTGAACCACCACGGCAGCCCGTTCATCGCCGCGACGATCACGGTGTCCGGCCCGACCAGCGGCGCGATGCGCGCGGCCAGCGCCGGCAGCGCCTGTGCCTTCAGCGCGATCACCACGTAGTCCTGCACGCCGAGCGCGGCCGCATCGTCGCTGGCGCGCACCGGCACCGACGAGATTGCGCCCGCCTCGTCGATCACGCGCACGCCGTGCGTATTCAGTGCATCGAGCGTCGCGCCGCGTGCGTACGCGCTCACGGTCATGCCGGCTCTCGACAACGCGGCCGCGAGCAATCCGCCGATCGCGCCGACGCCGACCACCGCCGTGCGCACCGACCCCGAATTCGTGTCCTTCATGATGGCATTCCGTCTCCTGGGAGCTGACGAGCATAACGCTCAATGGTTGCGTGCACAACCATTCTGGCAACGCAGTGCGCGCCGCCCGGCACACGTTCGTGCGCTTCAGCGCGGCACGCCGCCGGCTTCCACAGCTTCATCGTCGGTCGCGCCGCCGGTCGCGCCGAGCATGCCGGCGATCTGGCTCTTGTCGTGCATGCCGAGCTTGCGGTACGCGCAGCGCAGGTAGTGGCGCACGGTGGTCGGCGAGATCGCCATCTGCTGCGCGACTTCCTTGTGCGAACGCCCGGCGCCGTAATAGCGGATCGCCGCGAGTTCGCGCGGGCTCAGCCGGTCGAGCAGCGAGCGCGGCCGCGCGTCGATCTGGAACAGCCCCGCGACGGGCACGCACTGGATGCGCAGCGCGTCGCCGACGAACGGCCGGCCCGAGTGGCGCCGCAGGTACGCGACGAGCGGCTCCGGCACGCGCGCGCCGGCCCAGTCCGGCCATTCCGTGCGCAGCACGTCGTCGAAACCGTGATCGGCGTGGTGCAGCACCCCGAAGTTGTCGCACAGCGCACGCGCGGCTGGCGCGACCGTGTCGGCGCGCTCGCGTTCGCGCGTGAGCTGCGCGGCGCGATTGATCGTCAATGCGGCCGCGAGATGCGGAATGACCTCCTCGAAACGACGCGCGTCGTCGTCGCCGAACGGCCGGTTCAGGCCCTGACGGTAGATCGACACGAACGTCGTCAGGCCGAAGCGGCGATCGAGCGTACACACGAACATCAATTGCGCAAGCCCGTATTTCACGCACCAGTCGCGAAACCGCGCATCGAGCCCCGGCTCGACAACCGACAGCCGCACCGCGCGGCCGTGTGCGCCGTGCAACGTGCGGTGCGCGAGCGGATCGCAATCGCGCACGCGCTTCCAGTCGCTGAAGAACGCGTGCGGCAACCGGTACAAAAAGCTGTTGTGCATCACCGGGCCGGTCGGCAGATGGGTCGCGACGCCCGTCCACGCGGCATCGAACGGCATGAGCGCCTGCAGCAGCGAAAAGAACCGGTACTCGAATTCGCCGATGGCGGACTGCGCGGCCACCGCGTACAGGTCGAGCAGCATCAGGCCGAGTGCGCGCTGCGCTGCGTCGCCACGCGTGACGCCGTCGAAATCGGCGCGACGGGACGGCCGCGGCGGCCACGCGAATTCGTCGAGCACGATGGCGGCCGGCACGTCGCGCAGCGCGTCGAGATCCTGCCCGATATCCGTCGTGATCCTCACCTTCCGCTCCCCTGCCCGGTCGGGCTGCTGATGTGCGCAACGACACCGGCCGATTATAGCGAGCGGCTTTTTTGGCGGGCCGGGGCGCCGGAACGCTCGCCAGCCCCATCCATTTGAACGGTGCGCCGCCGGTTGCTGCTGCGCAGCAACGCGCGCGGCGGCATCGCGGGGCCTTTGCGCCGTGCGTCGCGGGTTTTCCGCACCGTTCATCTGGACGACTGTTCGGCCGTTTTCCCGCTGCGGACACTGCGTCGCGACAACACCAACGACAAACCGATGCAGGACGGTATGGAGAACCCGACGTGACGACACCCCGCTTCATCCGCACGGCCGCGGCCGCCGCGGCGCTTGCCGCATGCGGCGCCGCCGCGCACGCGCAGTCCGCCCTCACGCTG
Source organism: Burkholderia sp. BCC0398 (assembly GCF_902833245.1). Taxonomy (NCBI): domain Bacteria; kingdom Pseudomonadati; phylum Pseudomonadota; class Betaproteobacteria; order Burkholderiales; family Burkholderiaceae; genus Burkholderia; species Burkholderia sp. BCC0398. Next base: position 157,783 of record NZ_CADFEM010000006.1, read on the forward strand.
TACGGCGCGCTCGACGCCGGCGTGCAATATCTGACGCACGCCGACGGGCATCGTTCGGCCGTGCGGTTGCAGAACTACGGCATCCTGCCTTCGCAGTTCGGGATCAAGGGCCACGAGGATCTCGGCGGCGGGTGGCGGGCGCTGTTCAAGCTCGAACAGGGCCTCAACCTCAATGACGGCACCGCGACCGTGCCCGGCTACGCGTTCTTCCGCGGCGCATATGTGGGGATCGCCGGGCCGGTCGGCACCGTCACGCTCGGCCGCCAGTTCAGCGTGCTGTTCGACAAGACGCTGTTCTACGACCCGCTCTGGTATGCGTCGTACAGCGGTCAGGGCGTGCTCGTGCCGATGAGCGCGAACTTCATCGACCACTCGGTCAAATACCAGTCGCCGTCGTTCGCCGGCTTCGACGTCGAGGCGCTCGTCGCGACCTCGGGCGTCGCCGGCAATACGCGCGCCGGACGCGTGCTCGAGCTCGGCGGCCAGTACACGAGCAACGGCCTGTCGGTCAGCGCGGTGCTGCATCAGGCGCACGGCGACGTATCGGCGGCGGCCGACGCGTCTGCGCGGCGTCGCGAACTCGGCACGCTCGCCGCGCGTTATGCATTCGCGACGCTGCCGCTCAGCGTGTATGCGGGCGTCGAGCGCCTGACCGGCGACCTCGACGCGGCCCGCACGATCGTCTGGGGTGGCGCGCGCTACCTGACATCGAACGGAATCGGCCTGAACGCGGGCGTCTACCACACCGATTCACGCACGCCGGCGATCGGCCATCCGACGCTGTTCATCGCGAGCACCACGTACGCGCTGTCCAAACGCACCGTCGCGTACCTGAACCTCGGCTATGCGCGCAACAGCGGCCAGAGTTCGCAGACCGTCTACGAATACGACCCGACGCCGCTCGCCGGCGCGTCGCAGTTCGGCGCGATGGTCGGCATGTACCACCTGTTCTGATTCCGTCAACGAGATCCCGCCATGAAAACCTTGTCCTCCGATGCCGCCCTCTCGCCCGACGGCCGCGCATCGACATTCGCGCGCGCGACGCTCGTCGCGCTCGTCGTGTTCGCGGCCATCACGCCGCTGCTGCTGCTCGTGGCGCCCGCCGTCGCCGGTCGGCTGGCGACGCAGCTCGGTTTGTCCGCGTCGCAAATCGGCATCTACTTCTTCGTCGAACTCGGCGCGTTCAGCGTCGCGACCGTGCCGTCGTACCTGTGGCTCGGTCGCATCGACGCGCGCCGCGTCGCCGCGTTCGCCATCGCGGTGTTCGGCGCGGGCAACCTGCTGACCGCGCTCTGGATGCCGGGCTTTGCCGCGCTGCTCGCGCTGCGCGCCTTCACCGCGCTCGGCGGCGGCTCGCTGATGGTGCTCTGCATGACGAGCGCGGCGACGAGCAAAAACAGCGACCGGGTGTACGGCCTGTGGGTCGTCGGCCAACTGATCGCGGGCGCGACCGGCCTGTTCGTGCTGCCGCACGTGTTCGCCACATTCGGGCTGCGCGCGCTGTACGTCGGGCTCGCCGCGCTCGCGCTGCTCGCGGCGCCGCTGTCGCGCGGCTTTCCGTCGTCGCTCGGCATGCGGACGGCATCCGCGCACACCGCGCGCAGCGACGCACCGCGAACGCCGCGACGCTTCGTCGTACTCGCCATCGCCGCGGTGCTGACGTTCTATCTCGCGATCGGCAGCGTGTGGACGTTCGCGAGCCGCGCGGCGGCCGAGGCCGGGCTCGATCCGCAGTCGACCGGCAACGTGCTCGCGATCGCGAGCGTGATGGGGATCGCCGGCGCGGCGCTCGCGTCGTGCGCGGGCGGCCGGCTCGCGCGGCGCGCAATGCTGGCGGCCGGTTACGGGCTGCTCGCGGCGTCGCTCGTCGCGCTCGCCGCGCTACGTGACACCGGCGGCTACAGCGCGGCGATCTTCGTGTTCAAGTTCGCGTGGACCTTCGTACTGCCGTTCATCCTCGCGACCGTCGCGCAGATCGACACGTCGGGCCGCCTCGTCGCGACGCTCAATTTCGTGATCGGCGCGGGGCTCGCCGCCGGCCCGCTGCTGGCGGGCCTGATGCTCGACGCCGGCGGCACGATGCGCGCGCTGTTCGCGGCCGCGACGGCCGTCGCGATCGTGTCGTTCGCCGCGCTGCGCCACATCGATCGCCGTTCTTCCGTTTCCTCCCAACCGTGACAGGTCACGCATCCATGAATCGCACTGCCTTCTTCACCGACGAACGCACTTTCTGGCATACCGGCGGCACGCACGCGCTGTTCTTTCCGGTCGGCGGCTGGGTCCAGCCGCCATCGAGCGCGGGCTACGCGGAATCGCCCGATTCGAAGCGCCGCTTCCTGTCGCTCGTGCAGGCATCGGGCCTCGCCGCGCAGTTGGACCTGCGCGGCGCCGAGCCCGCGACGGCCGCCGACCTGCTGCGCATTCATCCCGCGCACTATCTCGACGCGTTCCGCGCGCTGAGCGACGCGAACGGCGGCGACCTCGGCGAGCTCGCGCCGTTCGGCAAGGGCAGCTACGAGATCGCCGCGCTGTCGGCCGGCCTCGCGATCGCGGCGGTCGACGCCGTCGTCGGCAAGCGCGCGGCGAACGCGTTCTCGCTGTCGCGGCCGCCCGGCCATCACTGCCTGCGCGACCGCCCGATGGGCTTCTGCCTGCTCGCGAACATCCCGATCGCGATCGAAGCCGCGCGCGCGAAGCACGGCATCGAGCGCGTCGCGGTGATCGACTGGGACGTGCATCACGGCAACGGCACGCAGTCGATCTACTACGACGATCCCGATACGCTGACGATCTCGCTGCACCAGGACCGCTGCTTCCCGCCCGGCTACAGCGGTGCGGACGATCGCGGCGAAGGCGCGGGCGTCGGCGCGAACCTGAACGTGCCGCTGCTCGCGGGCAGCGGCGACGATGCGTATCGCCATGCGTTCGAGCGGATCGTGCTGCCGGCGCTCGTGCGCTTCCGCCCCGAGCTGATCGTCGTCGCGAGCGGCCTCGATGCGAGCGCGGTCGATCCACTCGCGCGCATGCAGCTGCATACCGACAGCTACCGGTTCATGACCCTCGCGGTGAAGGAAGCCGCGCAGCGCCATTGCGGCGGGCGACTGGTGATCGTTCACGAAGGCGGCTATTCGGAGGCGTACGTGCCGTTCTGCGGGCTCGCGATCGTCGAGGAACTGGCCGGCATTCGCACCGAGGTCGCCGATCCGATGCTCGACCTCGCGATCGCGCAGCAGCCGGACGAGCGGTTCGTCGCGTTCCAGCGCGCACTGCTCGACGAACTGGCCGTGTCGTTCGGGTTGTAACGCGCGGGAACGAACGTGACGGGGCCGGCCCGTGCCGGCCCTTGCGCGATCGGTGCGGATGGGGTTTCCTGTGTCTTTACCCCTGTTCCGGCACGAGGCCGCACTCTTCCGATGAAATCGTCCCCGCGCGACAACAACGACAACGCCAAAACGCGCCGCCAGCCGTCGAAGCTGGCCCTGAACATCGCCGCCGTGACGGTCGGCCTCATCACGTTCGCGATCGGCGCGGCGTGGGTAATCTATAGCTGGATCGTCGATCGCGAAGCGCAGTATTTCGCGATTCCGCTGGTGTTCTCGGTGCCGGTGATCGTGGCCGTCGCGATCCGCAGCTTTTGGGAATAAGTGCGGCGGAAACGACGAAGCGCTCATCTACGAGCCATTTGCAGGCCGGCATGCGTTCCCGGACTGTTGCATGCTGCCCTTCGATACAACACTGAGTGCGGACACAGCCAGCACCGTACCAACCGATTTCAGCACGGATTCCGCGGAAGGAGGCGCACCGCCCGCGATCCGCCACCCCGAGGAAGTCGACGTGGAAGCGGAGCAGTCCAGCGGCTTCCTGACGGTCGCGTCGGGTCTGGCGCTCCACGCCACGTTGTCGGCAGGCGTGGCCGCGACAGCCGGCATGGCCAGCATCAGCGCCAGAACGCCGATCGACGTGCGTATGGTGTGGGTCATCGACGGTCCCCGGTTGAACAGCCCGCGTGTATAAAAGGCTTTGCCATGTTACATGCCGCCGATTTAACGTGCCTGCGCAAACGGCATCCTCCCGGCTGACGGCCATCAACAAAAAAGCGCTGCGGTCAGCCGACCGGCAGCGCTTTTTCGCGAACGTGCCCTGACGGGGCACGTTCGACTTCTGGTGCGTGAGGCCGGACTCGAACCGGCACACCCTTGCGGGCGTCAGGACCTAAACCTGGTGCGTCTACCAATTTCGCCACTCACGCGTATTTCCGTCGCCTGATCGCGCGGGACGCAAAATGCGTGCTCCACGCGCCCCGGGGCTTGCCCGGGACTTCTCACGCCGGCCCGAAAACCGGCACGCCCGATCAGGCGAGCGCGAGATTCTACCCGATCCGTTCGGCGTTGTCTCGCCCCGCCGGCGCCCGTCGTGTCGCGGTGCTAGAATGCCGCGCTCGACGTTTCGGCAGCGCGCCGCCGCGCGTCCCCCGAACCCGCCCCCACCCGATTTCGCCCGTGAACTTCGACGACTACTGTCAGCAAAAGGCCGCCCCCGCCGGCTCCAGCGTCTACTACGCGCTGCGCCAGGCGCCGCTCGCCACGCAGCCGCGCCTGACCGCGCTGTTCGCGCTGCGCCGCGAACTCGAGGAAACCGTCAAGGAAACCAGCGATCCGACCGTCGGACACACGAAGCTCGCGTGGTGGCACAAGGAACTCGCGGCACTCGCCGACGGGCAGCCGTCGCACCCGGTCACGAAGGCGCTCGCGCAGCATCACCCGGCAATCGCCGCGGAAGCCGATGCATTGCGCACGCTCGTCAACGGTTACGGGATGGACCTCGAACAGGCGCGCTACCTCGATTTCGCGAACCTGCAGCGCTATATCGCGCAGGTCGGCGGCACGTTCGCGTCGCTGGTTGCGCGCGCCAGTTCGCCGAACCCGGCCGATCCGCAGCCGTGGGCCGCGGACGTCGGCCGCGCGCTGATGCTCGCGCAATTCGTGCAGGAGCTCGGCAATGACGCGCGCCACGGCCGCATTTATTTGCCGATCGACGAACTCCAGCGCTACAACGTGACCGCGGCCGATCTGCTGAATCGCCGCTACAGCCCGGCCTTCACCGAATTGCTGCAATTCCAGACGACCCGCGCGCGCGAAGCGCTCGCGGCCGCCGATGCGGCGATTCCCGCCGCCGAACGTCGCGCGCAGCGCACACTGCGCGCGCAGCTCGCGCTGGCCGGGGCGCTGCTCGACGAAATCGCGCGCGACGGCTACCAGGTGCTGCACCAGCGCATTGCGCTCACGCCGATCCGCAAGCTGTGGATCGCGTGGCGCGCCGCACGCCGCCGCTGAGCGGCGCGCCTCACACCTTCAGCAGCGGCAGCGTATCGAAACGCTGCTGCAGCACGCGCGTCGCATCGAGCCCCCACCACGGCCCAAGCACGGTCGCGTAAAGCTGGCGGAAATCGACCGCGACCGGCAGGTTGCCGTTGCCGTCGAGCCGCCCGAGCGCCGGCGGCGCACCGTACAACCCGCCCGCCACGCGGCCGCCCATCACGAAATGCGGCGCGGCCGTGCCGTGATCGGTGCCGTTGCTCTGGTTCTCGCGCACGCGCCGCCCGAATTCCGCATACGTCATCACGAGCGTCTCGTTCCAGCGCCCGAGTTCGATCAACGCCGCGCGCATCGCGCTCATCCCGTCCGCGAACTGCCTGAGCAGCGCGGCGTGCTGCCCCGGCTGGTTCTGGTGCGTGTCGAAGCCGTTGAGCGTCAGGCGCAGCACCGCGACACCGTCCTGTGCGCCGGGGCCGGACGCTTCGCACGCGGCCAGCACCTGCATCGCGGTCTTGACCGACGTGCCGAACGCGCCGGCCGGAAAGGCCGTCCTGAATTCGCGCATCCCGCCGCGCGGGCGCAGCCGGTCGGCCGCCTTCACGATGTCGTTCTCGACGTCGATGATGTGCGCGAGCGCCGGGTTCTGCTCGCGCAGCGACGACGGTTCGGCGAGCCGGGCCGCACGGATGAACTGCGCGGGATTGACGAGCGCGATCGCGCGCGCGCCGTTCGACAGCGGCCCCATCTCGGCGCTGCCGAGCACGACGCCGTCCGCCGCGAAACCGGGCGGCACGGGCGCCTGCGCGAACGTGCGCGTGAGCCAGCCTTCGTGCAGGTACTGATCCGAGCGCGACGCGGTGTCCCAGATCTCGATCGAACGGAAATGCGACAGGTTCGGCTGCGGATAGCCGACCCCCTGCACGACCGCGACCTGCCCGTCGCGCCACAGCGGCATCAGCGGCGCGAGCGACGGGTGCAGCCCCGTCTGCGCGTCGAGCTGCAGCACCTGGTCGCGCTTGATGCCGATGCTGCGCCGGAGCGGGTAATACAACGGATCGGCATACGGCACCACCGTGTTGAGGCCGTCGTTGCCGCCCTTCAACTCGACGAGGATCAGCACGTTCGCATACCCGGTCGCGGACTTGCGCCCGGCCGGCGTCGCGGCAGCCGCCATCGCGGGCGCTTGCCACATCGACACGCCGGCAGCGGCCGCGGCGCCTGCGAGCGTCAGAAAATCACGTCGGTTCATCGCACATCCTTTGGTTCGCCGCCGCGGCGGCTGCCCGCTTCGTCGTCGTTTGCATCATTTCAGTTGATAGGCCGGATCCATCAGCAGCGCCTCGATATACGCGCTGCCGGTCGAATCCGTGTCGATCGCCGCGACCGGCGAAAGCTGCAACACCGCGTGCTGCAACTGCAGTTCGGTCGACAATCCCGCGACCGCCTGCGGCCGCGCGCGATACTGGGCGAGCCAGCGTTCGAGGTCGAAACGCAGGCCGCCGCGCGCCGGCTTCGCCGGCAGGCCGCGCAGGCCGACAGCGGACGCCGTGTCGATCACCGGCATCGCGTGCGCACGCGCGTTCGGCGGCGGCGTCATCGCGCCACGGGCCGGCGGCCGCATGCCGGCCGTCTCGGTCGCGCGGAACAGCTGCTCGACGAACTGCTTGCGCGACAGCAGCGTGGTGCTGTTGATCCACAGCGCGCCGCCCGGCCAACCCTTCACGTTCGGCGGATAGAACAGGTTCTGCCCGAGCGTGCGCACGGTGTCCGCGAGCATCTGCGGATCGCCGTATGCCACGTCGAACAGCCGCACCGAGCCGACCACGAACTCCGCCGGCGACTTGACCAGCACGCCGCGGTTGCGCGGATCCCAGAACGCGTCGGTCGACCACAGCGCGGCGAGCGCCGCGCGAATGTCGTAGCCGCTCGCGCGAAACCGGTCGGCCACCGCATCGAGCGCACCCGGCTCCGGCGCATCGGACACGAACTCGCGCCACAGCTTGCCGGCGATGAAACGCGCGGTGCCCGGCCGCTTCAGCAGGACGTCGAGAAAGCCATCGCCGTCGAACGGCCCGGTTTCGCCGAGGATCGTCTTGTCGCCGGCATCGTGCCAGTCGGGCCGCACCGCGAAGCGCAGCGTATCGGGATCGACGGTCCAGCCCGTCATCGCGCGCGCGGCTTCGGTCACGTCGTATTGTGTGTAGTGCCCTTCGCCGAGCGTGAACAGCTCCATCACCTCGCGCGCGAAATTCTCGTTCGGCCGCCCCTTGCGATTGCTCGCGCCGTCGAGATACTGCAGCATCGCCGGGTCCTTCGCGACCGCGTGCAGCAGCGTGCCGAAGTTGCCGAGCGCCTCGCGGCGAAACAGCGCGTTCTGCGCGGCCATCGTTTGCGGATAAGGGACCTTGTCCTGTCCGGACGTGAAATGCCCATGCCAGAACAGCGTCATGCGCTCGGTCAGCGGCGACGGCGTCGCGACCATCTCGTTGACCCAGGCCGCGCGCAACGCATCATAGCGGCGATTGCGCTCGCGCTGCTCGTCGCGCCGCATGTCGGGCGTCAGCGCCTGGCGCTGCGCGCGCGTCGGCGGCGGCTCGGCGAGCCAGTCGGGCCACGTCGTGACGGGTTCGCGTCGCGCGCTGCCGAGGGTGTCGGCGACGACCTGCGCGCGCGTCATGCCGACGATGCGCGCGACCTCGGCGGGCGCGGGAGAGAAACCGGTGCGGCTGAGGAAAAACAGTGCGTCGTCGGCATCGAGCGGCGACTGCATGGCAGGCGACGGCGCCGGTGCGGCAGCGTTCGCTTTCATCGTCATGGACTCCGGGAACGCACCGGCGGTGCGGATGCCCGTACAACGGCATTCGGCAGCAGAAAGTTGACGGAAAAAGTGCTACGAATTCTTTCCGCGCGGACACTTCCGCGCAAGAAGAATGACGGCACGCGTCAGCGCTTGTACAGCTCGCGAACGGCGTCTTCGATGTGCTGGCGCAACAGGTGCCGCTCTTCGGGCGTCATGTGCCCGTCGCGGCGGCGCTGTTCGAGATCGGGAGGCACGGCGGAACGGACCGTCATATCGGCGGCGCGATCGGGTTGCGGCGCTTTGCCGCGCGGCAGCTTGCGCGACGATGCGCCCTGCTCGGGGCGCTGCGCATACGCGAAGTTCGACGCATACGGACCGGCAAGCGCGATCGTCAGCATCAGTGCAATCCGGGCAGATCGCATGACCGTCCTCGCTTCTTTGGTCGATTTGTTCCCTTCGTCACGCGGCAACCGGTTACCTCTGGTACTTGAAAAACCCTGCGGAATTCGGGTGTGCAAAGATGAAAGATGGAGTGCAGGGGAGTATCTACCGAATTTCGGCTTCGAGTAAAGGAATCTCTATAGCCTGCCTTTACTCGGCGCGACACTACGGGTAAATTTTGTAACCGACTGTAACGCACGAAAATCCCCGGCCGTGCGTCAATTCCCATTCGCGATAAGATGCCGATCATGGAAACGAAAAACCCCTCCAAGATTCTCGTCGTCGACGACGACCCTCGCCTGCGCGATCTGCTGCGCCGCTACCTCGGCGAACAGGGTTTCAACGTCTACGTCGCGGAAAACGCGACCGCGATGAACAAGCTCTGGGTACGCGAGCGCTTCGACCTACTCGTGCTCGACCTGATGCTGCCGGGCGAAGACGGCCTGTCGATCTGCCGCCGGCTGCGCGGCAGCAACGACCGCACGCCGATCATCATGCTCACCGCGAAGGGCGAAGACGTCGATCGCATCGTCGGCCTCGAGATGGGCGCCGACGATTACCTGCCGAAGCCGTTCAACCCGCGCGAACTGGTCGCGCGCATTCACGCGGTGCTGCGCCGCCAGGCGCCGGCCGAACTGCCGGGCGCGCCGTCGGAAACCACCGAGGTGTTCGAGTTCGGCGAATTCTCGCTGAACCTCGCCACGCGCACGCTGACGAAGTCCGGCCAGGAAATTCCGCTGACCACCGGCGAATTCTCCGTGCTGAAGGTGTTCGCGCGCCATCCGCGCCAGCCGCTGTCGCGTGAAAAGCTGATGGAACTCGCGCGCGGCCGCGAATACGAAGTGTTCGACCGCAGCCTCGACGTGCAGATCTCGCGCCTGCGCAAGCTGATCGAGCCGGATCCGGGCAGCCCGCGCTTCATCCAGACCGTCTGGGGCCTCGGCTACGTGTTCATCCCGGACGGCGCCGCCTGAGCTTCTTCCTTCCCGGTTTCGCCCCGCCCACGGCCCGTCCCATGCGTATCGACCGGCGCCTTTTGCAGCTCGCGTTCGGCGGGCTGTTCTGGCGCACCTTCCTGCTGATCGCGCTGCTGATCTCGGTCAGTCTCGCCGCGTGGTTCCAGAGCTTTCGCGTGATCGAGCGGGAGCCGCGTGCGCAGCGCGTCGCGCTCCAGCTCGTCGCGGTCGTGAAGCTCACGCGCACCGCCCTGCTCTATTCCGATCCCGACTTGCGGCGCGCGCTGCTGCAGGATCTCGAGAGCAACGAGGGCGTGCGCGTGTACCCGCGCGAGAAAACCGACAAGTTCAAGCTGCAGCCCGACGAATCGCTGAACCGCCTGATCGAACACGACATCCGCAGCCGCCTCGGCGACGATACCGTGATCGCGCAGTCGGTCAACGACATTCCCGGCGTGTGGATCAGCTTCAAGATCGACGACGACGATTACTGGGTCGCGCTCGACCGCGACCAGCTCGACAACGTCACGGGCCTGCAGTGGGCCGGCTGGGGGTTGTTCGCGCTCGCGCTGTCGCTGTTCGGCTCCGCATTCATCACGAGCCTCGTGAACCGGCCGTTCTCGCGGCTCGCGCTCGCCGCGCGCCAGGTCGGTTCGGGCCAGGCGCCCGAGCCGCTGCCCGAGCGCGGGATGGGCGTCGCGGCCGACACCAACCGCAGCTTCAACCAGATGGTGCGCGACCTCGAACAGCTCGAGGCCGATCGCGCGCTGATGCTCGCGGGCATCTCGCACGACCTGCGCACGCCGCTCGCGCGGCTGCGGCTCGAAACCGAGATGAGCCCGTCCGACCAGGCGACCAAGGACGCGATGGTCGACGACATCGAACAGATGGACCGCATCATCGCGGCCTTCATCGACTATGCGCGCCCGTCGCAGCGCAAGCCCGAGCCCGTCGACCTGTCGTCGGTCGCGCACGAAGTCGCCGCGCGCGTGTCGGGCGAGGACGGCGTCGAGATCCGCACGCGGCTCGCGCCGAGCGCGATCATCGAAGCCGACGAGACCGACATGCGGCGCGTGATCGGCAACCTCGTCGAGAACGCGCGCAAGTACGGTCAGAGCAAACAGGACGGCATTTCGCGCATCACGCTCGAGACGCGCGTGTCGCATGCGCGCGTCGAGCTGTCGGTGAGCGACGAAGGCCCCGGCATTCCCGAGGATCAACTGCCGCTCGTGATGCGGCCGTTCTACCGCGTCGACACCGCCCGCACCAAGGCGGACGGCACGGGCCTCGGAATGGCGATCGTGCTGCGGCTCGTCGGCCGCTATCGCGGCGCGCTGCGCCTGCGCAACCGCCACCCGGAAGCCGGCCTCGAGGTCACGCTGGAATTCCCCGGCGCCGGCAAGGCGCGTGCGACCGCGTGACACGCTCGCGCACGCATCTTGCGCGTCACACTATCGACCCGGTTGACAAAAGCTATGAGAGTCGTTAGTCAAAATCTATTGAAGCGCCTTGCTAATAGTGTTATAGTTTTCCCCATGCTGTCACATCATCGTTGCAGCACCGAGGTAGCTTGACTCAGTCTTCTTCCCAACTCACACAGGAGTATCCGCATGAAAACCGTGGGCGATAAACTCGAAGCTTTCACCGTCGTAGCCGCGAAGCCGGGCTTCAATAATCACGAGGAAAACGGCCAGTCGGCGTTCGAGACCGTCACCGAAGCGTCGTTCCCGGGCAAGTGGAAGATCATCTACTTCTATCCGAAGGATTTCACGTTCGTGTGCCCGACGGAAATCGTCGAATTCGCGAAGCTCACGAAGCAGTTCGAAGAGCGCGACGCCGTCCTGCTCGGCGGCAGCTCGGACAACGAATTCGTCAAGCTCGCATGGCGTCGTGAGCACAAGGACCTCGACAAGCTGAACCACTACTCGTTCGGCGACGTCAAGGGCGAACTGATCGACCAGCTCGGCGTGCGCGACAAGGAAGCCGGCGTGGCCCTGCGTGCAACGTTCATCGTCGATCCGGACAACACGATCCAGCACGTGTCGGTGAACAACCTGAACGTCGGCCGCAGCCCGGAAGAAGTCCTGCGCATTCTGGACGGCCTGCAAACGGACGAACTGTGCCCGTGCAACCGCGCAGTCGGCGGCGCAACGCTGTAAGCGTAGCAATGCACGAAGCCCGCGGCGCACGTCCTGCCTGCGGGCTTTTTTAACGGCCAACCCATAGGAGATATCAATGGAATTCATCGACTCGATTAAGGCACGTATCCCCGACTACGCGAAGGACATTCGCCTGAACCTCGATGGCACGATCTCGCGCTCGTCGCTCGAAGGCACCGATGCGGTCGGCGTGGCGCTGGCGGCGGCCATCGCGGCGAAGAGCACGGTGCTCGTGAAGACGATCCGCGAAGCCGGCGTGCTGTCGCCCGAAGAGACCAACGCCGTGCTGACGGCGGCCGCGCTGATGGGGATGAACAACACCTGGTATCCGTATGTCGAGATGGCCGACGACGCCGACCTGAAGACGCAGCGCGCCGAATTGCGGATGGGTGCGTACGCGACGCACGGCGGCGTCGACAAGCGCAAATTCGAGATGTACGCGCTCGCCGCGTCGATCGTCGGCAAGTGCCACTTCTGCGTGAAGTCGCACTATGCGCTGCTGAAGAACGAGCAAGGGATGACGACGACGCAACTGCGCGACGTCGGCCGCATCGCGTCGGTGATCAACGCCGCCGCGCAGGTGATCGCCGCCGAAGGCGAATAAGCGGTTGCACGGCGCGCGGCCGTGAGCCGCGCCTGCTGCAAACGAAAATGCCACGCATTCGCGTGGCATTTTTCATTTCGGCGGCGGTGCGTGCGGCGCGAACCGCACGCACCGCCGTCAAGGTCGTCAGCCGCCCTGCTTCACCAGCAACGTGGCAGCCTGCGCCTCGATCCCCTCGCCGCGGCCGAGATAGCCGAGCTTCTCGTTGGTCTTCGCCTTCACGTTCACGCGATCGAGCGGCAGCCCGAGATCGGCCGCGATGTTCGCGCGCATCCCTTCGATATGCGGTGCCAGCTTCGGCGCCTGGGCGATCACGGTGGTGTCCACGTTCTGGATCATGAAGCCGGCCGCCTTGATGCGTGCGGCGCACTCGCGCAGCAGCACGCGGCTGTCGGCGCCCTTGAATGCCGCGTCCGTGTCGGAAAAATGGCGGCCGATGTCGCCGAGCGCCGCCGCGCCGAACAGCGCGTCGGTGATCGCGTGCAGCAGCACGTCCGCGTCCGAGTGGCCGAGCAGGCCGCGTTCGTACGGAATCGTCACGCCGCCGATGATGAGGGGGCGCCCCTCGACGAGCTGGTGCACGTCGTAGCCTTGTCCGATTCTGAAATCCATGCGTGTTCCGATTGAGAGGGGGTGAATGTCAGGAAGCGTTCGCGGGGCGCGCGAGGATCGCTTCCGCGAGCGCGAAGTCTTCCGGATACGTGACCTTGAAATTGCGCAGGCTGCCCTGCACGACGCGCGGCGTATGACCAGCCCATTCGATCGCGCTGGCCTCGTCGGTCAGGTCGTGCCCTTCACGCTGCGCCTGCAGGATCGCGTCGCGCAGCATGCCGATGCGGAACATCTGCGGCGTCTGCGCCTGCCACAGCGCGTCGCGCGACTCGGTGCGCGCGATCGCGTCGCCGCCGGCCGGCACGCGCTTGAGCGTATCGGCCACCGGCAGCGCGACGATCCCGCCGACCGGGTCGTCCTTCAGCGTCGCGACCAGCGTGCGGATCAGCGCCGGCGTGATGCCCGGGCGCGCGGCGTCGTGCACGAGCACCCAGTCGTGGTCGGTCGCGCCGAATTCGGCCAGCTCCAGCAGCCCGTTCAGCACCGACGCCTGCCGCGAGCCGCCGCCGCAGCGGCGCACCGCGAAGCGCAGGCCCGCGAAGCGGCGCGCGTCGAAATGGGAATCGTCGGGCGCGAGCACGACGAGCGTCTGCGCGAACTCGCTGCATGCGTCGAACGCAGCGAGCGTGTAGTGCAGCAGCGCGCGGCCGGCCAGCGTGCGGTATTGCTTCGGCACGGCCGAACCGGAACGGCTGCCCGTGCCGGCGCAAGGAATCAGGGCGAAAAGTCGGGGAGTCACGAAGGGAAACGCCGGAAAGGTGAAATCGAGAAGCGGATTTTATAATAGGTCTTTCGTCTCGACCGGCGCACGCGATGCGCCCGTGCACGCCACCCCTGTCGTCCCTATGCCAGATAACGCTTCCACCCCGTCCGCTTCACCCGTTGCCCGCGTCAAGCCCGGCCAGCGTTTTGCCTTCGACGGCGCGCACGGCTCCGCCGACGCGCTCGCCATCGCCCGTTATCTCGCCGACAACCGCCAGGACGTGCCGCTCCTCGCGGTGATCTGCGCGAACGCGGTCGACGCGCAGCGGCTGTCGCAGGAAATCCGCTACTTTTCGCCCGATGCGCGCGTGCGCCTGCTGCCCGACTGGGAAACGCTGCCGTACGACACCTTCTCGCCGCACCAGGACCTCGTGTCCGAGCGCCTCGCCACGCTGCACGACCTCGGCGAGGGCCGCTGCGACATCCTGCTCGTGCCCGCGACCACCGCACTGTACCGGATGCCGCCCGCGTCGTTCATGGCCGCGTACACGTTCGCGTTCGCGCAGGGCGAGCGGCTCGACGAGGCGAAGCTGAAGGCGCAGCTCACGCTGGCCGGCTACGAGCACGTGAGCCAGGTCGTGCGGCCCGGCGAATACTGCGTGCGCGGCTCGCTGATCGACCTGTACCCGATGGGTTCGCCGCTGCCGTACCGGATCGACCTGTTCGACGACCAGGTCGATTCGATTCGCGCGTTCGATCCCGACACGCAGCGCAGCCTCTATCCGGTGCGCGACGTGCGCCTGCTGCCCGGCCGCGAGTTCCCGTTCGACGAAGCGGCGCGCACGGCCTTCCGCAGCCGCTGGCGCGAAACCTTCGAAGGCGATCCGAGTCGCGCGCCGATCTACAAGGACATCGGCAACGGCGTGCCGTCGGCCGGCATCGAGTACTACCTGCCGCTGTTCTTCGACGAGACGGCCACGCTGTTCCACTACCTGCCGCAGGACGCGCACCTCGTGTTCACCGGCGATCTCGACGCGTCGATCCGCCGCTTCACGGCCGATACGAAGCAGCGTCACGCGTTCCTCGCACACGATCGCGAGCGGCCGATCCTCGAGCCGCAGCGGCTGTTCCTGTCCGACGAGGATTTCTTCGCGTTCGCGAAGCCGTTCGCGCGCGTCGTGCTGCCCGCGCAGCCGGCCGGCGGCTGGGCGACCGCGCTGCCCGAACTGACCGTCGACCGCCATGCGGACGATCCGCTCGCGTCGCTGCGCACGTTCGTCGAATCGTCGGGCAAGCGCGTGCTGCTGACGGTCGAATCGGCCGGCCGCCGCGAGACGATCCTGCAACTGCTGGCCGAACACCACCTGCGCCCCGCGTCGAACGACGACTTCGCGGGCTGGCTCGCGAGCGACGAACGCTTCGCGCTCGGCGTCGCGCCGCTCGCGAACGGCTTCGCGGTGCCGGGCGAAGGCTATGCGATCGTCACCGAAACCGAGCTGTACGGCGCGCTCGGCCGCCGCGCGGGCCGCCGCCGGCAGGAACAGGCGAGCAACGTCGACGCGATGGTGCGCGACCTGTCGGAGCTGAAGGTCGGCGATCCGGTCGTCCACGCGCAGCACGGCATCGGCCGCTACATGGGCCTCGTGTCGATGGATCTCGGCGAGGGCGAAACCGAATTCCTGCATCTCGAATACTCGGGCGACAGCAAGCTCTACGTGCCCGTCGCGCAACTGCACGTGATCTCGCGCTACAGCGGCGCCGACCCCGACAGCGCGCCGCTGCACGCGCTCGGCTCCGGCCAGTGGGAGCGCGCGAAGCGCAAGGCCGCGCAGCAGATCCGCGATACGGCCGCCGAGTTGCTGAACCTGTACGCACGCCGCGCGGCCCGCGAAGGCCATGCGTTCTCGCTCGACCCGCGCGACTACGTGAAATTCGCGGAAAGCTTCGGCTTCGAGGAAACGCCCGACCAGGCCGCGGCGATCGCGGCCGTGATCGGCGACATGACGAGCGGCAAGCCGATGGACCGCCTCGTGTGCGGCGACGTCGGCTTCGGCAAGACCGAGGTCGCGCTGCGCGCGGCATTCATCGCGGTGCTCGGCGGCAAGCAAGTCGCGCTGCTGTCGCCGACCACGCTGCTCGCCGAGCAGCACACGCAGACCTTCGCCGACCGCTTCGCGGACTGGCCGGTGCGGATCGTCGAGCTGTCGCGCTTCAAGACCGCGAAGGAAGTGAACGCGGCGATCGCGCAGATCAACGAAGGCAGCGTCGACATCGTGATCGGCACGCACAAGCTGCTGTCGTCGGACGTGCAGTTCAAGCGCCTCGGCCTCGTGATCATCGACGAGGAACACCGCTTCGGCGTGCGCCAGAAGGAAGCGCTGAAGGCGCTGCGCGCGGAAGTCGACGTGCTGACGCTCACCGCGACGCCGATCCCGCGGACGCTCGGGATGGCGCTCGAAGGGCTGCGCGATTTCTCGGTGATCGCGACCGCGCCGCAGAAGCGGCTCGCGATCAAGACCTTCGTGCGCCGCGAGGAGGAAAGCGTGATCCGCGAGGCGATGCTGCGCGAGCTGAAGCGCGGCGGCCAGGTGTACTTCCTGCACAACGAGGTCGAGACGATCGAGAACCGCAAGGCGATGCTCGAGGCGCTCGTGCCCGAAGCGCGCATCGTGATCGCGCACGGCCAGATGCACGAGCGCGAACTCGAACGCGTGATGCGCGATTTCGTCGCGCAGCGCGCGAACGTGCTGCTGTGCACGACCATCATCGAGACCGGCATCGACGTGCCGAGCGCGAACACGATCATCATGCACCGCGCGGACAAGTTCGGCCTCGCGCAGCTTCACCAGTTGCGCGGCCGCGTTGGCCGCTCGCACCACCAGGCGTACGCGTACCTGCTGGTGCACGATCCGCAGTCGCTGACCAAGCAGGCGCAGCGCCGGCTGGAAGCGATCCAGCAAATGGAGGAACTGGGCTCGGGCTTCTATCTCGCGATGCACGACCTCGAGATCCGCGGCACCGGCGAGGTGCTCGGCGACAAGCAGTCGGGCGAAATCCACGAGATCGGCTTCCAGCTCTATACGGACATGCTGAACGACGCGGTGAAGGCGCTGAAGAACGGCAAGGAGCCCGACCTCACCGCCCCGCTCGCCGCGACGACCGAAATCAACCTGCATGCGCCCGCGATCCTGCCGGCCGACTACTGCGCGGACGTGCAGGAGCGGCTGTCGCTGTACAAGCGGCTCGCGAACTGCGAGCACGGCGACGCGATCGACGGCATCCAGGAGGAATTGATCGACCGCTTCGGCAAGCTGCCGCCGCAGGCGCACGCGCTCGTCGAGACGCACCGGCTGCGGATCGCCGCGAAGCCGCTCGGCATCGTGAAGATCGATGCGAGCGAAGTCGCGATCGGCCTGCAGTTCGAGCCGAATCCGCCGATCGACCCGATGCGGATCATCGAGATGGTGCAGAAGCATCGCCACATCAAGCTCGCGGGCCAGGACAAGCTGCGCATCGAGACGCGCTCGCCCGATCTCGCGATCCGCGTATCGACGATCAAGGAAACGCTGCGCGCGCTCGGCCCGAAACAGGGGGCGGCCGTCGCGGCCCGCTGATGCCATCCTGACGGGCGCGACGTTGCTGCACCGCATCGCGCCCGACGAAGGCGGGCCGGCGCGTTTTTGAGTATGATTTCCCATTCATCAGACGGAGTTTTGCCATGTCCACTCTCGACGCGACGGCGCCGTCCGCCGCCACCGAAGGCGACGCATCGCTCGTCAGCCTGCCCTGGGTCAAGCAACTCGTGTCGATGGACACGACGAGCCGCGTGCCGAACCTCGGCCTGATCGAAACGGTGCGCGACGCGCTCGCCGCGAAAGGCATCGCATCGACGATCACGCACGATCCGCGCGAGGGCTGGGCGAACCTGTTTGCCACCGTGCCCGCGCACGACGGTTCGACGAACGGCGGCATCGTGCTGTCGGGCCACACCGACGTCGTGCCGGTCGACGGCCAGCAATGGGACAGCAACCCGTTCGCGCCGGAAATCCGCGACGGCCGCCTGTACGGCCGCGGCACCTGCGACATGAAGGGCTTCATCGGCGCGGCGCTCGCGCTGCTGCCCGAGATGCAGGCAACCAAGCTCGCGAAGCCGATCCATTTCGCGCTGTCCTACGACGAGGAAATCGGCTGCGCCGGCGCGCCGCTGATGATCGCCGATCTCGTGAAGCGCGGCGTGCAGCCGTCGGGCTGCATCGTCGGCGAGCCGACCAGCATGCGGCCGATCATCGCGCACAAGGGCATCAACGCGTACCGCTGCTGCGTGCGCGGCCACGCCGCGCATTCGTCGCTGACCCCGAAGGGGCTCAACGCGATCGAGTATGCGGCGCGCCTCATCTGCCACATCCGCGACATCGCCGACCGTTTCCGCGCCGAAGGCCCGTTCGACGAGCTGTACGACGTGCCGTTCACGACCGCGCAGACGAGTACGATCCAGGGCGGCAACGCGATCAACACGGTGCCGGCCGAGTGCCGCTTCGACTTCGAATTCCGCAACCTGCCGACGCTCGATCCCGAGCAGATCTTTACGCGCATCGAAGCGTATGCGCAGCAAACGCTGCTGCCGCAGATGCGGCGCGAGCATCCGAACGCCGCGATCGAGTTCTCGAAGATCGCCGCGGCGCCCGGCCTCGACGCAACCGAACAGGCGGCGATCACGCAGCTCGTGCGCGCGCTGACGGCCGACCAGGACAAGCGCAAGGTCGCGTACGGCACCGAGGCCGGGCTGTTCGAACGCGCGGGCATCCCGAGCGTCGTGTGCGGGCCCGGCAACATCGAGCAGGCGCACAAGCCGAACGAATATGTCGAGCTCGCGCAGCTCGCCGGCTGCGAGCAGTTCCTGCGCAAGTTCATCCGCAGCATGTCGGTCGACGCGCACTGACTGCCTCCCGCCACGCCGGCCCGCGTGTGCGGGCCGGCCCACTCCGCTACCCGCCACGTCATGTCGACTGAACAACAGGGCACTGCCCATACGACGATCGACGGCGAGCCGATTCCGACGCTCGACGAAATCGCCGCACAGCATTTCGCGTTGTCGCCGTGGGTCGCGCGCACGCCCGTGTTCGAACGCGCCGACCTGCCCTCCCTCGAAGGCACGCACGTCAACTTCAAGTTCGAGCTGCTGCAGGCAAGCGGCAGCTTCAAGGCGCGCGGCGCGTTCACGCATCTGCTCGCGCTCGACGAAGCCCGCAAGAACGCCGGCGTCACCTGCGTGTCGGCCGGCAATCATGCGGCGGCCGTCGCGTATGCGGCGATGCGGCTCGGCAGCAGCGCGAAGGTCGTGATGTTCCATACCGCGAGTCCGACGCGCATCGCGCAGTGCAAGCAGTACCGCGCGGAAGTCGTGCTGGCCGGCAGCGCGTCGCAGGCGTTCGATCTCGTGCGGCGCATCGAGGCCGAGGAAGGCCGCTTCTTCATTCATCCGTTCAACGGCTATCACACGATCCTCGGCACCGCGACGCTCGGCTACGAATGGGCGACGCAGACGCCGGACCTCGACGCGGTGATCGTGCCGATCGGCGGCGGCGGGCTCGCGGCCGGCATGGCGACCGCGCTGCGGCTCGCGAACCCGCGCGTGCACGTGTACGGCGTCGAGCCGGAAGGCGCCGACGCGATGAGCCGCAGCTTCGCGGCCAATCACACGATCAAGATGAGCGCGATGCAGACCATCGCCGATTCGCTGATGGCGCCGCACACCGAGGAATACAGCTACCAGCTGTGCCGGCGCCACCTCGACCGCATCGTCACCGTCTCCGACGACGCGCTGCGCGCCGCGATGCTGTTCCTGTTCTCGCACCTGAAACTGTCGGTCGAGCCGGCCTGCGCGGCCGCGCTCGCCGCGCTGCTCGGCCCGCTGCGCGAAACGCTGCAGGGCAAGCGCGTCGGCGTGCTGCTGTCGGGCACGAATACCGACCCCGCCACACTCGGCATGCATCTCGCGCACGCGCAACTGCGGCACTGACGCCGCATCCCGCGTGCGCCGGCCATCCTAGGGTTATCCCCAGATTATGTTGACAGCCCTGTTGATAACCCGCCGGACCCGCTCGCAAGTGATTGAGCGCGCAGCGTTTTGCGCGCGCGAAGGTCGATCGTCACGAAATGGGCAGATGCGGCGGCTGGCCGCATGCTCGATTGCATTCGCGCTGCTCGCCGGTTGCGCGGCACCGCCCTCGCCCACCTCCCACGCGCAACCTGCGGCCTGCACGCAACCGGGCGAAAGCCGCATGCTGCAGGCCGACCTGCTGTTCGGGCGCGACGTCGCCGGCCGCGGCCCCGTCACCGATGCCGAACGCGCGGCCTTCCTCGCCGACACGGTCACGCCGCGCTTCCCCGACGGCCTCACCTACTGGGACACGCACGGCCAGTGGCGCGACCGCTCGAGCGG
The DNA here is from genome assembly GCF_902833245.1 of Burkholderia sp. BCC0398. Taxonomy (NCBI): domain Bacteria; kingdom Pseudomonadati; phylum Pseudomonadota; class Betaproteobacteria; order Burkholderiales; family Burkholderiaceae; genus Burkholderia; species Burkholderia sp. BCC0398. The sequence goes on from NZ_CADFEM010000006.1 coordinate 177,814, forward strand.
CGCGATCACGCGCGAAGACAGCTTCGTGCTCCGTATCATCGCCGACGATACGCGCGACACGCGCACGCGGCTCGCCGCGATCCGGCAAGCGTACGTCGAGCGATTTCACCAGCAATCGGTCGGCATGACCGTCGTGCCGGCCTGCGCGTCGTTCTGATTCACCGTCTTCCGCTGGCGGCCGCGCGCAAAAAAACGGGCACCCGAAGGCGCCCGTCGCATGGCTGAAGCCCAGCGTCCCGCTTATTTGCTCTCGAACATGTCCATGATCTGCTGCTTCTCCTGCGGCGTGACGGGCGGCGGCGCCAGCCCGGCCGCGCCGGCCGAACCGAGTGCGTCGTTCGCGCTGATCGCGTTCTCGGCCGGGTTGATGTCGACGTTCGCGACGAAGCCGTTGTCCGGCGTGCGATCGGCGTAGTACAGCTCGCCGTCGATCGTCGTCAGGCCGTCCGGCATCGGCATCTGCTGCTCGGGCACGCCGTTCAGCGCGGTGCGCATGTAGTTCACCCAGATCGGCAACGCGAGCTGTGCGCCGAATTCGCGGCTGCCGAGGCTCTTCGGCTGGTCGAAGCCCATCCACGCGACCGCGACGAGCGATTGCTGATAGCCGGCGAACCAGCCGTCCTTCGCGTCGTTCGTGGTACCCGTCTTGCCCTGCAGGTCGTTGCGGCCCAGCGCGTTGGTGCCCGCGCCCGTGCCGCCCGTCGCGACCGAGTGCAGCAGGCTGTTCATCACGTATGCGTTGCGGCCTTCGATCGTGCGCGGCGCCGTGCCGCCCGCGACCACCGGCTGCGACTTCTGCAGCGGCTGGCCGCGCGCGTCGTCGACTTCGGCGATCAGGTACGGATCGACCTTGTAACCGCCGTTCGCGAACACCGCGTAGCCGGTCGCGAGCTGCAGCGGCGTCACGAGGCCCGCGCCGAGCGCCATCGGCAGGTACGGCGGCGTCTTCGCCGGATCGAAGCCGAAGCGCTGCGTCACGTACTGCTGCGCATACTGCGTGCCGATCGACGCGAGGATCCGGATCGACACCAGGTTCTTCGACCGCTGCAGGCCGGTGCGCATCGTCATCGGGCCGTCCGGCTGGTCGTCGTCCTTCGGCTCCCACGCGGTGCCGCCCGGCACGCTCGGCGGGAAGTACAGCGGCGCGTCGTTGATCATCGTCGCCGGTCCGAGCCCCTTGTCGAGCGACGCCGAGTAGATGAACGGCTTGAACGACGAGCCCGGCTGCCGCCACGCCTGCGTCACGTGGTTGAACTTGCTCTTGTTGAAGTCGAAGCCGCCGACGAGCGAGCGGATCGCACCGTCCTGCGGCGCGATCGCGACGAGCGCGCCCTCGACCTGCGGCAGTTGCACGACCTGCCAGCCCGTCTTGCCGTCCTTCAGCACGCGCACGACCGAGCCCGGCTTGATCCGCAGCGCGTTGTTCGCGCGCGGGCTCAGCGCGGCCGACACGAAGCGCAGCCCGGCCGGGCCGATCGTCGTGGTCGCGCCGCCGACGAACTGCACCTCGACCGCGTTCGGCGATGCCGACAGCACGACCGCCGATTGCAGGTCGCCGTTGTCCGGGTGGTCGGCGAGCGCGTCGTCGATCGCCTCGTCGCGCTCGTCGCCGGCCGCGGGCAAGTTGATCGACGCTTCGGGGCCGCGATAGCCGTGACGGCGCTCGTAGTCGAGAATGCCGCGACGCACGGCCTGATACGCGGCTTCCTGGTCGGCCGAATTGATCGTCGTCGTAACGGTCAGCCCGCGCGTATAGGTTTCGTCCTTGTATTGCTCGTACATCATCTGCCGCACCATCTCGGCGACGTACTCGCCGTGCACCGCGTACTGGTTGCCCGGCGTGCGCACGTGAATCTCTTCCTTGATCGCCTGGTCGTACTGCGGCTGCGTGATGTAGCCGATGTCGAGCATGCGCTTCAGGATGTATTCCTGACGCACCTTCGCGCGCTTCGGATTGACGACCGGGTTGTACGCGGACGGCGCCTTCGGCAGCCCCGCGAGCATCGCCGCTTCGGCGACCGTGATGTCCTTCAGGTCCTTGCCGAAGTACACGCGCGCCGCGGCCGCGAAGCCGTACGAGCGCTGGCCGAGATAGATCTGGTTCATGTACAGCTCGAGGATCTGGTCCTTCGTCAGGGCCTTCTCGATCTTGTACGCGAGCAGCATCTCGTAGATCTTGCGCGTGTAGGTCTTCTCGCTCGACAGGAAGAAGTTGCGCGCGACCTGCATCGTGATCGTGCTCGCACCCTGGCGCGCGCCGCCGTGCATCAGGTCGGCCACGCCCGCGCGCAGAATGCCGAGGAAATCGACGCCGCCGTGCTCGTAGAAGCGGTAGTCCTCGATCGCGAGCACGGCCTTCTTCATCACGTCGGGAATGTCCTGGAAGCGCACGAGGCTGCGGCGCTCCTCGCCGAACTCGCCGATCAGCACGTGATCGGCGGTGAAGACGCGCAGCGGCACCTTCGGCTGGTAATGGGTCAGCGCATCGAGCGACGGCAGTTGCGGCGCCATCACGACCAGCGCGTAGCCGACGATCAGCGCGCCGACGACGGCCAGCGTCGCGAACAAGCCGACGAACCACAGCGCGACGCGCGAGCCGAACGTGCGGCGGCGCCCTCCGCCACCGCCACCGCGCTGCTGCGCGCGGCGGCCGTCGTCGCGATCGTCGTCATCGGGGTAATAGGCCCCGGACGGCGAACGGCGCAGCGTGTAGTGGGGTTCGTTCCTGTCGGAAGAAGAAGGCGGTCGTTTGATAATTGGCATGTCGGAATGGCGGGCGTACGTGGCGCCCTCGGACGCATGCGGAAATGCAAGCGGATGAATCAGAGTGGGTGCATCGAGATGCGGCTGTCACGTCGACAGACCCCGCCGCGCGGCGATCCGTTCCCGCGACGTGACAGCGCATTTTAATGAAATCGACCGGGTGCCTTCGCGATTTTTTGTAAAAATTCCCGCAATGCCGTGATTTGCGGCACGTATTGTCGGCATCCTCGGCCTATGATGGACACGCAATACGGCGCACGCAGGCGATTTTCTTTCAGTCGCGAAAGGTTGGCGTCCCGATGCGCGAGCCGCTTGAACTCGCGCGTTTAAGCCGTATTTAAGTGAACCGGTGGTGTAATATCCGCCGGCTCACGCGGGCCGGAACCGAAGCGGGACCGGCTCGCGACGGGCATTGCCGCGGTCACGCGGCGCCTTTCAACCACGGAGGATTTCATGTCGCTTTTCGACTCTATTTCGCGCACGATCAAAGGCCTGCTGAACGATGCGGCCGATTCGGTACAGGATCCGTCGCGCGACGCACGGCAGATCGTGCGGGAGCTCGACGACAGCATCGGCCGTGCCGAGAATTCGCTGATCGAGATCGAGGCACAGGTCGCAACCCAGCGCAGCAAGCGCGATGCGGCCGACGACAAGGTGAAGAAGTACGAGGACGGCGCGAAGCGCGCGCTGCAAGGCGGCGACGAAGCGCTCGCCCGCGAGGCGCTCGCGGCCCAGTCGAACGCGGAAGCCGAGCGCGATGCGCTCGCGGCCGAGCTGGCGACGCTCGAGCCGTCGGTCGACAAGCTGAAGGGGCAGATCGCCGACATGCGTCAGCGCCGCAACGACCTGAATGCGCGCTCGAACATCCTGCAGGCGAAGCAGGAAATCGCGCAGGCGAAGGACGTGGCCGCCAGCGCGCTGGGCGGCATCGGCGGCAAGAACCTGTCCGAGGATTTCCAGAAGCTCGAGGACAAGGTCGCGCTGCAGAACGCCCGCTCGGACGCGCGTCTCAATTCGGCCGACACGTCGAGCGGCAAGGCGCTCGACGACAAGCTCGCCGCGCTGAACAAGGGCCCGTCGGTGGAAGATCGCCTCGCCGCGCTGAAGAAGCAGCTCGATACGCCCGCGCAGTAACCGCCGCCGCGGGCCACCGCGCCGCGCCCCGGCCCGGGCGCGCGGCGCGAACCGATCGTCAGGAGACGGGCGCATGCGCCCGGTTCGACCATGAAGAAATCTCTCGCCGCACTCGGCCTGTCGCTGATGTTGCTGTCGTCCGCCGCGTTTGCGGTCCCGTCGCTTCAGCAGGTCGAGCAGTCGATCGCGCAGCGCAACTGGCAGCAAGCCGACACGCAGCTGTCGCAAGTCATCGACGCCCATCCGAACAACGCGCATGCGCGCTATCTGTACGCGCAGGTGCTGGACCGCGAAGGCCGCGCGTCCGACGCGCTCGCGCAACTGCAGCGCGCGAAATCGCTCGATCCGCAATTGAAGTTCACCGACGCGTCGCGCTTCGCGCAGACGGAGTCGCGCATTCGCGCCGACGCCGCGCGCGTGAGCGGCAACACGCCGTCGGCCACGCAGGCCGGCACGCTGCAGCCGGGGCTCGCCCCCGCCGTCGCGCCGGCCGAAAAACACGGCCCGTCGACCGGCATGTGGATCGGCCTCGGGCTGATCGTCGCCGTGATCGCGCTGGTGCTGCGCTGGACGCTGCGGCGCGCGCGCACGGCCGACAACGGCCGTGCCGACGACGAACGCCGCACGCAGCTCAAGCGCGCGACCGACGTGCTGAACGACATCCGGCCGCTGAAGCTCGATGCGAAACTGTCGACGGCGCCCGGCGCCGCGGCGCTGACCGGCGAACTCGAAGCGATCGAGAACGACGCGCGCACGCTCGTCGAGACGCTGTCGAACGGCAAGAATCCGGTGCCGCCGTATCGCGTCGATGAACTCGAACAGCGCCACGCGAGCGTGAAGGCGCGCGTCGAAGGCCGCCCCGACCCGGCCGCGCAGCCCACGGCGCCAGCGAACGGCAGCGGCTCGGTGTACGCGCAGGAAGCCGACCGCATGACGGGCGCCCAGGGTCAGCCGTATCAGCAGCAGCCCTACCCGCCGCAACCACCGTATCCGCAACAGCAGCCGCCCGTCGTGATCCAGCAAGGTGGCGGTTTCGGCGGCGGAATGGGCGGGCTCCTGACCGGCGTGCTGCTCGGCGAAGCGATGTCCGGTGGCCGCGAGCGCGTGGTCGAACGCGACGTGATCGTCGACGGCGAAAACCGTCGGCAGGACACCGATCCGGGCTTCGACCTCGGCCGCGGCGACGATTCGAGCTGGAGCGACGGCAACAGCGGCGGCAGCGGGATGGATCTCGGCAGCAACGACGACGGCTGGACCGACGACAACACCTGAGTGAGTACGGGTGCACCGGGTGTCGACCTGCATGTCGACGCTCGGCCACGCACGCCACGCGCTGCGGCATGACCGGCCGCGCCGACGCGCGGATTTGTCAATCATTTCAAGATGGGCTACCGGCAATAGGGCACGTTCGCTATCATGCGGCCATCGGCGTGCCACCGACCTTCATTCGACGCAAAGCAATCCTGCGCGTCGCGGCACGCCTCCCCCCGCCCCAACCAGGAGAAAGCCGCTCATGAGCATCATCAAGGAATTCAAGGAGTTCGCCGTCAAGGGCAACGTGATGGATCTCGCCGTCGGCGTGATCATCGGTGGCGCGTTCTCGAAGATCGTCGACTCGGTCGTGAAGGACCTCATCATGCCGGTCATCGGCGTGCTGACCGGCGGCCTGGATTTCTCGAACAAGTTCGTTCTGCTCGGCACCATCCCGCCGTCGTTCAAGGGTAATCCCGATTCGTTCAAGGACCTGCAGGCCGCGGGCGTCGCCGCATTCGGCTACGGCTCGTTCATCACCGTGGCGATCAATTTCGTGATCCTTGCGTTCATCATTTTCCTGATGGTGAAATTCATCAACAAGCTGCGCAAGCCGGACGAAGCCGCGCCGGCCGCGACGCCGGAAGACATCGTGCTGCTGCGCGAGATCCGCGATTCGCTCAAGCAGCGCTGACCGCGACACGCTCCGCCAGCCAGGCCCGCCCCGCGCGGGCCTTTTTATTGCGCATGCGATGCACCGCCGCATGCGGCGTATCTCACTTTTTTGTGACGAGCGAATGCACGCGCGGGAAAAGCAGGTCTATGATGGAGACTAAACGACAGTACGGGCGCCAAGACGCTGGCTGTGTCGATCATGGCGAGCAGGTCGACGGGAGACATTGATCGTCGTACTGCACGAATGCAGCATTTTCGTGTGCTATAAAGGATCGACATGCGGCGTACATAGCCGGGAGTGGGTCGCATGAAAGTGCCGCATTTCTTGCAATTGTTTTTGAGGCGAGTGTTTATGTCCTTCCCGAAAAAACGTCGGCGTGCGCCGCAGGATGGCCAGGAGTCGTTCCTCGCGGTCTTGCGCCACTCGAAGCCGTTTGCCCAGCTCGACACCAAGATTGCCCGCGCTCGCGCGCAGGACGAACCCGTCCTCTATGCGCACGTGCTGCCGGGCCTCGACGTGCTTCTGTGCAGCGTGCGCGGCGCGCAGCCGCCCTATCCGGCCATCGCCGAGCTGCGCAAGCGCTGCATCGAATCGATCGCGAATGCGCTCGAGCAGCCGCTCGACGGCCTCGAGAACGGCGGATACTGGTACGAAGCGAACGGCTTCGGCTTCCTCGTGTTCGCCAGCCGGGCGCGGGCGCGCATCCTGCCCGAGTTTGGTGCAGGCACGAAGGCGAGCCTGCGCGGCGGCCTCGGCCGTCAGAACGCGGGCGACACGACACCCCGCTCGCTCGGCTGATCCGCCAGTCATTCGATGGGCCGCCTCCGGGCGGCCCATCTGCCATTCACACGCCCCGCTTGCCCGTCACGACGCCTGCTGGCGGCCGTTGCCCGGCCGCACGATGTCGATGAACGCGGCGAAATCTGCGCCGGCGAGTCCCTGCGCGGCGCCGAGCCTGAGCACCTGCTGCACGGTGGCCGACACGGGCATCACCGCGCCGGTGTCGCGCGCGGCGTCGGCGATGGCATCGACATCCTTCTGGAACGTACTGAGCGCGCCGATCGGCGGATGACCGCCCGACGTCATGCGCGGCACGAACGTCTGCAGCAGCACCGAATCGGCCCAGCCGCCGGCCAGCGCCTCGGCCAGACGCGCGGCGTCGATGCCGCTCGCCTGCGCGAGGCCGACCGCCTCGGCGATCGCGGTGACCGTCGCGGTGACGATCGCCTGGTTGCACAGCTTCGCCGTCTGGCCCGCGCCGGCATCGCCCATGTGCGTGATGCGCGACGCGTACGTGTCGATCAGCGCGCGCACCGCGTCGAGATCGGCCGCGCGGCCGCCGGCCATCACCGCGAGCGTGCCGGCCTGCGCGCCCGGCACGCCGCCGGACACCGGCGCATCGACCCAGCCGACCCCGAGCGCGGCCGCGCGCGCCGCGTAGTCGCGCGTGGCGGCGGGCGGAATGCTCGAATGATCGACGATGCGTCGCAGGCGGCGCGCGTTCGCGTCGCCGGAAAGCAGCCCGTGCTCGCCGAACACGACGTCGCCGACCGCCCGGCCGTCGAGCACGCACACGAACACCGTCTCGACGCGCTCGGCCAGCTCGTGCGGCATGCCCGCCACCTGCGCGCCGTCCTTCACCAGCGCGTCGGCCTTGTCGCGCGAGCGATTCCATACGCTCACGCGATGCCCGGCCGCCAGCAAATGCCGAATCATCGGCGCGCCCATCAATCCTGGTCCGCAAAATCCGACCTCCACGATGCGCCTCATCTCCGATATGGGTTGCAGTTGCCGCCCATCATACCTATCACTCAAGAAGCCGGGCATGCACGGGACCGTAGCGGGACCGTAGCGGAACCGTAGCGGAACCGCTTCGGGACCGCGCGTTGCCCCGGCAATACAGACCGATATCCCAGGGAGCGCATCATGAGCGACCACGTGTACAAGCTGATCGAACTGACCGGTTCGTCGCAGCAATCGAGCGACGACGCGATCCGCAACGCGATCTCGAAAGCCGGCAAGACGCTGCACAACCTGCACTGGTTCCAGGTGACCGAAACGCGCGGCCACATCGAAGGCGACCAGGTCGTGCACTGGCAGGTCACGCTGAAGGTCGGCATGCGTATCGACGACTGACGCGCCGCACGCGCCACGCGACGCCCCACCACCGGATGCGTGCAATGCGCATCCGTGCGGCGCTGCGCTCGCCTGCATTTCGCCCCGTTCCGGCCCCTTGTCGAGGCCCGGCCGGCGGGTAGCCGCGGGTATCCATCTCTTGACGCTGATTTTCGTTCATATTAAAAACGATATACCCACCCCATTCCTCGATCAGCCCAGCCATATAAACCGGAGATAACATGAGTCAGCAACGCGAGGCGATCGACACGTACCTCTTGCGCGTCTTGCACACCTTGTTGATGGAGCGCAGCGTCACGCGCGCGGCCGTCAAACTGAACCAATCGCAACCGGCGATCAGCGCCGCGCTGCGCCGCCTGCGCGACATCACCGGCGATCCGCTGCTGGTGCGCGGCAAATCCGGCATGGTGCCGACCGAATACGGGCTGCGCCTGCTCGAGCCCGTGCAGAACGCGCTGCGCGAAATCGAGCGCATCAAGTTTCAGCAGCACAACTTCGACCCGGCCACGTCGATCCGCTGCTACCGGATCGGCTGCCCCGATTACCTGAACGTGCTGTTCGTACCGACCGTCGTCGAACGCTTCCGCCTGGCCGCGCCGAATGCGACGCTCGAGTTCCATTCGCTCGGCCCCGCGTTCGACTACGAGCTCGCGCTGGAAGACGGCAAGCTCGACATCGTCGTCGGCAACTGGCCCGAACCGCCCGAGCAGCTGCACCTGTCGAACCTGTTCGTCGACGAAATCGTCTGCCTGATGAGCAACACGCATCCGTTCGCGAAGCGCGGCGGGCTCACGCTCGACCAGTACCTGAACGCGCCGCATCTCGCGCCGACGCCGTACTCGGTCGGCCAGCGCGGCGCGATCGATGTGCATCTCGCGCGCGAACGGCTCAAGCGCCACGTGGTCGTCACGCTGCCGTACTTCAACCTCGCGCCTTACGTGCTCGTGAAGTCGGACCTGATCTTCACGACCACGCGGCTGTTCGCCGATCACTACGCGAAGTTCCTGCCGCTGTCCGTCGTGCCGGCGCCGCTCGACTTCCCGCCGATGCAGTACTACCAGCTGTGGCACGAGCGCTGCCATTACTCCGACGAAGTGCGCTGGCTGCGCAGCCTCGTCGCCGAGGCCACCCGCACGCTGATCGAGGCGTAATCGCATACGGCGCGCGCCACGCGCCCGCCGGGCACGCCGTTGCGCGGCGGGTGTGACGGCAACGGCCGCGCGACGTGCGGCGCGACCTCCCCGCCGACGCGTCAGCGCGACGCTTCCACGAGTGCTTGCGCCAGCGCGTTGTGACGCTCGATCACCGGCGGCAGATCGAGCGTCGCAAGGCGCCCTTCCCGCACCACCAGCTTCCCGTTCACCACCGTGTACGCCGTCTGCGACGGCGCGCAGAACACGAGCGCCGCGACCGGATCGTGCAGCGCGCCCGCGAACAGCGGCTGACGCAGGTCGAACGCGGCGAAATCCGCGGCCATGCCCGGCTTCAACGCGCCGATGTCGTCGCGGTTCAGCACCTTCGCACCGCCGAGCGTCGCGATCTCGAGCGCTTCGCGCGCGGTCATCGCGTCGGGCCCGAAACCGACCCGTTGCAGCAGCAGCGCCTGACGTACCTCGGCCACCATCTGCGCGCCGTCGTTCGACGCGGAACCGTCCACGCCAAGCCCGACCGGCACGCCCGCGAGCCGCATCTTCTTCACCGGCGCGATGCCGGACGCCAATCGCATGTTCGAGCACGGGCAATGCGCGACCCCCGTGCCGGTGCGCGCGAACAGGCCGATGCCCGCATCGTCGAGCTGCACGCAGTGCGCATGCCACACGTCGTGGCCGACCCAGCCGAGATCTTCCGCATATTCGGCGGGCGTCATCCCGAACTTCTCGCGGCTGTACGCGATGTCGTTGACGTTCTCCGCGAGGTGCGTGTGCAGCGACACGCCGTATTCGCGCGCGAGCACGGCCGCGTCGCGCATCAGCTCGCGGCTCACCGAGAACGGCGAGCACGGCGCGACCACCACACGCAGCATCGCGTAGCGGCCGTCGTCGTGATAGGTCTCGATCAGGCGCTGCGCGTCGCGCAGGATGTCGGGCTCGCGCTCGACGACCGAATCGGGCGGCAGCCCGCCGTCGCGCTGGCCGACGCTCATCGCGCCGCGGCTCGCATGAAAGCGCATGCCGATCCGCTGCGCGGCGCCGATGCTGTCGTCGAGCCGGCTGCCGTTCGGGTAGATGTACAGATGGTCGCTCGACGTCGTGCAGCCCGACTGCAGCAGCTCGGCCATCGCGGTGAGCGTCGACACCTCGATCATCTCGGGCGTCAGGTGCGCCCAGATCCGGTACAGGTTCGTCAGCCAGCCGAACAGTTCGGCGTTCTGCGCGGCCGGCACCGCGCGCGTGAGGCTCTGGTACATGTGATGGTGCGTGTTCACGAGCCCCGGGATCACGAGGTGGCCGCGCAGGTCGAGCACTTCGTCGGCCGTGTCGGGCAGCTCGGCGCTCGGGCCGACCGCGACGATCCGGTTGTCTTCGATGTAGAGCCCCGCGTCGCGCAGTTCGCGGCGCGTGTCGTCCATGGTCACGAGCACGTCGGCGTGCTTGACCAGCAGGGTCCTCGGGCGGGATGAGGAAGGGGTCGGCGCGCGTGCGCCGGCGTGCTGCTCGAGATTCATGCGTTCTCCGCGTCGGTCTGGCTCCAGGGGCTGTCCTGGAAGCGGTCACACAGCCGTTCGAACGCTGAATCGCGGCACGCCCCGGTGCCTGCGTCCGTTCGAACGCCCTGGCCCGGTTACCCGGCGTGCTCGCCGTCTTCGGGGTACGCGCGGCCACCGGCCGACGCGCACGGCGGGAGGATCGCCCAAGCGCGCGCCGCACACAATACACGATCGCGAATACCGTGCTTCAGGGATTCGGTATGGTACGCCGCCCGACGCCCCGCGCGTGCCCGGCATCGGTGCGCTCGGCCCTGTCCGGCGGGCCGTCGACAGCCGCTCATGCGCGGCGCATTATCTTCGATATCGCGCACGTATTTGCACGGGGAACCTTTTTACAATGCCTGCACGGCGCTCGCTTCACGCTCGCCGACGGGTATGTAGCCACGTGACGTGGAGCCTCGATCCGCCGCACAGTCATGGATCGAGTCGCCGCCGAACCTCGCATTCACACAAGGAACAACGAATGGGAAAGCTCACTACCCACGTACTCGATACGGCGCACGGTCGCCCCGGCGCCGCCATCAAGGTGGACCTCTACGCGCTGGACGGCGAATCGCGCCGCGCGATCAAGACCGTGCTGACCAATAGCGACGGCCGCTGCGACGAACCGCTGCTCGAAGGCGCGGCACTCGCCGCCGGCGAATACGAACTCGTGTTCCATGCCGGCGACTACTTCGCGGCGCTCGGCGTGAAGGTGCCCGAACCCCGCTTCGTCGACCGCGTCGTGCTGCGCTTCGGCATCGCCGACGTCGGCTCGCACTACCACGTGCCGCTGCTCGTGTCGCCGTGGTCGTACAGCACTTATCGCGGCAGCTGACATTCGAATCAGCACCTGCATCAAGACAAACGATCTGAGTCTGGAGGAGTTTCATGGAAGGCTTCATCACCGACTGGCTGAACCTCGCACTGCGATGGCTGCACGTCATCGTCGCCATTGCGTGGATCGGCGAGTCGTTCTATTTCGTCGCGCTCGACAACAGCCTGAAACCGCCGACCGACCCGAACCAGCGCAAGCGCGGGGTGTTCGGCGAGCTGTGGCACGTCCACGGCGGCGGTTTCTACAACATGCAGAAATACACGGTCGCGCCACCGGAAATGCCCGATGACCTGCACTGGTCGAAGTGGCCGTCGTACACGACGTGGCTGTCGGGCTTCACGCTGTTCTTCGTGCTGTACCTGCTTGCGCCGAACACGTACCTGATCGACAAGAACGTGCTCGACATGGGCCCGGTCGTCGCCGTCGCGTCCGCACTCGGCTTCCTCGCGGCCGGCTGGATCGTGTACGACTCGTTGTGTCGCCTGCTCGGCACCAACGACCGCGTGCTCGGCATCTGCGTCGGCCTGTACGTCGTCGCCGCCGCGTACCTCGCGTGCCACATCTTCTCGGGCCGAGCCGCCTACCTGATCGTCGGCGCGATGCTCGCGACGATCATGTCGGCGAACGTGTTCTTCGTGATCATCCCGGGCCAGCGCAAGATGGTCGACAAGATGCTCAAGGGCGAAGAACCGAACCCGATCTACGGCAAGCGCGGCAAGCAGCGTTCGGTGCACAACACGTACTTCACGCTGCCGGTCGTGTTCGCGATGCTGTCGAACCACTATGCGATGACGTACACGAACAAGTTCAACTGGGTCGTGCTCGTGCTGATCATGCTGGCCGGCGCGCTGATTCGCCAGTTCTTCGTGATGCGTCACCGCGGCAAGCAGCTGTGGTACCTGCCGATCGGCGGCGTCGCGCTGCTGTCGGGCGCGCTGGTGTGGACGATGCCAAAACCGGTCGCGCCGGAAGCGCAAGCGGCCAACGCACCGAAGATCGCGATCAACGACATCATGCCGATCCTGCAGCAGCGCTGCGTCGAGTGTCACTCGGCCAAGCCGACGCTGATGGGCAGCGCACCGGCGGGCGTGATGTTCGATACGCCGGACGAAGTGTCGAAGAACGCGCAGCGCATCTACGACCAGGCCGTGCGCCTGAAGGCGATGCCGATCGGCAACGTCACGCACATGACCGACGACGAGCGGACGAAGCTCGCCGCCTGGTTCGAGGGCGGCGCGGTCAAGTAAGCCGCCCGCCGGGCGCCGGAAGTCATTCGCCGGCGCCATTCTCTCCGTTCGCGGGCCCGGTCACACGGGCCCGTTTTTTTGCCCACGCGGAGGAATGCCTTTCGCGTGTCAGCCGCGCATCGCGTCGCGCTGCAGTGCGACGAGTACATCGCGTGCACGCGGGCCGTCGACGAACGGCACGAAGATGTGATCGTGGTAAGCGGCGGCCATCACGTTGCAGCTGATGCCGGCCGCGCCGAGCGCCCGCGCGAACGCGGCCGTGAGGCCGACGGCCGCGAGGTCGGAATGCACGGTCAGCGTGATCCACGCGGCGCGGAACAGCACCGGCCAGCCGCGGCGCGCGGCCGTCTCCTCGTCGACCACGACCGTCACCCCCTCCGCTTCGCGGAACGTCGCAATCACTTCGGATAACGATACGTCTGCGGCGTGCGGTAGCGCGATGAATGCGAATGCACCCGGATGCAGTTCGGGCTGCATCGTGCGCAGCAGGACCGCGAGGTCGTTTTCAGGCTGGCTCATCGGAAGATCGCGCCGGGAACCGGACGTCATGTGGTGGCGATGCGGGCACGATAGCACGCGCTACACGTGCACCATCGCGACTTCGTCCGCGGGCGCGGGCGCGGGCGCCACGTCGACGCTCACGTCGAACGGTCGCACGAGGCGCCCCGCTCACCCGTCGACCGTCTCCGGCAACCGCGCGATCGCCTTGATCTCGAACTGAAACCCGTACAGCCAGGTCACGCCGACGGCGGTCAGCGTCGGATGCGGTGCGTCGCCCCAGTATTCGGGGACGATCTCCCAGACCCGCTCGAACGTCGCTTCGGGGTCGACGAGGAACACCGTCACGTCGATGACATCGTCGAACGTGCAGCCGGCCGCGCGCAGCACCGCATTCAGGTTGTCGAACGCGCGACGAACCTGCGCGCCCAGTTCCGGCTCGGGCGAGCCGTCCTCGCGGCTGCCGACCTGCCCGGATACGAACAGGAAGCCGTTCGAGCGCAGCCCCGGCGAATAACGGTTGCGGTCATACAGCGCCTGGCGACCCGGCGGAAAAACTACGCTACGCTTTGCCATTCGACACCTCCATCGGTCTTGTCGGGCGACATGCCCTTGCATCAACGATGGAGGCACTTTAAGAACCGTTGCGCGGCGGATAAACCGGCAACTCTGTCCAACACTGTTTGCGCGTTCCAAACAATCTGCGACCGACGCGGAGCTCCGACCGATGGATCGATTCGACGCAATGCAGGCGTTCGCCCGCGTGGTGGAAGCCGGCAGCTTCACGAAGGCAGCCGACACGCTGCACATGAGCCGCACCACCGTCACGCAACTGGTGCAGCAGCTCGAAGCGCGGCTGCGCGTGAAGCTGTTCAACCGCACGACGCGCAAGGTCGTCGTCACCGCCGACGGCGCCGCGTACTACGAGCGCGTCGTGCGGCTGCTGGCCGACATGGACGATGCCGAAACGAGCCTGTCCGCGGCGTCGGCGTCGCCGCGCGGGCGGCTGCGCGTGGACGTGCCGACTCCGTTCGCGCGCCTGATCCTGATCCCCGCGCTGCCCGCGTTCCATGCGCGCTATCCGGACATCCAGCTCGACATGGGCGTGAGCGACCGCGTGGTCGACGTGATCGGCGAGAACGTCGATTGCGTCGTGCGCGGCGGCGAACCGACCGACCGCGCGCTGGTCGCGCGCCGCATCGGCGACCTGCGGCTCGGCGTGTACGCGTCGCCCGCCTATCTCGCGCGCGCCGGCACGCCGTCGCATCCGGCCGAACTCGAAGATACGCATCATCGGGTCGTCGGCTTTCTGTGGGCGCGCACCGGCAAGACGCTGCCGTTCGCGATGGAGCGCGACGGCGAGCAGGTCAATGTGCGCGGGCGCTACGTGCTCGCGGTCGACGACGGCAATGCGTACCTCGAAGCCGGCCTCGCGGGGCTCGGCATCCTGTGGCTGCCCGACTACATGGCCGCCGCGTATCGCGCGAGCGGCGAACTGGTGCCGCTGTTCGAACCATGGCAACTCGAACCGATGCCGATGTATGTCGCGTTCCCGCCGAACCGGCACGTCAGCGCGAAGCTGCGCGTGTTCGTCGACTGGGTCGCCGAGCTGATGGCGCAGCATGCGCCGGTCGCGAATCGGCAGCGCGGCGGCAACGGTTCGCGCAATATGCGCAAGGCCGCGGCAACCTGATTCGCGAGCGAGCCAACGAGTGCATATAAAAAACCCGCGCAGGCCGCGCGGGTTTCGACAGACGGACGATCAGCCTGACTCAGGCCGTCACCGCATCGAGCGCATCCTCGGTGAGCCACAGCGACTCCTGCAGATCCTGCTCGTTCAGGTTCAGCCCGTCCCCGCCGCGATCGACGACGATGAAATCGCTGACGCCACCCAACGCGATCAGCGGGTGATGCCACACGCCCTTCGCATAGTTCACGCCCTGCCAGCCGCTCGTCACGAACGCGCGGATCTTCGCCGGATCGAGCTCGCCCGCGGGCGCGACGACGACGAGATACGGCCGGTCGTTCAGCGGCACGAACGCCTGGCTGCCGAGCGGATGCCGCTCCAGCATCTTCACTTCGAACGGCAGCGTGCGCGGCTGGCCGCGGAACAGGTTGACGAGCGGGCGGCCGCCCTCATCGGTCACGTCGACTTTCGCGAGATCGTGAAAGCGGATCGTCGTGCCAAGGTTGATCGGGATCTGCTTCGCCCCTGCCGTTTCGATCACGTCGCCGAACGGCGCAAACGCTTCCCTGGTCAGCGGTTCGATGACAAGCGTCTTCATTTGTCGAGCGTCCCCCACAGACGCAGGCGCGACACGCCGCCGTCCGGAATGATGTTCAGTCGCACGTGCGTGACGGGACCGAGCGACGCGATCTCCTGTTCGAAGTAGTGCTGCTTGTCCATCTGCAGCTTCTGTTCGCCGAGCAGCACCGGCCAGAACATCGACTGCGTGATCAGCGAGCTGTCGGTGCCGCCCGATACATACGCGGCCTGGATCGAGCAGCGATCCGGGTAGTTGCCCTTGAAGAACGCGGTATCGACTTCGATCTTGCGGATCACGCCCGGCTGCGCGAGCGCGATGATCGCCCAGTCGTTGCCCGGCTCGCGGCGGCGGCGGGTTTCCCAGCCGTCGCCCATGTTCACGCCGCGGCCCGGCAGCAGCAGGTTCGACGCGACGCCGAAGTGCTGGTTGTTCGCCGCCACCACGTAACCGCCGTTTTCCATCGCCGCGAGGTCGAACTGCTCGGTCGCGCTCGCGCCGGCCCAATCGAGCTGCGGCTGGCCGTACACGCGCAGGCGCGCGATGCCGCCGTCCGGATAGATGTTCACGCGCAGATGCGTGAACGCGCGCGCGTCGCTCGCTTCGACGTAGTGATGGCTGTTGCCTTGCAGCGTCGTCGACGGGACGATTTCGACCCACTCGGTCGCGTGCGTCGGCGCGCCGTCGGCCACGAACGCGGCCTCGATCGATGCGGCCGGCGGGAAGTTGCCGGTGAAGTGGCTCGTGTCGATGTCGAAGCCCTTGATCACGCCCGGGCGCGCAAGCTTGACGATGCACCAGTCATAGCCGGTCGTGCGCTTGCGGCGCGTTTCCCAGCCGTCCATCCACTTGCCGTGGTCGTCATACTTGCCGGGGATGAAGACGGCCGGCTCGGGGTTCAGCATCCGGTCCTTCGGCGCGAAGAAATCGTCGCTGGCCTCGAGCGCCTGCGCACCGAGACGCGGGTCGGCAAGATTCACGTAGCGCCGCGTGAAATCGGGTGCGTTCGGATCGAGAAGCGGAACAGCCATGATGTTTCCTTGTTTCAGTGAGACGATCGGACCGCCGCGACGCAGCGGGCCGTATTGCGGTGTCAGGCGGCGGTGTCAGGCGTCGATCAGGTCGTCGAGGCGAAAGCGCGCGATCCGGTAGATCTGGTCAAGGCTCGCACGCAGCTCGTCGTCGCGCGAATGATTCACGCGCGACTCGAAGTTCGCGATGATGCCGTGGCGGTCATAGCCGCGCACCGCGAGGATGAACGGGAAGCCGAATTTCTCGCGATACGTGCGGTTCAGCGTCAGCAGCTTGTCGAATTCTTCCTGCGTGCACTGGTCGAGGCCCGCGCCGCTCTGCTCGCGGGTCGATTCGGCCGTCAGCTCGCCGCGCACGGCGGCCTTGCCGGCCAGCTCCGGGTGGGCGTTGATCAGCGCGAGCTGGCGCGCTTCGCCGCCGGTTTCCACCGCGTCCGACATCGTCTCGTGCAGCGCGTCGATGCTCGCGAACGGCCGCTTGCCCGCGGCGACCTCGGCCACCCACGGCGAATGTTCGAAGATCCCCGACAGCGCCGCGACGAATGCGCTCGGCGCCATCGTATTCAGTTGTTCCAACGTGTAGCGCATCGCCTTCATGCTTTCCCTTCGTTTCGATGATTGGGCTGATACGGATGATGTTCACGCCAGTGACGCGCGATATCGACACGGCGCGTCACCCATACGCGATCGTGCTGCTCGATGTGATCGAGGAACCGCTGCAGCCCGCGGAACCGGCCCGGCCGGCCGAGCAGCCGGCAATGCATGCCGATCGACAGCATCTTCGGCGCTTCGTCGCCCTCCGCGTACAGCACGTCGAACGCGTCGCGCAGGTACTGGAAGAAGTGGTCGCCGGTGTTGAAGCCCTGCGGCGTCGCGAAGCGCATGTCGTTCGTGTCGAGCGTGTACGGCACGATCAGTTGCGGCGACGTGCGGCCGCCCGACACCTCGACGTCCATCCAGAACGGCAGGTCGTCGCCGTAGTTGTCCGAGTCGTACAGGAAGCCGCCGTATTCGGCGACGAGGCGATGCGTGTTGGGGCTGTCGCGGCCCGTGTACCAGCCGAGCGGACGCTCGCCCGTCACGCGCTCGATCGCTTCCATCCCGAGGCGCATGTGCTCGGCTTCGAGTTCCGGCGTCATGCTCTGGTAGTGAATCCAGCGCCAGCCGTGGCACGCGATTTCATGGCCGAGCTCGACGAATGCCCGCGCGAGCTCCGGATGACGCTCGATCGCCATGCCGACGCCGAATACCGTCAGCGGCAGCCCGCGCTTCTCGAATTCGCGCAGGATGCGCCACACGCCGGCCCGCGACCCGTATTCGTAGATCGACTCCATGCTCATGTGGCGGTCCGGATACGCGGCCGCGCCGACGATTTCGGACAGGAACTGCTCGGAGCCCGGATCGCCGTGCAGCACGCAGTTCTCGCCGCCCTCCTCGTAGTTCAGCACGAATTGCACGGCGACGCGGGCGCGCCCCGGCCAGTTCGCCTGCACGGGATGGCGGCCGTAGCCGATCAGGTCGCGAGGATAGTTGGGATCGAGTGACATGGTTCGGAATGCAACGAGAGCGGGCTGGAATAATGGGTTCGCATCGACCGCGCGGTGCCGTGGGCCGGCCGCGCGAGCCGATGCGATGACGGCCCAGTGTAGCGAAAACGTTGATACGCGCCCATACAGCGGCGCAGATAGTGCATGTCAGACGGTGTGTATGTGCGGTTGCGGCAAATTCGGCGGAGGCTCCGCCGCATCCCCGCCCGGCGGGCTGAAGCGTGCGAATTCGCCGTCGTAGCGCTTCGGCAGCGGCCGCGCATAATCGCCGCGCTTCGCGGTTGCGAGTCGCAGCGCAACGAGCGCCTCGGCCCACTTCACGGCCGCCGTGACGCCCTCGACCACCGGCGCGCCGATCTGCTGCTCGATCTCGTGCGCGAATTCGGCCATCCCCGCGCAGCCGAGCACGATCGCGTCGGCGCCGTCCTCGTCGAGCGCGCGCCGGCATTCGTCGACGATGATCCGGCGCGCGGCCGAGCCGGGCCGGTCGAGTTCGAGCACCGCGACGTCGGTCGCGCGCACGTTGCGGCAGAACCGCTTCATCCCGTAGCGCTCCGCGAGGTGCCATGCCATCCCGCAGGTGCGCGCGAGCGTCGTGACGACCGAGAAGCCCGGCGAGAGCACGCTCGCCGCATGCATCGCGGCCTCGGCGATGCCGATC
This sequence comes from Burkholderia sp. BCC0398, assembly GCF_902833245.1. Taxonomy (NCBI): domain Bacteria; kingdom Pseudomonadati; phylum Pseudomonadota; class Betaproteobacteria; order Burkholderiales; family Burkholderiaceae; genus Burkholderia; species Burkholderia sp. BCC0398. The sequence continues at coordinate 196,546 of NZ_CADFEM010000006.1, forward strand.
ACCGGCCCGCGCGCAAGCTCGCGCGCCGCGTAGAGGCCCGGATCGCCGAAACACGCGATCACGTACGCGTCGCAGCCGTCGCGCTCGCCACGCGCGACCTCGGCGAGCAGGCCAGGCGTCGCGAGCGCCTCGTCGTAATAGCCTTCGATCGACGGCGGCCCCATCGGCGGACTCACGGCCACGATCTCCGTGCCGACAGCCGCGACCTCGCGTGCGCAGCGGCCCATCGCATCGGTCATCCGCTGCGTCGTATTCGGATTGATCAGTCGGATCTTCATCGCATGCTCCTCACGCCTTCGCGCTCGCGAGTAGCCGATAGAACACGAAGCCGAGCCCCGCGCCGATGAACCACGAGAAATTCGCGAGGGCCTGCCAGCCCGGCACCATCACGCAGACAACCGCGATCACCGCGGCCGGCAGCAGCGCGGCCAGCGCACGGCGGTTCACGCCGCCGGTGTACCAGTAGGCGCCGCTTTCCGACATCGTGTACAGGTCGTCGCGCACGAGGCGGCCGCGCTTGACGAGGTAGAAATCGGCGATCAGCACGCCGTACAGCGGGCCGATGAACGCGCCGAGCACGTCGAGCGTGTAGTGGATCACGGCCGGGTTGTTGAACAGATTCCACGGCGTGATGAAGATCGATGCGACCGCCGCGAGCATCCCGCCCGCGCGCCAGCTGATCAGGCGCGGCGCGACGTTCGAGAAGTCGAACGCCGGCGACACGAAGTTCGCGACGATGTTGATGCCGATCGTCGCGATCGTGAAGGTCAGCGCACCGAGGATCACCGCGGTCGGATGGTCGATGCGGCCGACCGTCGCGACCGGGTCGGTGATCAGTTCGCCGAACACCGGCAGCGTCGCGGCGGTAGTGATCACCGTGACGAGCGAGAACGCGAGAAAGTTGACGGGCAGCCCCCAGAAATTGCCGCGCTTCACGTCGCCGAACGAGCGGCAGTAGCGCGAGAAATCGCCGAAGTTCAGCATCGGCCCGGAGAAGTACGACACGACGAGCGACACGGCGGTGATCATCACCGGAATCACTTCCGCGCCGTGATACTTGACGCCGCCGAGATTGATGCCGATGTTGCGCCAGCCCGCGCGCCATACCATGTATCCGGCGAGGATGAACATCACGACATAGACGGCCGGGCCCGCGAAGTCGATGAACTTCTTGATCGTCTCCATCCCGTTCCAGAACACGAACGCCTGCAGCACCCACAGCAGCATGAAGCCGGCCCAGCCGACCGCCGACAGCCCGAGGAAGCCGTAGCGATGAACGTCCGCATACGGCAGCCATTGCGGGAAGAATTTCAGCACGACGATCACGAGCGCGCTCGACGCGAGATAGGTCTGGATGCCGTACCACGCGATCGCGATCAGCCCGCGGATCACGGCCGGCACGTTCGCGCCGAGCACGCCGAAGGTCGCGCGGCACGCGACCGGATACGGCACGCCGATCTGCTGGCTCGGCCGCGCGATCAGGTTGCACAGCGCGTTCACGAGGCCGATGCCGACGATCAGCGCGATCAGCACCTGCCAGCTTGTCAGCCCGAGCGCGAACAGGCTGCCCGCGAACACGTAGCCGCCGACGCTGTGCACGTCCGACATCCAGAACGCGAAGATGTTGTAAGAGCCCCATGTCTGATTCTTCAGGGGTGCCAAATCTTCGTTGTACAAACGTTCGCTGTAACCGTCCGGCAGTGCCGGACCGCCGCCCTCGCCGCCTTCTTCCGCCGGATAGGCGCTGTCGTGCGCCACACTGAACTGAGCCATGACTTCTCCTTGACGCGGCCGCAAGGCCGCTCCACCGTCATCGATATCGCTCCGGATCGTCGCCCGGAGTCGGACCCGCGGCCCGCGGCAAACACCGCGGGCCTGCATTTCGCTCGTTCTGTGGCGCGCGGCCGGGTTCGCGTCGCCGCTCAGGCGCCGCCGAACACTTCGCGCAAATCGACCTGCCCTTGCGCGGGCCGGTCCAGCATCTTCAGTTCGACATGCTGCAGGTGGCGCGCCATCAGCGTCACCGCCTGCTTCGGATCGCCCGCCTCCAGCGCGGCGAGGATCTCGTCGTGGTCGTCGCACGAGCACGGGCTGCGCCCGTGCGATTCGTACAGCGCCGACATCAGCGTCGAGCGTGCGACGAGCCCTTCGAGGCACTCGCTGAGCGTCGCATTGCCCATCAGCGTCGCGAGCGCCGTATGGAATTCGCCCGACAACCGGATCCATGCCGCGAAGTCGTGCCGCTCGAACGCCTTGCGTTCCTTGTCGATCAGCGCCGCGACGCCCTTCAGCCGCCTGGCGCCGGGGCCGGTCGCGAGCCGCTCGACCACGGCCAGCTCGATGATCCGGCGCATCTCGAACACTTCGTGCACGTCCTGCAGCGTCGGGCTCGCGACGAATGCGCCGCGGTTCGGCTCCAGATCGACCAGCTTGTCGGTCGCGAGCTGCGCGAGCGCCTGGCGGATCGTCCCGCGCTTCACGCCGAACACGTCGCAGAGCTGCGCCTCCGTCAGCTTCGCGCCGGGCGCGAGCCGATGCTCGAGGATCGCGGTGCGGATCCGCTCGGCGATCGCTTCGGGGCTGGCCGCACCGGACGGAGAGGAATCGGGCTCGTTCATGATCTGCATCGTGTGATGGTCCTCATCCTAGGGTGGACATAAAGATTGTCAACAATTCTTTTTCAGGATTTCGCACAATCGGCGTGCGCCGGGGTGTCTCCATTCGGTGCGGCGCGCACGAAATCCATGCATGACAGTCCTGATAGGCAAGACGGGGGCCGTTCTCGTCGTATACCCGCCCGGTCATTTTGTTGACAAAAATGGTGCAAAAACGCGTGACGATCGTGTTGGTGTCGACGAAAAACGCGGACCGTTAGTTGCGCATCTACATAAAGAAAAAGGCGGGAAACCCGCCTTTCGATCGATCGCGCCGGCATCAGCCGAGATGCGGATAGTCGGACAACGTGAGCCGGAACCCGTGCGCATTCGCGACCAGTTGCGCCTGTGCCCCGAACGGCAGCGTCAACAGGTCGGGCACGTGACCGAACTGGAGCCCCGTGATGACCGGGATGCCCACCACCGCGCGCACCTGATCGATCATCGCCTGCATGTCGTAGCCGTTGTCGTACTCGAACGGCCGCGCGCCGGTGAACTGGCCGAGCACGAGCGCCTGCTGCCGCGCGAGCAGCCCCGACAGGTGCAGTTGATAGATCATCCGCTCGATCCGGAACGGCTGCTCGTTGACGTCTTCGATGAACAGGATGCCGCCTTCGATGTCGGGCATGTACGGCGTGCCGACCAGCGACGTGAGGATCGCGAGGTTGCCGCCCCACAGCGTGCCCGTCACGTTCACCGTCTGCACCTGCGGTGCGTCGGCGACGATCGTCGTGCTCGACTGCGTCAGCGTCTGCCAGAAATGCTGCATCGTGAAGTCGCTGGGCGTTTCCGCGCCGAAGTCGGCCGACAGCATCGGGCCGCCGAACGTCTTGATGCGCGCCTTCGCGTACAGCGCCAGTTGAATCGCCGTGAAGTCGCTGTGACCGACGAGCGCGACCGGCTGGTCGCGCAACCGGCGTTCGAGCCCGCGATAGTCGAGCCCGTGCAGGATGCGCGCGGCGCCGTAGCCGCCGCGCACCGCGAGCGCGATGTCCGGCAGCGGCCGTTCCGGATCGGCGAGGCGGTTCAGGTCGCCTGCCCGCTCGCCGTCGGTGCCGCCGAAACGCTGGAAGCGCCGCTGCGTCGCCTCGATGTTCTCGATGCGCTGCTGCGCGGTGCTGAGGCGCTCGAGCGCGCGGTTGATCGCGTCGGGGTCGTGCGGATAGCCGGACGGCGCCAGCAGGCGGATGGTGTAGGACGCGGCGGGCTGGAAGGACATGGCGAAAGGTGTCGGGATCGTCAAACCTGCTTAGAGGGACCGAACCGTGTCCGGTTCACGAAAACCGTGCACGCCCGCGACGCCGGGCGCAGCGAGCGGCGAGCGGCGGCCTATGACGCGCCGGATTCGGCGTCGCGGGCAAGCCGCGCTTCGCGCAGCGCGCGACGGCGCTCGGCGAAGAACGACTTCAGCGCGGCGCCGCACTCGTCGGCGAGCACGCCGCCGGTCACTTCGGTGTGGTGATTCAGTTGCGGATTCGCGAAGGCATCGATCACGCTGCCGCACGCGCCCGTCTTCGGGTCGGCCGCGCCGTAGACGACCCGCGCGATGCGCGCGTGCATGATCGCGCCTGCGCACATCAGGCACGGCTCGAGCGTCACGTACAGCTCGCAGCCGGGCATCCGGTAATTCTGCAGCTGCTGCGCGGCCATGCGCAGCGCGGCCATTTCGGCATGCGCGGACGGGTCGTGCCCGCCGATCGGATGGTTGAAGCCGCGGGCGATCACTTCGTCGCCGCGCACGAGCACCGCGCCGACCGGCACTTCGCCGGCCGCGCGCGCCTCTTCGGCGGCAGCCTGCGCAAGACGCATGAAATGGAGGTCGCGCGCCGCGACGGGCGCGGTTTCGTGAACGGGAGAATCGGCGGCGGGGTCAGCGGCCGCGGCGGCTGCAGAGCGTGCTGCGTCGTGCAGCGCGTCGGACGTCACATCGTCCCCGCTTCGGCGGGCGCGTCGTCGAGCCCGCGCTCGCACAGGCGTTCCGCGATGCGCCGGCAGTAGTCGCGCGGCATCACCATCGGGCCGCCGCGCAGCGATTCGAGCGCCATGTCGAGCGCGAGGATCTTCGCCTGCAGCCGGCAACGCGCGGCACGGTCGCTGACCGCCTGCACTTCGTCGTGCAGGTTGCGCAGCGCGCGCAGTTGCTCGACGGCCGGCGGCACGAAGCCCGCGTTCTTCAGGATACGGTTGGCCACCCGCACCTCCTCGGGCACGAGCAGGTCGTCATCCAGCGCCTGCGGCGCGCCGGTACCCGGCAAATCGTCGAACTCTCCCCGCGCGGCGGCGGCGGCAATACGTTGTTCGACCAGGGCGTCAAGCAGTCTCATCAGTCAATCGGAACAATGCGGCAGGGCGAATTCTAGCAGGGTGACGCCGGTATGACAGGCCCTTCGAATACATGCTCGATATTGTGGTTTTAGGGGCCGAATCGGCGCGCATGCGTACCGATCGCCGTCAGTTGCCGCTCTGCTGCGCAGCAGCAGGCTGAGCGCGGTTTGGACGCGTGCAAATGGAACGCGTATCCGGGCCCATTTTTTATCCACGTCGATGCGGCCGGCCGCCGTCGATCGCGTGAAAATGCGACGCGCGTCGCTTCCGCTGCCCGATTACGCAGCCACGGTTTCCGGCCGCGCCTTCGCGAACGGGCGGAACATCGTCGCGATCAGGAACGCGCCGATCCCGATCGCGAACGAGCCGAGGTACAGCCGGCCATAGCTGCCGAACGCATCGACGATCAGGCCGCCGGCGACCGGGCCCGCGGCCATCCCGAGGCTGCCGGCCATCGCGCAGCCGCCGATCACGGTGCCCATCATCCGCAGCGGGAAATTCTCGCGCGCGAGCACGGAATACAGCGGCATCACGCCCGCATAGATGAAACCGAACAGCGTCGCGACCGCGTAGAAGCCGTCGAGCGTGCGCACGAAGTAGTAGCCGAGCGCGCCGAGCGCCTGCGCGAGCAGCCCCGCCACCAGCATGCGCTTCGCGCCGAGCCGGTCGCCGAGGATCCCGAACGCGATCCGGCCGCCCATGCCCGCGAGTCCTTCGACGCTGTAGATCGACACCGCGACGATCAGCGGAATCCCGCAGGTCACCGCGTAGCTGACCGTATGGAAGATCGGGCCCGAATGCGTCGCGCAGCAGAAGAAGTTGGTCAGCACGAGCACCATGAACTGCGGCGAGCGCAGCGCATCCGCGACCGACATCGCGGCGGGCGCGCCGGCGGACGCCGGCGCAGCCGCCGCGTGCGCGGATTCGGGATCGAGCGCGGGCGCCCGGCGCACCAGCAGCGACACCGGAATCATCACGACGGCCGCCAGCGCGGCGATCAGCAGCATCGACGTGCGCCAGTCGCGCACCGACACGAGCCACGCAGCGAGCGGCGCCATCGTCATCGGCGCCATCCCCATGCCGGCCGACACGAGCGAGACCGCGAGGCTGCGGTGCGTGTCGAACCAGCCGGTCACGCACGCCATCATCGGCGCGAATATCGCGGCCGTCGCACCGCCGACGGCCAGGCCGAAGGTCAGCTGGAACGCGAGCAGCGACGGCGCGCGGCTCGCCAGCGCGAGGCTCGCCGACAGCAGCACGGCGCCCGCGATGACGACCGGCCGCGTGCCGACGCGGTCCGACAGGCTGCCCCACGCCAGGCTCGCGAAGGCCATCGCGATGAAGCCGAGCGTCATCGCGGCGGAGATGCCGGTCATCGACCAGCCTGTATCGCGCGCGATAGCCCGCAGGAACACCGGCAACGAAAACATCGCGCCGATCGCGACGCAGCCCATCAGGCCGCCCGCGGCGACGATCACCCAGCGGTATCGGGAATCCGGCATGTGGCGTGTCATGTGGCTTCTCCTCGTTCGTTGCGCCATTCGCGGCAACCGGCTGCCGGCCGCATGGTGCGGCGCACTGCCCGGTCGATATCGATACGACGGGCGGCACATCGGGAAATCGACATGCGCGCCGCATGGGTCGCGAATTTTTTATTTTGGGCGAATCCGCTCGGCTCGCAAGGGTCGGATCGCGCGCCCCACTTTTCCTCAACGGGAAATTCGAAATCAGAAATCGTTGGTTGGGGCACGCACTCGCGCTGGCTACACTCGCCCCATCTTGTCATAACAAGTTGACCGATGCCCCCACCCAACGTCGTGCCGCTGTCCGCGGCCCCGCTCTACGTGCAGATCAAGGACACGCTGCGCGCGCGCATTCTCGACGGCACCTACGCGCCGCACAGCCGGATGCCGTCCGAGCACGCGCTCTGCGCGATGTTCGACGTCAGCCGCATCACGGTGCGCCAGGCGCTCGGCGACCTGCAGAAGGAAGGCCTGCTGTTCAAGCTGCACGGCAAGGGCACGTTCGTGTCGAAGCCGAAGGCGTTCCAGAACGTGACGTCGCTGCAGGGCTTCGCGGAGGCGATGTCGTCGATGGGCTACGAGATCGTCAACCAGTTGCGCAGCCTGCGCACGGTGAAGGCCGATCGCCATCTCGCGACGAAGCTGAACGTGCCCGAAGGCGCGCCGCTCGTCGAGATCCATCGCGTGCGGCTGCTGAACCGCGAACCCGTGTCGCTCGAACAGACCTGGGTGCCGGAAGCGCTCGGCAAGCGTCTCGCCGGCACCGATCTCGCGACCCGCGACATCTTCCTGATCCTGGAGAACGACTGCGGCATCCCGCTCGGCCATGCCGACGTGTCGATCGACGCGATCCTCGCGGACGACGACATCGTCGACGCGCTGCACGTCGAGGAAAGCAGCCCGGTGCTGCGTATCGAACGCCTCACGCACGACGCGTCGGGCGCGCCGCTCGACTACGAATACCTCTACTTCCGCGGCGACGCCTTCCAGTACCGGTTGCGCGTCGACCGGCAGAAGGCGCGCAAACCTGCAAGGAACCCGCGATGAATACCCATGTGCATGAATACGACATCGTCGTGGTCGGCGGCGGCACGGCCGGCCCGATGGCGGCCATCAAGGCGAAGGAGCACGATCCGTCGCTGCGCGTGCTGCTGCTCGAGAAGGCCAACGTGAAACGCAGCGGCGCGATCTCGATGGGGATGGACGGCCTGAACAACGCGGTGATTCCCGGCCATGCGACGCCCGAGCAGTACACGCGCGAGATCACGATCGCCAACGACGGGATCGTCGACCAGGAAGCCGTGTACGCGTACGCGACGCACAGCTTCGCGACGATCGAGCAGCTCGACCGCTGGGGCGTGAAGTTCGAGAAGGACGGCACCGGCGACTACGCGGTGAAGAAGGTCCACCACATGGGCTCGTACGTGCTGCCGATGCCGGAAGGCCACGACATCAAGAAGGTGCTGTACAGGCAACTGAAGCGCGCTCGCATCGCGATCACGAACCGGATCGTCGCGACGCGCGTGCTGACCGACGCGCAGGGTCGCGCGAGCGGCGTGCTCGGCTTCGACTGCCGCACCGCCGATTTCCACGTGATCCGCGCGAAGGCCGTGATTCTCTGCTGCGGCGCGGCCGGCCGCCTCGGCCTGCCGGCGTCGGGCTACCTGATGGGCACGTACGAGAACCCGACCAACGCGGGCGACGGCTACGCGATGGCCTATCACGCGGGCGCCGCGCTCGCGAACCTCGAATGCTTCCAGATCAATCCGCTGATCAAGGATTACAACGGCCCGGCGTGCGCGTACGTGACGGGCCCCTTGGGCGGCTTCACCGCGAACGGCAAGGGCGAACGCTTCATCGAATGCGACTACTGGAGCGGCCAGATGATGTGGGAGTTCTACCAGGAACTGCAGAGCGGCAACGGTCCCGTGTTCCTGAAGCTCGACCATCTCGCGGAGGAAACGATCCGGACCATCGAGCAGATCCTGCATACCAACGAGCGGCCGAGCCGCGGCCGCTTCCATGCGGGGCGCGGCACCGACTACCGCAGCCAGATGGTCGAGATGCACATCTCCGAGATCGGCTTCTGCAGCGGCCACAGCGCATCGGGCGTGTACGTGAATGCGCGCGCGGAGACGACCGTGCTGGGGCTGTACGCGGCCGGCGACATGGCGGCCGTCCCGCACAACTACATGCTCGGCGCGTTTACGTACGGCTGGTTCGCCGGGCAACACGCGGCCGACTACGTGGCCGGCCGCGAACACGCGCCGGTGGACGACGAACAGGTCGATGCCGAGCGCACCCGCGCGCTCGCGCCGCTGCTGCGCGAGCGCGGCCTGGCGCCGGCGCAGGTCGAGTACAAGCTGCGCCGCATGGTGAACGACTACCTGCAACCGCCGAAGGTGACGCGCAAGATGGAAATCGGGTTGCAACGTTTTGACGAAATCACTGAGGATATCGAAGAAATCAAGGCGAACAACCCGCACGAACTGATGCGCGCGGCCGAAGTGCGCGCGATCCGCGATTGCGCGGAAATGGCCGCGCGCGCATCGCTGTTCCGCACCGAGAGCCGCTGGGGGCTGTACCACCATCGCGTCGATTTTCCGCACCGCGACGATGCCGAATGGTTCTGCCACACGTGGCTGCGCAAGGACGCCGCCGGCGCGATGCGCAGCGAGAAGCGGTCGGTCGAACCGTACGTCGTGCCGCTTGCCGACGACGAACGGGGCGCCTACGCGCAGTTGCGCATCCGCGAACCGGCCGCGCCCGCGGTCGCCCTGTGAGGAACCTTGCCATGCCCCATACCCCGCACGACACCTTCCAGCGCAGCAGCGCGCCCGTGACGATCGACGAGTCGCTGTGCATCGCCGACAAGGGCTGCACCGTCTGCGTCGACGTGTGCCCGCTCGACCTGCTCGCGATCGACGTCTCCAAGGGCAAGGCGTACATGCAGTTCGACGAATGCTGGTACTGCATGCCGTGCGAACGCGACTGCCCGACCGGCGCGGTCAAGGTCGACATCCCTTACCTGCTGCGCTGACACGGCGCGCCACCTGCGCACCGACGACAGCACGACCGAGCCCGTGTTTATCGACATCAAGCGCCGCTGTCTCGCGCTGCTGCGCGACGCGGCCTGAGCGCAATTGCCCATTCACCGCACCGACTTTTCTCCATGACCGCTTCTTCCTCCGCTTTCCCGCTGCCCGGCGTGCCAACCGTCGATCACGCCGATCATGCCGCGCTCGTCGCGCGCCTCGCCGCAGCCGATGCGTCGGTGCGTCGCATCGCGCTGCTCGAACTCGCCGATCTCGAAGCGCCCGAACTCGTGCCGTCGTTCGTCGCGGCGCTGCGCAGCGACCCGTCGGCCGACGTGCGCGGCGAGGCCGCGCGCGTGCTCGACGCGTGGGAGCAGCCCGATGTCGTCGACGCGCTATGCCACGCGCTGCTCGATCCGGACGACGGCGTGCGCGCGACCGCCGCGCAAAGCCTGTCCGAACTGAAGGACGCGGCATCGGGCGCCGTGCTGTGCCGGTGGGCCGACCGGCCCGAGCCGTTCGTGCGCGCCGCCGCGCTGCGCGGCTTGCGCGAGTTGCGCGACCCCGACGCGTTCGCGCCCGCGCTGCGCGCGCTCGACGCGAGCGCCGCTGCCGTACGCGCCGAGGCGGTCGTCGTGCTCGGCTGGCTCAAGGACGGCCGCGCGCTGTCGCCGCTCGCGCGCATCGCGACCACAGACACGGATGCGGACGTGCGGCGCGCCGCGGTCAGCGCGATCGGGTTTGCGGCGGCCGACGATACCGCGGTCGTCACCGCGTTGCTCGCGGCGCTGCGTGACACTGAATGGCAGGTGCGCGAGGAAGCGGCGGCCACGCTCGGCAAGCTGCGCGCCGCCGTTGCGCGCGACCCGCTCGTCGCCGTGCTCGACGACGATTACTGGCAAGTGCGCGTGCGCGCCGTGCGTGCGCTCGGGCAATTGCGCGATGCGGCCGCGGCATCGGCCGTCGTCGCGCTGCTCCCGCATGCGATCAGCAACCTGCGCAAGGAAGCCGCGCTCGCGCTCGGCGAATTGCGCGACCGTGCGACGCTGCCCGCGCTGCACCATGCACTCGACGATCGCGACCCCGAAGTCCGCAAGGCCGTGCGGATCGCGATCGGCCAGATCGACGAAGCGTCGCGATGATCGCGCCTACCGAAATCGCACTCGACCACCCGGCGCGCGCCCTGACGCTGCGCTGGCCCGACGGCGCGTCGCAACGTATCGGCTTTGCGCAATTGCGCGGCGATTGCCCATGCGCGGAATGCCGAAAGATCCGGCTCGACGGCGGCCACGTCGACGCGCGGCCCGACCTGACGCTCGACGGCGTGGAAGCGCTCGGCTATGGTGTCCGCTTCCTGTTCGGCGACGGCCATGCACGTGGCATTTATCCGTGGCCGTACCTGGCGGACCTCGCGTAGCGACGACGACGCGCTTCCGTGGTCGCGCGGGCCGGATGGCAGGCGCGCGAAAACGCTGCGATACTGACGCCCATGATCGTCGCCACCTACCGTGGGAGCCGCACCATGCAAACCGCAGTCGGATTCATCGGCCTTGGCGTGATGGGTACGCCGATGGCGCTCAATCTCGCGCGGGCCGGCACGCCGCTCGTCGTGTGGAGCCGTTCGCACGACAACGACGATGCGCTGCGCGCCGCCGGCGCACGCGTGGCCGAGGACATCGACAGCGTATTCGCGTCCTGCCGCACCGTGATCCTGATGCTCGCGAACGACGCGGCAATCGACGCCACCCTCGCGCGCGGCACGCCCGGTTTTGCCGCCCGGGTCGGCGCACACACGATCGTCAACATGGGCACGAATGCGCCCGACTATTCTCGCGTGCTCGCCGATGAAATCGCCGCCGCGTCCGGCCGCTACGTCGAGGCGCCGGTATCGGGCTCGCGCAAGCCGGCCGAAGCCGGGCAGCTCGTCGTGATGCTGGCCGGCGCGCCGACCGACGTCGATGCCGTCCGCGCGCTCGTGAAGCCGCTGTGCCGCGACAGCTTCGTGTGCGGCGACGTGCCGTCGGCGCTGACGATGAAGCTCGCCGTCAACCTGTTCCTGATCACGATGGTCACCGGTCTCGCCGAGGCCACGCATTTCGCGCAACGTCACGGTATCGACCTCGCGCGCTTCGCCGACGTGCTGAATGCCGGCCCAATGGCCAGCGACGTGTCGCGCGTGAAGCTCGGCAAGCTCGTCGCGGGTGATTTCTCGGTGCAGGCCGCGATCACCGACGTGCTGAAGAATGCGCGCCTCGTCGCCGAATCCGCGCGCGGCATCGGCATCGCGTCGCCGCTGCTCGACATCTGCCATGCGCTGTATGGCGAAACCGAGCAGGCCGGACATGGCGCGGCCGACATGGTCGCCGTGATCCGTGCGATCGAACGGCGTACCGGGGACGCGCGATGAGCGGTGTGTACGTGCACGCGTTCGTTCCCATCGACGGGTAGGAGCGACCATGTCCGCAACCGACAACGCTGCTTGCTTGCGCCCCGTTCCCGCCGTGATCGGCATCGTGCTGCGCGAACGCGATGTGTTGCTCGTGCGCCGCGCGAATCCGCCCGACGCAGGTTGCTGGGGCTTTCCCGGCGGCAAGATCGAGTCGGGCGAGCCGCTCGCGGACGCGGTCGTGCGCGAGATCGCGGAAGAAACGATGATCGACGTCGAAGCGCTCGACGCCTTTACCGCGCTGGATGCGTTCGATTACGATGCGCACGGCGCCGTGCGCCAGCATTTCGTCATGATCGCGGTGCTGTGCAGATGGCTGCGCGGCACGCCGGCCGCCGGCGACGATGCACTCGACGCGCGCTGGTTCGGCATCGACGAACTCGACCGCGACGATTTGCCGATGAGCGCGGGCGTGCGGGACGTCGCGCGACGGGCGATGGAGCGGGCGGCGATGCTGGGCCGCGCGCGTCCGCCATTCGCCTGACACTTCCGCTGTCGCTTGCGCATCGGCGCGACGCGTTCGCTCCGTCATGGAGCCGGCTAGCCTCCGAGCGCCGAATCATCACACATCAAACCATGCTCAGAATTCGACAATCCACCGAGGCCGACGGCACACGTGTGCTGGATATCTGGCGCCATGCCGTCGACGCCACGCATCACTTCCTGAGCGACGACGATCGTCGTTCAATCGAGTCCGAAGTCATCGCATTTCTGCCGGGCGCACCGCTCGATCTGGCCGTCGACGAGCGCGATCGCGCGATCGGCTTCATGCTGCTCGACGGCAGCCACATGGAAGCGCTGTTCGTCGATCCCGCGCACCATCGCGCGGGAGTCGGGCGGTTGCTCGTCGAAGAGGCGCTCAAACGCCATCCCGACCTGTCGACCGACGTCAACGAACAGAACGAAGCGGCGGCGGGATTCTATGAACGGCTCGGATTCGAGCGCTGCGGGCGATCGGAGCTGGATGGACAGGGGCGGCCGTATCCGCTGATTCACCTTCGTTATCGCGGTGGCGATCGGGACTGAAGATCATCCCGGCGGGCTACCGGTCGTCAGCGGCCAGCGCCCCAAAACGTCGTAGTGCGACTTGCCGAGCCAGCTATCGATCAGGGCGAAGTCGAATACGGTCCAGGTAATCGGCTCGATCCGGTACTCATCGGGCCTCTGTGCACCATACAGCAGCGTCACGTGCGGGGTAAAACTCGACGGAAAAACAGGCACACCCGCCCGTTTCAACGCGTCTCGCAACTGCCGTCGAAAATCGATCAAGTCCTCCAGACCGGCCTTCCCCGTCAGCACCAGCGGCAGACGACCGGACCGCCGGTTGAAACTGATGATCTTGTCGAACGTCACGGAGAAAGATGGCACGTCGATGCGGTCCGCCACCGCACGTGCCCGTACAAGGGTAGCGCCCGGCACATAGGCGAAGTCGCCCAGAGAACCCAGCGTAATGTGCAGACGCTCGATGCCCACCATGCTGTCCTTCTCCAGCCGCATGCTTTCGACAAGGCCAGTAATGCGCGCCGCCGTGGCCAGGTCCGGCATCACGGCGAAAAAGAAGCGGTGCACGGGAACCGGCGGCGGCGCATCGAATCCGGGTAGCGTCAGTTGAGTCACGGCAGCATCTCCATCTAGCCTGGAGCGAGATTTGATTATCGTCAATCGGTAGCCTGCTCGCTCCCGCTCGACGAATCCGCCGTTCGCGCGCCCGAAGATGCTACCCTCTTGGCCACACTCGACACCCTCTGATGACGCACCTGAATTCAACCATGCAAACCGTCGCGGTACTGGATTTCGAAACCACAGGGCTATCGCCGAATCTGGGCGACCGCGCAACCGAAATTGCCGTCATCCTGCTGCGCGACGGGCAGGTCGTCGACCGTTTCCAGAGCTTGATGAATGCCGGCCGACGCATCCCGTCCGATGTCGTTGCGCTCACCGGCATCACGAACGACATGATCGCGGCGGCGCCGCCCGCGTCCGCAGTCATGAAGGAAGCGGCGGCGTTCGTCGGCAAGCATGCGGTCGTCGCCCACAACGCCGGCTTCGACAAGCGCTTCTGGCAGTCGGAACTGGGGATGCTCGGCATGTCGGCCGACCATCCGTTTGCGTGCACGATGCTGGTGGCGAGGCGGATCTATCCCGACGCCCGGAGTCACCGCCTGTCGAGCCTGGCCGAGATGCTGCGGCTGCCGCAAACGGGCCGTGCGCACCGGGCGATGGTCGATGCCGAGATGGCCGGGCATCTTTGGTGCCGGTTGCAGCAGGAAATTTCGCGGACTTATGGACTGGATCGGATCGATCACGCGTTGATGTCGCGGGTGCAGGCGACGACCAAGGCGAAGGTGCCGATGTATTTGCGGTCGCTCGGGCGGGCGTGTACGTGACGCATCCGATGCCGGAACGGAAAACACCTCGCTCGCTGGCTGACTGCACGCGTTAACGCAAAACGACCTGGCAATTGAATTGCCAGGCCGCTTCTTGCTCCTCGTGAGCCGGGGCAGCACGCCAACCGAACCAGCCCTCCCGCTTGCAAACTATCGCGACATCAAACGATGCGCAACGACACAAGCGGAATCGAACGCCGATTCAGTCGGAATGCTCACTCCCACTCGATTGTCAATCTGGGGCTGGAGCCTTTTGGGGACGGCGTTTCCGCCTGGTCACGCGGCGTCGATACCGTCAACGATACCGAAAATCATGCTCGGCAGTTGATGGCTGTTATCGGAACGCCCCGGAGCATCAATGCTCGTTTTGTTTGAAAGATCACGAACATTGGCCGTCCCAAGGCGATTTGCGGCTGCAATACCGTCGCTGATACCGTCAGCATCTTTAGAGCACGGTCCTCGATACCGTCACAGCCGCAATGCGGCGCTAAGATCGTCGTGCTCGAAGGCACTGGCCATACGTGCCATCTCTGCGCGTGTGCAACCAACTTCCTGGGCAACCGCTTGCCATGTCCGGGTAACGTCGGCTACCTCCCGGATCGTGGCCCGAGCCTGTTTCAGCGTCAGGCCAAAAAACTCCGCCGCATTTTCCAAGAGCCCCACCGAGCACGTTCCCTCGTCGAGATCGATATTCGTCGTCAGGATACGCGCCTTCAGATCGGTTGGCGTGGGATTGAGGTCATAGGCTGGTGACAATACCCACCCATCGCGCCCCGCCCATAGAAAGCCGTGGTTGCGCAAGTGGTCGTCCACATTGGAAACCAAAACATTGAACGTCACGCGGCGATACAGCTGCGCGGCGTCGGCCCGCGCCTTCGCCCCGTGTTGCGTCAGTGCGTCAACTAGTTCGGGATAACTGCCGCGTTGACCGTCCCGCGATCCCGTCATCGACATAGCCGAGAGAAAGGGAACGCGAATATTACCCGCGCGATCGAAACGACGGGACAGCAGCACCGGCTTGCCTGCTACGCGGAGCAGTTCGTGGTGCGGAGTGGATATGCCGGCGCGTTCCGCCAATAGCAGTGCGATTTCCTCCCAGGTCTCGATGCTGTAGTCATCGGTCTCCTTCGGGAATTTGGCGATCGACAAATGACCGTACTGGTCGATGACCGAGGCCTTGGGACGTGCGCCGCCGAGCGACGACCCGGGCGCAAAGATAAGTTGCAGATCCTCATCGGTTTCCTCGTCCCGCAGGATGCGCTCGGTGATTTGTAGCAGCCGCCCCAATTCAATGAGCGCGGGAACCCCGGCGGGCACCGGCGCTTGGAACTCGTCCTCTCCGCTCCAGCGAAACCGCAAGGCTCCCAGACGCGTTTCATCGGCTACGCCCAGCAAATAGTCCAGTTCGCTGAGTGTACGGACGCGCCGTCCTTCTCGTTCAGCTTGGCGACGCTCGGCGCGCTGCATGAGACGGCGCCCCCAGGTATCCGGCGCCGAATCGCCTATCGAACCGAAGATCGGTTGATCAGGCAGCGGTGGAAACACGCCTCGCGTCAATGCCAGTGCTGGTTCGATAGAAAAACACTCGTCGTCGGCCAGCCAGGTCTCGTCATATTCGAACGTGACCGTTGCTTCCCGACGCGACGCATGGCGTCTGAGCAGCCCCACTGGTCGCGGCGCGCCATCGAGATCAATGTAGACGTCAACATCAGCCATGGTCACCCTTCCCGCCGCTACGAGGGAGCCGGATGCGCTGCGGCAATGCCGCGGTTGCCAACGACTGCCCAACCGTATCTCGGGCCACATCGGCGATCTCCGACAGCCCGCCCAGAAGACCAAGCGCCTGCAACACGGCCGCATAGATGCCGATGCTCACGCCCGGATCACCCGCTTCGACGCGCTGCAGAGTCGCTCTGGACGTAAAAGCCCGTTCGGCAATCACCGCCATGGTCAACCGGCGGCGACGACGCGCGTCGTGAATATCGGCGCCCAATTTCCGCAACGCCCGCCGGACGCCGGCAGAAGGAGCGTGAGGAGTCGGCATTTTACCACCTTCGTAAGTCTTTATATCCGATAATGTATCACGAAGATAACACTAACCGCCAATGATATGACTACGGAGGACGATCACGGGCCAAGCCATTTCATAAGCCTCGAAGAGCCGACATTCCGGATAATTCGTGAGAGATGCGGTAATCGGTACCGTCATACTCGTCGCTAAACTCGGCAAAGTCTGGTAACAATTGCGGTAGTATGATGATCTTTCAAATTCCTTTCATTAAAAATACGGATAGGTCTTGATGGATGGCCAAGCGACAACCACCGCCCTTGCAGACACGCTGACAACGTTGGGCAGCTTTGGCCTGCTCGACCTGTCCCGGCAACAGCGCAACCTCCTGCTACTTCGTCCGGTATTCCAGCTTGAGCGCTATAAGATGATGCTCGGGGACGAAAGCAGTTCAGACCGCAGCCTCTTCCAGGGTGTCGACACGCATTACCTTGCATTGTCAGCACTCGATCAGATGATGGAAGCCACCACGGTCTCCAGTGGAAGTACCTCGACAGAAATCATGACGCATCTTGCCGACGTCGCAATACGGATGAAACCGACACTCTCGGCGCCTCAGGCTCGGCGCGTATCCGCAGCAGCATGACACCAGACCAGAAGGCTGCGCTCGTGCTTGCCCACATCGCCATCGCGGCGGCCTTCTTCCCGACGACTGATGGATTGGACGATGACAACTACTCCCCGCCCCCGGCGTCTGTGGCCACCTGCCGCGACACACTCTATGCACTGGCGCGGCGCCTGGCGTACCTGGTTTCATCATCGTTGAATGGCTCATGCCGTCCAGAATGGCAGGAGGCAAGCCCTACCGTCTGGTGACCGGTCAGGCGGTCGCGGTAAGGTCGCACACCGAGCCACCGGAAGTCGACCGCATGTTCTTCTCATTCGAGGAGCACGCCGACCTCGGCCTGGTAGACATCCCGGCCCCAGGTCTGGCGCAGCCCACGTCGTCCTCCATGCAGGAGTTTTCTCGCTGGCTGCACGCACAGCAAAAAAAATACTCGGGTGACGTTTTCATCAGTCACAATCGCCAAGCGGAGTGGCAGCGGCATCTGAAAGACGAGCGTCTCATTGACCTGGACATGTTGCGCATGCAGGTCAACTTCTCGGCACAGGAAGGCGGTTTCGACACGGGTTTCCTCGACTTCAAGACGGAAGGCGAGTTCCTGCGCAAATTCCTGAATCTGACCAGCGACGCCACGAAGGCCGACGAGGCACGGAAGCTAGTGGTTGCGGTATGCGAGAAGCATCGCCGTAAGCCTCAGTTCCAAAAGCGTCGTGACGAGCTAACCAAGTTCAGGGCATCACTGAACGCTTTCGCCGAGTCTGCTCATCTGTATCTTGAGACGCTTGCCGCGCAGCGCTCTATGCTAATTCGGGGCGCTCAGATGGTCCAGGCCTTGCAGGCCCGGGCCGTCTCCTTGTGTCTTGACCACGACCGAGAAGTGAAGTTTGAGCAGACCCAGCGAGGACTGGCCTCTGCTGCGCTCGCGGACTCGACGTCGTACACAAAGGAGCACGCGACGGTCACCTGGGCCTGGCACCAGAAGCGCAGCGCTCAGGCGAAGGCTCGCAAGGAGGCTGCCGATGGCCAGGTAAAGAACTTGGAGCGGGACGAACGACTCATTCGAGCGGCGCGGCTGCAGAAGGAAATCGTCGGCGTCGACGAAGAGCTCAAGGAGCTTGACGCGCTGACCGAAGCCGAGCGCGCGAATCTCAAACCGACGAAGGACCACGTCGAAATTCAGGGGGCGCTGCTGCGCCGAGCACTGTTCAACGAAGAGCAGCGACTGAAGGTAGCGCTCCAATTGCTCAATGAGCGAGCTACCGCACGGGAGGAAGAACGAACGACCCTCCGCAAGCAACGAACTCAAGCCGAAGCTGACGAGCTCCGCCAGGTAGGGGAACGCTCGAAGCTTCAAGCGGCCGAGGAGTCCTACACGCGTCGTAGGCAAGCTCTTGAAGCGGATGGTGCCTTTCTCGGACCCGATGAAACGACTGCGGAGGCGCTTGAACGACTGAATACCAACGCTGCAACTGCGGCTTCCGAGCGTGACCTGCATCGAGCATCGCAGCAACGCTGCGCCAAGGAGACACGAGAGCATCGACAGTCCTCCGCAGCGGAGAACGTCCGCGCGGCCGAGTTGGCCGCCAAGGCACGGGCACTCGGCGAGTTCATCACACGAGGAGAAGCCGAACTCGAACGCCTGGCACAGCTACCGGCTCTTCTGAATGCCGTCGAATCCGACCGCGTCGACCCGTTGTCCACGGCCTTGCCTGCCCGCCTGCGCGAGGTCGTCTCTGAGTCGGCACGACAAGTGTCTGTGGGAGACGTTCGCTTGGCGGAACTACGCGCCACCAAGCAGGCTATTGATGAGACCGGGGTTGCTGGCTACAGCATCGACGTTGCACTCGTCGTCGAGACACTTCTACAGGCAGGAGTGCGCTCGGCGAAAGCCTATAACGAATACATCTCACGCGCCTTACCGGACGCCTCCAAGGCGCAGGCGCTCGTCGCCAGCGACCCCGCCCGCTTCCTCGGCGTCTCCGTGGCGTCCACGGAACTTGATAGGGCCAGGGCCATCTCCTGGGAGGCACGGCGGCCTACGCGTCCTGTAGTGATATCAGCGACAACCCTTGAGCCTGCAGCGCAACTGGCGGAGCGCTTGGTCGTCCCTGCCGAGGACGATTCGGCCTTTAACGTCGAGGCTGCCGCCAAGCTGGGCTCGAACCTCGAGATCCTGGTCTCCGATGAAAACGAGCGTCGGTCCGCGTATCAGGAGCGCCACGACCAAACGCTGAAGATTATCCACGAGCTGGATACGTATGCGAAGGAATTCGGCGACGGAAAACTTGGACGGGCACGAGCCGACAAGGTGGCCCTCGAAGAAGACGCTGCCGCTGCGACAGCACGCGCGGAGTCCCTCGAATCGCTCTCGCTTGAGTTGGATGAGAAGGCTCAAGGGCTGGAGCTGCAAGCCCAAGCCGCCGATGCGAGACGCCAGGCTGCACTTTTATCTTCCGAAGCAGTTCGCACGTTCCAGAACGAACACGAAGCCGGCCATTCGGAGCGCGTCCACCGACTGGCGGACGTCGCACAAGGCATCAACGCAGCACAGGAGAGCAAGTCCGCAGCCGATGAGGGCCTTGAGCGACTGCAGCGTGAACACGACCGCGACCACGGTTTGCGCGTGAGCACTGACCATGAACTCAAGGTCGCAGGCGAAGAGCGTGCGGGCGTTGCGCACTACGACAAGGACTATCCGGCTCACGAACAGCTGTTACAGAACCCGCGACCGGTAGAGACGTTGCGCCGCATTTACAGCGATGCGGAAGCGGCCTATCTGGTCGAAGAAAGGGAGCGACTCGGGCTGTTGGCACACAAGCTGGAAGATGCTCGAAAGCGCCGTGAAGACAAGGCCAAGGAGTTCACCCGAGAATACAAGGGCGTTCAGATGGCGGACCTTGCTGCCTTCCTGAACGTAAACCATGAAGATGCGTTAGCCAACGTCGAGACCGCACTGGAGGCGGCCAAGCCAGAGCAGGTGAGCGCTGCTTCAAATCTGCAGGTCGTGAACGGCGAGTCAAGAAAGTGGTTGGACTCAAACAAGACGAACCTCGGCCCCGCGGTACCTGCTCACGAGGCTTTAGACCTGGATGCTCTGGCCGCTCTCATGGCTGAGGCCGAGAACCGCGTGAACGCGGCGTTGGAAAGGATGCGTGCGGCCAACGAAGCCGCGAACCAAGCTGCGGACAGAGCCAATCGGAAGCGCACAGCCGCGGAGGCGGACAGGAAGGTTGAGGCGCTGCTGCGCAGCAGCATGGGGTTTGAAGACAAGCCCGATCCAGTGCTCATTGCAGCGGAAATCGGCGCCCAAGTGGGAATGACCTTAGAAGTGCCGGACCCCGACAGTCTGGTTCTCGAGGCCGACGCCAGCAACCAAGTCAACGCGCTGCTAAAGGACTACACGGGGAAGAACCAAGGCGTCAGCAAACTGCAAACCAAGGCTCGCGCTGCCTTCGACCTCGTCAAGGCGGCTGCGTCGGAGCAATCGTTCCGCGAGGTCGACCCCGATGTTGCGCAGCAGATGGTCGCCAACGAGTTCGGTGCCGCGTGTACGGACGCGAAACGGCTCCTAGAGCATCTGGACGACCGCATCGCAACGACCGAGGCAACGCTGCGGTCGATGCAAGCTGACTTCGATGCCTGCGTCGAGGAGGTTCTCGCCGTCGTCCGCTCGGCCATCACGACGCTGAATCGCGCGACGAGCAAGGACAAGTCAGTGCCGGTGGGTGCCCCATACGTCGGTGGCAAGCAAGTCCTGAAGATGCGGGCAAACTTCGGCTCAGTGCCAGTTGAGACGCGACGCCAGACTCTCAGCGCCTACCTCGACACGTTGGTTGATACAAATGTGTTCCCTCCGCGCGGTACAGACTTCATCGCCGACGCTGTGGCGCGCGTTTATGGGCGTCCGCTAGGACTGCAAGTCCTGAAGATGTCCATCGAGGAGACAGAGCAGTACGTACCGGTTGAGCGGGTTTCGAACTCCGGTGGCGAAGGCGTCGTCATGGCGATGTTCCTGTACTTGGTCATCAACCAGTTGCGGGCTGAGAACCACGCACAGGTATATCGCATTGCCGGTGGGCCACTCATCCTCGACAACCCGTTCGCGAAGGCCACCAGCCCCACCATGTGGCGGGCCCAACGGCTGCTCGCCGAGGCCATGAACGTCCAATTGATATTCGCCACGGCACTTCAGGACTTCAACGCTCTCGGCGAGTTCCAGCGATTCATCCGCCTGCGCCGCGCCGGACAGAACAGCAAGACAAGACGCTGGCACCTTGAGTTCGCTAACCTGAAGCTCAACAACGTACCCGAGGAGTTGGCTTGAGCGAGTTCCTTGAAGCGCTGCTATCATCGCCGCGCAAGCGTGTGCCGCTCGACGAGCTGCGCCGGCACTACTTCTCGCTGTATCCAGATGTCCAGAACAACCCAGACCGTGGTGTGCTGCTGCTGAGGGCGCTGAAAGAGCTAGAAGCTGACGGTGCAATCTCGCTGCCGGCTACCAGAAGTTGGGAACAGGTCGGCTCGCCCGCTCTCCCACTTTGGGTCACGTTGAAGAGCTCACCTCGCTCCAAGGCTTCTGTCAATTATGCCGACGTGATCTGGGCGCCGGAGCTGGGGTTCTGGCCAGAGTTGAGGCCATCGCAGTTGCCATCGCTACGCCCCATCAATGACTTCCTACTCCGACGCCGAGGGGCTTTCTCCTCGGTTCCAATCAAGGAACGTTCCTTGGAAATCTTCGGCGACGAGAAGCGGCTCGACAACATGTGTGTCGGAGACTTCCTCTTTGGTGGGCGACTTCCAATTTCCGTCATCGGTTGCTTCCGAGTGCCCCAGCCGCTGCCGTATCGCAAGGTTGATGCGCCTGGCAAGTCCGTACTCGTTGTCGAAAACCACAACACGTACTGGAGCTTCGCCGAATGGAATGAGGCCACGCGACGATACGCGGCGGTCATCTACGGCGGAGGTGAAAACTTCAGGCTCACTGGGCGAGCGTTGCGCCAAGCGATACAAGAAACAGGAGCTTCTTCAGCGGAGTACTTTGGCGACCTGGACCCGAAGGGCCTGTCAATTCCCGTGGACTTCAACCGTTCCGTCGAACCAGGCTATCCGACCGTTTCTGCAGCGCTCCCGTTGTACCGCTGGTTGCTTGCGAACGGAGTGCGGCGTGAAAAACCCGAGTGCGCAACCTATGTAGCAGGACTGGCGGCTGCCTGGCTCGGCGCAGACCTCGCCGCAAAACTAGAAGCAGTTTGGTCTGCAGGCATGTGGCTGCCTCAGGAGGCGCTGGGCACTGAACAACTCCGTGCTGATGCCATTGGCGTGTCAGCGTCGGATAGATACTCCCCACTTGGGGAAATTACGTCCGACGTTGACATTGGCGTCAGGGCCGCCCCCAGCGGCTTGGACGGCTGAGCGTCAAAGCGCATGGCTTTAACAGGTCAAGGATACCGTCGGCACCGCTGACGGAATCAAGCAAGCCCATCCACATGTTGCCCGCATATATCGTCAGAAATACCGTCAAATGACGGTTGCTCGGTTTCCGCGCAGGGCGCAGGCGCAGGTTGACAATTCCTCTAGCGATCAAGGACTTACGGACCTGCGCTCGGCAATTTAGAATCGGGCACGCGTGATTTATCAATCAACACAACCCATTGATTCAAAAGGGAATTTCACGAACCTCTATTCCCACTCAATCGTCGCCGGCGGCTTCCCCGAGATGTCGTACACCACCCGATTGATCCCGCGCACCTCGTTGATGATCCGGTTCGACGCACGGCCGAGCAACGCATACGGCAGATGCGCCCAATGCGCGGTCATGAAGTCGGTCGTCTGCACCGCGCGCAGCGACGTCACATAGTCGTATGTGCGCCCATCGCCCATCACGCCCACCGACTTGACCGGCAGGAACACCGCGAACGCCTGGCTCGTCAGGTCGTACCAGCTCTTGCCGACATCGCCCTCGCCGCACAGGCCCGCAGCCGCATCCTGCGCGGTCGCGGTCGTGCCACGCAGCTCCTCGATGAAGATCGCGTCCGCACGGCGCAGCAGGTCCGCATACTCGCGCTTCACTTCGCCGAGAATCCGCACGCCGAGGCCCGGGCCCGGGAACGGATGGCGGTACACCATCTCCGGCGGCAGGCCGAGCGCGACACCCAGCTCGCGCACTTCGTCCTTGAACAGGTCGCGCAGCGGCTCGAGCAGCTTCAGGCCTAGCGTTTCCGGCAGGCCGCCGACGTTGTGGTGGCTCTTGATCGTCGTCGCCTTCTTCGTCTTCGTGCCGCCCGATTCGACCACGTCCGGGTAGATCGTGCCCTGCGCGAGCCACTTCGCCTTCGACAGCTTCTGCGCTTCAGCCTGGAACACCTCGACGAACTCGCGGCCGATGATCTTGCGCTTCGCTTCCGGATCGGTCACGCCGGCCAGGTGGCCGAGGAACTGGTCGGACGCGTCGACGTGCACGACCTTCGCATGCAGCCGGCCCTCGAACATGTCGAGCACCATCTTGCCTTCGTTCAGGCGCAGCAGGCCGTGATCGACGAACACGCAGGTCAGCTGATCGCCGATCGCGCGATGGATCAGCGCGGCCGCGACGCTCGAATCGACACCGCCCGACAGGCCGAGAATCACTTCCTCGTCACCGACCTGCTCGCGGATCTTCGCGACGGCTTCCTCGATGTGGTTCTTCATGATCCAGTCGGGCTTCGCGCCGGCGATTTGCAGCACGAAGCGTTCGATGATCTGGCGGCCCTTCACCGTGTGCGTGACTTCCGGATGGAACTGCACCGCGTAGTAGCCGCGCGCCTCGTCGGCCATGCCGGCGATCGGGCAGCTCGGCGTCGACGCCATCAGCGCGAAGCCCGGCGGCAGCTCGGCCACCTTGTCGCCGTGGCTCATCCAGACCTTCAGCATCCCGTGGCCTTCGGCCGTCGTGAAATCCTCGATGCCGTCGAGCAGGCGCGTATGGCCGTGCGCACGCATTTCCGCGTAGCCGAATTCGCGATGGTCGCTCCACTCGACCTTGCCGCCGAGCTGCACGGCCATCGTCTGCATGCCGTAGCAGATGCCGAGCACCGGCACGCCGAGATCCCACACGGCCTGCGGCGCGCGCAGTTGATGGTCTTCGTACGTGCTCGCGTGGCTGCCCGACAGGATCACCGCCTTCGGCGCGAACTCGCGGACGAATTCGTCGGACACATCGTTCGGATGGATTTCGCAGTAGACGTGCGCTTCACGCACGCGGCGCGCGATCAGTTGGGTGACTTGCGAACCGAAGTCGAGAATCAGGATTTTGTCGTGCATGGCTGCGGACGGGATGAAGAGAATAAGAAAAGCAGCGCACGAAGCGCTGCGTCAAAAGCATGGATAGCGGCGTCGGGCGGCAGGCGGCTCGCGCGACGCATCGCCGGTCAATCCTGCGACGGCGGGCGCGCGTCGAACGCGACGCTGCCTGACGCGCGCTCGGAGGCGGCCGATGGGGCTGCCGCGGCCGGCGCCGAAGGCGCCACCGGACGGCTGACGACCGGCTCGACCCGCGGCTGCACGGCGGAAGCCCGCGCCGGTTCGACCGGACGCTGCGCGTCCCGGCCCTCGAGCGCCTGCGCTTTCTCGCGCCGGCGCACGGCCGATGCGAGGCGCACGCCGCCGAGGCCGAGCAGGATCAACGCGACTCCGGCCACCGCCGACAACACCCGGCCGGCGGCCGCGAGCGCGGGGCCGCTGCCGGTGCCGAGCGACCACACGACCGTCAGCACGCCGGTCAGCCAGTTGACATGGCCGACCGCGCGCGCGACGGGCGCCGTGAGGTCGCCGTTGAACGCCGCATGAAACGCGAGCCACGCGAGCCCGAGCAGCGCGATGCCGAACGCCTGGCCGAGCATCGCCGGCTGGATGTTCGCCAGTTGCAGCGCGTTGAACAGCGCCTGCCAGGGCGTCAGCACGAACAGCACGCCGAACGCCAGCAGTAGCACGGCATCGACGATCAGCACGGCTCGCAGCAGCGGTTTCATCGGCGATCAGTCCACGTGGTAGTTCGGCGCTTCCTTCGTGATCTGCACGTCGTGCACGTGCGACTCGCGCATGCCCGCCGCGGTGATCTGGACGAATTCGGCCTTCTCGTGCAGCTCGTCGATCGTCTTGCAGCCGCAGTAGCCCATGCTCGCGCGCACGCCGCCGACCAGCTGGAACAGGATCGCGTTGACCGAACCCTTGTACGCGACGCGCCCTTCGATGCCTTCCGGCACGAGCTTGTCGATGTTCGCCGAGTTGTCCTGGAAGTAGCGGTCCGCCGCGCCGTCCTTCATCGCACCGACCGAGCCCATGCCGCGATACGACTTGTACTGGCGGCCCTGGTACAGGAACACGTCGCCCGGCGCCTCTTCGGTGCCCGCGAGCATGCTGCCCATCATCACGGCGTTCGCGCCGGCCGCGAGGGCCTTCGACACGTCGCCCGAGAAGCGCACGCCGCCGTCGGCGATGCACGGCACGCCGGTGCCCTTCAGTGCTTCCGCGACGTTCGCGATCGCGCTGATCTGCGGCACGCCGACACCCGCGACGATCCGCGTCGTGCAGATCGAGCCCGGGCCGATGCCGACCTTGACCGCGTCCGCGCCGTATTCGACGAGCGCCTTCGCGGCGGCGGCCGTCGCGATGTTGCCGCCGATCACCTCGACGTGCGGGAAGTTCTGCTTGACCCAGCGCACACGCTCGAGCACGCCCTTGCTGTGACCGTGCGCGGTATCGACGACGATCACGTCGACGCCGGCCTGCACCAGCAGCTCGACGCGTTCTTCGTTGTCCGGACCGACGCCGACCGCCGCGCCTGCGCGCAGCTTGCCGTGTTCGTCCTTGCACGCGTCCGGGTGCTCGGTCTGCTTGGTGATGTCCTTGACGGTCATCAGGCCGCGCAGTTCGAACGCGTCGTTGACGACCAGCACGCGCTCGAGGCGGTGGCTGTGCATCAGCGCCTTCGCCTCGGCAAGCGGCGTGCCTTCCTTGACCGTGACGAGGCGCTCGCGCGGCGTCATGATCGACTTGACCGGCTCGTCGAGGCGCGTTTCGAAACGCAGGTCGCGGTTCGTGACGATGCCGACGAGCTGCGGGCCTTCGACGACCGGGAAGCCCGAGATGCCATGCTGGCGCGACAGCGCGATCACGTCGCGCACCTTCATTTGCGGCGGCACCGTGATCGGGTCGCGGACGACGCCCGACTCGAAACGCTTGACCTTGGCGACTTCGCGGGCCTGTTCGGCCGGCGTCAGGTTCTTGTGGACGATACCGACGCCCCCCTGCTGCGCCATCGCGATCGCGAGGCGACCTTCGGTGACCGTGTCCATCGCGGCGGACACGAGCGGCATGTTCAGGGAGATGTTGCGGGTCAGCTTGGTCTTGAGGCTGGTGTCGCGCGGGAGAACGTCGGAGAAGGCGGGAACGAGGAGCACGTCATCGAAAGTGAGTGCTTTTTGGATCAGACGCATGGCAAATCCTATGGGCGCAAAAGCGAATTATACGCGAAGCGCCGCGAATTTTCACAACACGAACAACGGCTTAGCCGGTTTCGGCCGCTCGGGGGCCGAATCGTTCGGATCGCCGTTCGGTTCGTTTTCGATCGCTTTTCGTTTTACAGGCGCGTCGAACCATTCGCGCAATCAGGCCGGGCGGCAGGTGCGCGTGTTGCGGCGGGGCTACACGGGCGCGACGACAGCGTCCGCGCACGGCCCGGCGACACACCCGCCGAAGCGGCTTGCCTGCCCGCCTCACGCCAGCCCGGCCGCGCGCGCGACCATCGCGATGCCGGCCGCCACCACTACGTACCCGACGATTCGCGCGACGCACCCGCCGGCCGGCGCCACGCGTTCGGCGGCGATCGCCACCGCGACGGCAGCCATCACGTGCAGTTCCATCATGCCGGCCGCCAACGCGACCGCCATCAGGTTCCCGCAACACGCGCCGCATCGGATCGCGGCGTGCAGGCCGTACCGCCATGCCGTGACGACCGCAGCCCGCGGCACATGCCCATCGTGCGCCGCCGCGTGCCGGCAGCACGCGAGCCGGCGCGCCTTCCACCCGGAGAATTGCAACGCGCCCGCGGCCAGCACGACGGCGCCGGCCGCGAACGGGATCGCCCGGGCGAACGCCGGCAGCCGGGCGGCGGCCATCGTCAGTGCGGCGCCAATCGGAAACACGAGCGCGCCGAGCGCGATCCAGACCGAGAAATATCCGGCCCCCGCGACGACGACGAGCCAGGCCGACCGCACCGCCGCATGCGGGCCGATGCGCTGCCGGTAACCCCAGAGCATCGGCGCGAGCACGGGCAGCATCATCGTCACCGTCATCGCGCCCCACATTTCAACGAACGCCACGAACGCGCGCCCGGCGCCCTGCCCGCACGGCCGCAGCCAGGCGGCCGACGCCATCCAGCCGCCGGGCATCGGTTCGCCGCCCATCGCCGCCATCGACGCGTGCTGCGCCAGCAACGCCATCGCGACGACCGCGAACACGGCCGCGACCGCCACGCAGAACGCCCGGGGATCGGGGGCCGTCTCGCCGGCTTTCGGCCCGGTCGTCATTCGTGTCATCACGCGCTCCCGCCCGTGGCCACCCCGCTCAACCGCGCGCGTACTCGTCGTGACGGCGCCACCATGGGCCGGCCTCGTTGCGACCGAGCGGCGCGCGATCGAGCCACTGGTACATCCCCCACAACCCGTCGAGGCCGCGCGCGTAAGTCGAATACGTGTGATAGACGGCGCCGTCCTCGCGCACGAATGCGCTCATTCCCGGCCGGTCGAGCGAATACCTGCGTGCGTCGGTGCCGCACGTGGCCGCGAACTGTACGACGGGTGCCGGCGGCGGATCCATGTCCATCGCATGGCCGGCCCGCGCATAGTTGTATTCGACGTCGCCCGCGCGCTGCTGCGTTTCGGTGAACGACACGTTGAAGTCGAAGTTGAAATCGCTGCCGACCGACGACGCCCACGGGAACGTCCAGCCCATCCGCTGCCGGTATGCGAGCAGTTTCGCGAGCGGCGCGCGCGACACGGCCGCGAGCGTCACGTCGTGGTGCGCCAGATGCACGGCGAAGCCGTCGAAGCCGTCGGCAAGCGCCGAGCACGACGGGCAGCCCGCCTTGTAGTCGGGGCCGAACATGAAGTGATAGACGAGCAATTGCGAACGGCCGTGAAACAGGTCGTCGAGCGTCGCCTGCCCGTCCTCGGTATCGAACCGGTAAGTCTTGTCGACGCGCACCCACGGCAGCGCCTGGCGCCGCCGCGCGAGTTCGTCGCTTTGCCGCGTCAGCGCCTTTTCCGCGTCGAGCAGCGCGCGACGTTCGGCCAGCCATTCGTCGCGGGTTCCGGTGAGATGGGTCGTCATTGCAGGTTCCTCCTTCCGATGGGTATCCGGGCACGGCATCCGGAGCCGTGTGCGTGGTGCTAGATTAGTGGCCGGCATCGGGCCAGAGGGAGTGACAAGTGTGTCGGGATTCGGATGGATTCGCTGATCACGGCGGCCGCGCGCGCGCTCGCGGCCGGTGACGCGCTCGGCGCACTGAACCGCGTCGCGCTGCGCGACGATGCGCCGGCGCTCGCGCTGCGCGGGATCGCGCTCGCGCAGCTCGGCGATTTCGACCGTGCACGCGCGCTCGTGCGCGGCGCCGCACGCGCATTCGGCGCGAAAGAAGCGGTCGCGCGGGCGCGCTGCGTCGTCGCGGAAGCCGAGATCGCGCTCGCGTCGCGCGACCTGCACTGGCCGACGCGCGCGCTCGATGCGGCCTGCGCGACGCTCGACGCGCACGGCGACCACGCGAACGTCGCGCATGCCCGCTATCTCGGCGTGCGCCGCTTGCTGCTGATCGGCCATCTCGACGAGGCCGAGCAGTTGCTTGCGCATCTCGATCCCGCTCCGCTGCCGCCCGCATCGCGCGCCGCCCACGAATTGATCGCAGCCGGCATCGCGATGCGCCGCATCCGCACGCATGCGGCCCGTGCGGCGCTCGACCGTGCGCGGACAGCCGCGCGCGCCGCCGGCATCGCGGCGCTGACGGCCGAGGTCGACACCGCGGCGCTCGCACTCGACGCACCGGCCGCGCGGCTCATCGCGCGCGGCACGTCGCGGCTCGTGTCGCTCGACGAAGTCGAGACGCTGTTCGAGTCGAATTCGCTGGTCGTCGACGCATGCCGCCACACGGTGCGCGATGCGCGCACGACCGTGTCGCTCGCGCGGCGTCCGGTGCTGTTCGTACTCGCCCGCGCGCTTGGCGAAGCGTGGCCGGCCGACGTGTCGAGAAACGCGCTCGTCGCCGCCGCGTTCCGCGCGAAACAGGCCGACGAATCGCATCGTGCGCGGCTGCGTGTCGAAATCGGCCGGCTGCGCGCGGTGCTGCGCCCGCTCGCGAACGTCGTCGCGACACCGCGCGGCTTCGCGCTCGAACCGCTCGGCGTGCGCGACACCGTCGTCCTCGCGCGCCCGGTCGACGATCGGCACGCGGCCGTGCTCGCGCTCCTCGCCGACGGCGAAGCGTGGTCGAGCTCCGCGCTGGCGCTCGCGCTCGGCACCAGCCAGCGCACCGTGCAGCGCGCGCTCGATGCGCTCGCGGAAACCGGCAAGGTGCAGGCGCTCGGCCGCGCACGCGCGCGCCGCTGGATGACGCCACCGCTGCCCGGATTCGCGACGACCTTGTTACTCCCGGTTGCGCTGCCGGGCGATTAGGATGGCCTCATCGAACCACGAGGTGACGAACATGAAACGCTCCACTGCAGACATCCTTCACGAATACGGCCCGTTTCCGGGCGTCGACGGCGTGCACGGCGTCACGTTCGACGGGCAGCACGTGTGGTACGCGTCCGGCGACAAGCTGAATGCGCTCGACCCCGAGCGCGGCACGATCGTCCGTTCGCTCGACGTCGCCGCGCACGCGGGCACCGCATTCGACGGCCGCCACCTGTTCCAGATCGTCGAGGACCGCATCGAGAAGATCGACCCCGAATCGGGCCGCGTGCTCGCGACGATCCCGGCGCCCGGCGGCGGCGCCGATTCGGGGCTCGCGTGGGCGGAAGGCACGCTGTGGGTCGGCCAGTACAGCGAACGCAAGATTCATCAGGTGGATCCGCAGTCGGGCGCCGTGCTGCGCACGATCGAATCGAACCGCTTCGTCACCGGCGTGACGTGGGTCGACGGCGAGCTGTGGCACGGCACGTGGGAGGCCGACCGGAGCGACCTGCGGCGCATCGATCCGCGCACGGGCGAAGTGCTCGAGCAGATCGACATGCCGGCCGGCGTCGGCGTGTCGGGGCTCGAATCCGACGGTCACGACCGCTTCTACTGCGGCGGCGGCAACAGCGGCAAGCTGCGTGCCGTGCGGCGCCCGGCGCGCGCGCGTGTCGCCGGCGACGGCGCGGCGGCGACGCCCGATTCGACAGAGGATTGATTCGCCGCCCTGTCGAAACCACTCCATGCCCCGAGTGCAGGAATGAACAAGACGCCGCCGCGACGGCATCGCTAAGATGCGCGCACCTCGGTCATTTTGTTCGGAGCGGTCGATGCAGCGCGGCGTGGTGTACGGTGTCCTGGCGGGCGCCATGTGGGGCATGGTGTTTCTGGTTCCGCGGCTGCTGACCGATTTCTCGCCGCTGCTGCTGAGCGCCGGCCGCTACACGATGTACGGCCTCGTGTCGCTCGTGGCCGCGCTGTCGGCCGCGCGCGCGCTGCTGGCCCGGCTGACCCGCGAGGATCTCGTCGCCCTCGTGAGGCTCGCCGTCATCGGCAACGTCGCGTACTACATGCTGCTGTCCGGCGCCGTGCACCTGATCGGCATCGCGCCGAGTTCGCTGATCGTCGGCGTGCTGCCCGTGACCGTCACGCTCGCGGGCCTCGGCGACCAAGGCGCGATGCCGCTGCGGCGGCTTGCCGCCCCGCTCGCGCTGGTGATCGCGGGCATCGTCTGCATCAACGTCGATCTGTTTACGTCCGAAGCCGCGCACGCGACGACGCTCGCCCAGAAGCTCGCGGGCATCGCCTGCGCGGCGGGCGCGCTCGCGAGCTGGACCTGGTATGCGGTGGCAAATACGCGATACCTGCAGCGCCATCACCATTTCGGCGGCAACGAATGGTCGGTGCTGTGGGGTGTCGTGACGGGTCTGATCGGCGCGCTCTGCTGGGTGGCGATCCTCGCGCTGCCGGCCGGCGCCGTGCAGGCGGCCGTGCCCGCATCGCGCTGGCAGTTGTTCTGGCTGCTGAACCTCGTGCTCGCGATCGGCGCGTCGTGGCTCGGCAACGGGCTGTGGAACGCCGCGTCGAAGCGGCTGCCGCTGACGCTGTCGGGTCAGCTGATCGTGTTCGAAACCGTGTTCGCGATGCTGTACGCGTTCGTGTACGACCGGCGAATGCCGCATGTGCTGGAGATCGCCGCGCTCGTGCTGCTGCTCGCCGGTGTATACGGCTCGGTACGAAAGCATGGCGACACGCCGGGCGGCGCGCCGACAAACGCAAACGCCGCGGCCCACTGAGCGCCGCGGCGTTTGATCGGACCCATCAGCGCGAACGACGCGTCAGCGCGCGTCCTTGTGCATCCACTTGCGGCCCTCGATCGAGCCGTCGCGGCGGGACTTGTCGACGCGCCGCTGGCGCGCGAGCTTCGGATCGACGATCAGCGGACGGTAGATCTCGACGCGATCGTGGTCGACGAGCGGCGCATCGAGCGGCGCGAGCTTGCCGTAGACGCCCGTCTTCGCGTGCGCGAGATCGATCTCCGGGTGCAGCGCGAGCACGCCGCTCGCGTCGATCGCCGAGCGCACGGTCGCGCCTTCGGGCAGCGACAGCGGAATCAGCGTCTGGCGGTCCGGCAGTGCATAGCAGACTTCGATCGACAGCATCGCGTCACCCCTTTCCGTAGCGCTGGTCCGCGCGCTTCACGAACGAATCGACGAACGTGTTCGCGATGTGGCTGAACACCGGCCCGATGATCTTCTCGAGCAGGATGCTCGAAAACTCGTAGTGCAGCGCGAATTCGATCTTGCACGCGTCGGCGCGCAGCGGGATGAAGCGCCACGAACCCGTGAACTTCTTGAACGGCCCGTCCGCGAACTCCATGTCGATCCGTGTCGGACGCTGCTGCCTGTTGCGCGTCGCGAAATGCTGCTTGATACCCTTGAAGTTGATGTCGATGCGCGCTTCCATTCCGCTCTCGTCCTGACGGCGAACCTCGACACCGCCGCACCAGGGCAGGAAATTGGGGTAGTCGGCCACGTCGGTGACGAGGTCGAACATCTGTTCCGCCGAGTGACGGATCAATACGGTTTTCTGGACATCTGCCATAAATCGCGCGGCATCGCTTAAAGTGGGAACGCCAAGCCGGGCGATTCCCGCCCCGCTTTGCTAAAATCGTGATTTTAAACGAGTTGGCCCGATCCTTTCATGAGCATCATCGACAACAGGAAAGCGCACTTCGATTATCACATCGAGGAACGCTACGAGGCGGGGCTCGTGCTGGAGGGCTGGGAAGTCAAGGCGCTGCGCGCCGGACGCGGCCAGATCAAGGAAGGCTACGTCGTGGTGAAGAACGCCGAGATCTTCCTGATCGGGACCCATATCAGCCCGCTGCCCGAGGCCTCGACGCACATCAAGCCCGACCCGGTCCGCACGCGCAAGCTGCTGCTGCACCGCGACGAAATCAAGAAGCTGATCGGCAAGGTCGAGCAGCGCGGCTATACGCTCGTGCCGCTGAACTTCCACTACAAGGGCGGCCGCGTGAAATGCGACATCGCGCTCGCGAAGGGCAAGAAGCTGCACGACAAGCGCGAAACCGAGAAGAAACGCGACTGGGAACGCGAGAAGGCGCGCATCATGCGCGCCGGCACCTGACGCACACGGCGTTCATCGCAAACGACACGGCCCGCTCGAAGCGGGCCGTGTCGCTTTTGACTACCTGAATCGCGCGTCCGGTTTGCCCGACTGCGCGACGATTCGTCGCATGACGATGCGCACGCGGCAGCCGCGCGCGCATCGCATCGGGCTCAGCCCTTCGCGCCGGACGCCGCCCCCGCGTTCTTGACGATCGTCAGCGCCGACGAGATCGCGGTGCCGAGATCCGACAGGTTCGACGGCACGATCAGCGTGTTGCCCTGCTTCGCGAGATTCGCGAACGCGCCGACATACTGCTCGGCGACCTTCAGATTCACCGCGTCCATCCCGCCTTGCGACTGGATCGCGCTCGCGATCTTCTGGATCGCCTGCGCGTTCGCCTCGGCCACCGCCAGAATCGCGGCGGCTTCGCCCTGCGCCTGGTTGATCGCGGCCTGCCGTTCGCCTTCGGACTTCTGGATCGCGGCTTCACGCGCACCCGACGCGAGGTTGATCTGTTCCTGCTTGCGGCCTTCGGATGCGGCGATCAGCGCGCGTTTTTCACGCTCCGCGGTGATCTGCGCCTGCATCGCGTGCAGGATTTCCTTCGGCGGCGTCAGGTCCTTGATCTCGTAGCGCAGCACTTTCACGCCCCAGTTCGCCGCTGCCTGATCGAGCGCCGACACGATGTTGTGGTTGATGAAATCGCGTTCCTCGAACGTCTTGTCGAGTTCGAGCTTGCCGACCACCGAGCGCAGCGTCGTTTGCGCGAGCTGCGTGATCGCCAGCACGAAGTTGCTCGATCCGTAGGACGCCTTCATCGGATCGGTTACCTGGAAGTACAGCACGCCGTCGACCTGCAACTGCGTGTTGTCGCGCGTGATACAGACCTGGCTCGGCACGTCGAGCGGAATTTCCTTCAGCACGTGCCGGTATGCGATGCGATCGACGAACGGCAGCACGATATTGAGACCGGGCGACAGCGTCGCGTGGTAGCGCCCGAAGCGCTCGAGCACCCATGCATGCTGCTGCGGCACGATCTTCACCGTCTTCGACACGATCACGATCGCGATGACGAGCAGGACAACCCAGATGATCAGCGAATCCATGAAATATTCTCTCCTTGTTGTATCAGCGGACGATCAGCCCGCGGGTTTCGCCACGACCACGAGGCAATTGCCGCGCACGGCGCTGACCTGGTACACGTGCGCATCGTCGCGCTCGCCGTGCGCGAGCTCGACGTCCCAGTCGGCGCCGCGATACTGCACGCGCGCGCGGCCGTCACGCCACGCGTCGACCGTGACGGTCGAGCCGATATCGAGATTGACGTCGGGATTCGTCGACGTATCGCGCTTCTGCTTGCGGCCGAGCCCCGAGCGGCGCAGCGCGATCATCGCGACGATCGCGACCGCGGCCGCCGCGCCGAACTGCACGTGCGGCGCGAAACCGGCCAGTTGCAACACACCGCCCGCGAGAAAGCCGAGCGCGATCATCAGCAGATAGAACGTGCCCGTCAGCAACTCCACGACGACCAGCACGCCGACCCCGACCCACCAGAACAGATGCCCCGACATCATTGTGGTCTCCAGAAAAACGCCCCGATGCTCACTCTATTCGCTGCGTGCGCAACTGCACGCAGCGCTCGGCACACGCGAGATCGCCGCGCGTACCGACGAAAAAAAACACCCCGGTGCTTACCGGGGTGTTTATAGCACGAACCTTGCATTTTGCCTTCAACGAAAGCGCGGCGGACCGCCCTTTCGCCGAAGTTGCATGCCCGATCGTTACTTGCGGTTGGCGAGCGCCTGCCACGTATCGATGATCGTGTCGGGGTTCAGCGAGATCGACACGATGCCTTCGTCGGTCAGCCATTGCGCGAAGTCCGGGTGATCGGACGGGCCCTGGCCGCAGATCCCGACGTACTTGCCCATCTTGCGGCAGGTATCGATCGCGCGCTTCAACAGGAACTTGACGGCCGGGTCGCGTTCGTCGAAGTCGACGGCCAGCAGTTCCATGCCCGAATCGCGGTCGAGGCCGAGCGTGAGCTGCGTGAGGTCGTTCGAGCCGATCGAGAAACCGTCGAAGTGCTCCAGGAACTCTTCGGCGAGGATCGCGTTGGTCGGGACTTCGCACATCATCACGAGGCGCAGGCCGTTTTCGCCGCGCTTCAGGCCGAACTTCTCGAGCAGGCCGACGACGCGCTCCGCCTGCTTCACGGTCCGCACGAACGGCACCATGATCTCGACGTTGGTCAGGCCCATCTCGTCACGCACGCGCTTCAGTGCACGGCATTCCATCTCGAACGCCTGCGCGAAGTCCTCGGCGATGTAGCGCGATGCGCCGCGGAAGCCCAGCATCGGGTTTTCCTCGTCCGGCTCGTAACGCGAACCGCCGATCAACTTCTTGTACTCGTTCGACTTGAAGTCGGACAGACGCACGATCACGGGCTTCGGATAGAACGCCGCCGCGATCGTCGCGACGCCTTCCGTCAGCTTGTCGACGTAGAACTGACGCGGCGACGCGTGACCGCGCGCGACGCTCTCGACCGCCTTCTTCAGGTCCTGGTCGATGTTCGGGTACTCGAGAATCGCCTTCGGGTGAACGCCGATGTTGTTGTTGATGATGAACTCGAGACGCGCGAGACCCACACCGCCGTTCGGCAGTTGCGAGAAGTCGAACGCGAGCTGCGGGTTGCCGACGTTCATCATGATCTTGACCGGGATTTCCGGCAGTTCGCCGCGCTGCACTTCCGTGACTTCCGTCTCGAGCAGCCCGTCGTAGATCTTGCCTTCGTCGCCTTCCGCGCACGACACGGTGACGAGCGCGCCGTCCTTCAGCACGTCCGTTGCATCGCCGCAGCCGACGACTGCCGGCACGCCGAGCTCACGCGCGATGATCGCCGCATGGCAGGTACGGCCGCCACGGTTCGTGACGATCGCCGCCGCCCGCTTCATCACCGGCTCCCAGTTCGGGTCGGTCATGTCGGCCACCAGCACGTCGCCCGGCTGCACGCGTTCCATTTCCGACGGATCCTGGATCACGCGCACGGGGCCCGCGCCGATCTTCTGGCCGATCGCACGACCCGTCGCGAGCACCTGCGACTGGCCCTTCAGCTTGAAGCGCTGCTCGGCCTTGCCGCTCGCCTGGCTCTTCACCGTTTCCGGACGCGCCTGCAGGATGAAGATCTTGCCGTCGCGGCCGTCCTTGCCCCACTCGATGTCCATCGGACGCTGGTAGTGCTTCTCGATGATGACCGCGTACTTCGCCAGCTCGATCACGTCTTCATCGGTGATCGAGTAGCGGTTGCGCTGCTCGTGCGGCACGTCGACCGTCTTCACGCGGCCCGGCTCGCCCGGCTGCGTGAATTCCATCTTGATCAGCTTCGAGCCGATCGAGCGGCGGATGATCGGGTACTTGTCCTGCGCGAGCGTCGTCTTGAACACGTAGAACTCGTCCGGGTTCACCGCGCCCTGCACGACGGTTTCGCCCAGGCCGTAGCTCGACGTGATGAACACGGCGTCCTTGAAGCCCGATTCGGTATCGATCGTGAACATCACGCCGGCCGCGCCGACGTCCGAGCGGACCATGCGCTGCACACCGGCCGACAGCGCGACTTCGGCGTGCGTGAAGCCCTTGTGCACGC
Organism: Burkholderia sp. BCC0398; assembly: GCF_902833245.1. NCBI lineage: Bacteria > Pseudomonadati > Pseudomonadota > Betaproteobacteria > Burkholderiales > Burkholderiaceae > Burkholderia > Burkholderia sp. BCC0398. Next base: position 233,023 of record NZ_CADFEM010000006.1, read on the forward strand.
GGTACGAGATCGCGCGGTCGTTGTACAGCGACGCGAACACGTGCTTCATGCGGTCGAGCACGTCGTCGATGCCGACGACGTTCAGATACGACTCCTGCTGGCCGGCGAACGATGCGTCGGGCAGGTCTTCCGCGGTCGCGGACGAGCGCACGGCGAACGACAGTTCGGCCGGCGAGCCGTTCTTCAGCACTTCGAACTGCGCGCGGATTTCCTGCTCGAGGCGTTCCTGCAGCGGCGCGTCGACGATCCACTTGCGGATTTCGGCACCGGCTTCGGCGAGCGCCTTCACGTCGTCGATGTCGAGCGACTCGAGACGCTTGGCGATGCGATCGGTGAGGTCGTTGTGCTTGAGGAAATCGCGGAATGCGAGCGCGGTCGTGGCGAAACCGGTGGGTACGCGAACGCCTGCTTCGGAAAGCTGGCTGATCATCTCGCCGAGCGACGCATTCTTGCCGCCCACGATCTCCACATCGGTCATCCGCAACTGCTCGAACGGAATTACATACGCCTGGTCCTTTGCGACGTTTGCTGCGTTAGTCATACAAGCCCCTAAGTGTGAAAAAAATGCTCGATCGCGCAAGTGGGCTCGGACGCGGGCGCTTGCAAAAAGGCGCGGCGCGTCTTGCGCAACCTGTTAGATAAACACTCGCAGCGGCGAAAATTTTCCGACCCGATTTGCAAAAATCCCGGCAGAAGGGCGATATTTGCAGACAAATCGCCAGACTTGCCGGGAATTCTTGAATCTCGCGGCCAAGTCGCGGACGCCGTTCGCGCCCCGCCCCCGCAATTGCTTATCCAACAGGTTGCCGCTATTCTACCGTGCCGGCTGCCGGATGTGGCGCGACCTTGTCACTGGGTCTGGAGGCACGCCTCCAGCCGCCCGCGCAACTGCCCTTCACGCTCGACGTCCAGATTCATGCTGCCTACCGTATTCATTGTCTCCGACGGCACCGGGATCACTGCCGAAACCTTCGCGCACTCGATCCTCTCCCAGTTCGACCAGAAATTCCGCCTCGTGCGCGTGCCGTTCGTCGACTCGCTCGACAAGGCCTATGCGACCGTCGAGAAGATCAACGAAGCCGCCGTGCACGACGGCCGCCGCGCGATCGTGTTCACGACGCTCGTCGACAGCGAGTCGAACGACATCGTCAAGCGCTCGAACGCGCTCGTGCTCGACATGTTCCAGCGCTTCGTCGAACCGCTCGAGCAGGAACTGGAGCTCAAGTCGAGCCACGCGATGGGCCGCGGCCACCAGAACGCTGACACCGAGGAATACAAGACGCGGATCGAGGCGATCAACTTCTCGCTCGCGCACGACGACGGCCAGTCGAATCGCAACCTGTCGGAAGCCGACGTGATCCTCGTCGGCGTGTCGCGCAGCGGCAAGACGCCGACGAGCCTGTACCTCGCGATGCAGTACGGCGTGAAGGCGGCCAACTATCCGCTGATTCCGGAGGATTTCGAACGCGGCAAGCTGCCGTCGGCGCTGTCGCCGTACAGTGAGAAGCTGTTCGGGCTGTCGATCGACCCGCAGCGCCTGTCGGAGATCCGCAACGAGCGCCGGCCGGGCAGCAAGTACGCGGCGCCCGAGAACTGCCGCTACGAGATCAACGAGGCCGAGGCGATGATGCGCCGCGAAGGGATCAAGTGGCTGTCGTCGACGCACAAGTCGATCGAGGAAATCGCGACGACGATCCTGCAGGAAATCCGCCTCGACCGGCAATCGTACTGAGCGCGAGAGCGCAGGCCGCCGTCGGGCCGTCGCCGAAAACAACAAGGCCGCGTCGAACGCGGCCTTGTTTCGTTTTACCGCACATGCAACGCGTGCGGCGTCACGCAGGCCGCCGCTGCTGCCGTACCTGCTCGAACAGGCACACCGCTGTCGCAGCAGCAACGTTCAGCGACTCCATTCCGCCCGGCTGCGGAATCGTCACCCGATGCGTGGCCGCGTCGCGCCAGAACGCCGACACGCCGGCGCCTTCGTTACCGAACACCCAGGCGACGGGCCCCGACAGGTCGCAGTCGTAGACCGCCTGCGCGCCGTGCGAGTCGGTCAGCGCGACCGGTACGCCGAGGCGTTCGGCCAGCGCCGCCGCTTCGACGTCCTCATGGATCGACAACAAGAAATGCGCGCCCATGCCCGAGCGCAGCACCTTCGACGACCACGCGTAGGCCGTCCCCGGCGCGCAGAACACGTGACGCACGCCGGCCGCCGCCGCGCTGCGCAGGATCGAGCCGACGTTGCCGGCATCCTGCACGCCGTCGAGCACGACCGACGTGTGCGTCACGCGTTCGGGCAGCGGTTGCGCCGGCCGGTCGACCAGCAGCAGGAAGCCGACGCCGTTGACGACATTCGACAACTGCCCGAACAACGCGTCCGGCAGCGTGACGATCCGCTGCGCGTCGATGCGCGCGACGATCGCCTGCGCCTCGGCATGGCCGAGCGCGCCTTCGGTCGTCACGCACAGTTCGGGCGTCGCGCCCGTATCGAGGTACGCGCTCGCGAGGTGGAAACCTTCGAGCAGCGCCTGGCCGCTGCGGCGCTGCTGGGGCGTCGAACCCGCGAGCGCCTTCAGGCGCTTGTACAGCGGGTTGTCGCGGGAAGTAATGCTTTTCATCAAAGGGCCTGTTCCCGCTAATAACGGGCTTGCGAACGTGCCTTGCCGGTCGCAGTGCAAGAAGCAAGGAGCGCCGTTTGGCCGAGCCAAACAAGTGACGCGCGACGCCGCAATGCGGCCGGCAAGACACGTTCCCGAAACTAAAAAATCCCTTTCCAGGGGCTGGTCGCCAGAAGGGCCGATCGCGGCGTCATGCTCCTTGCGAATACGCCAGGTATTCGCCGCGGCCCATTCCTTGCGCTCGGCCCTTCTGGCGGCCAGCGCAAGCCCGTTATTAGCGGGAACAGGCCCTCAGGTCGAGCGCCTCGCGCACGGGGGCAAACGAGCGCCGATGCACTTCGCACGGGCCGTGCTCGCGCAGCGCGGCAAGATGTTTCGGCGTGCCGTACCCGGCATGCACGTTGAAGCCATACACGGGAAAGCGCTCATGCAGGTCGACCAGCATCCGGTCGCGCGTGACCTTCGCGAGGATCGACGCGGCCGAGATGCTCGGCACGAGCGCGTCGCCGCTGACGATCGCCTCGGCACGCACCATCAACGTCGGGCAACGGTTGCCGTCGATCTGCGCAAGCGTCGGCAGCACCGACAGCCCTTCGACCGCCCGTTTCATCGCGAGCATCGTCGCATGCAGGATGTTCAGCGTATCGATCTCGTCGACGCTCGCCGACGCGACGCAGTACGCGCGCGAACGCGCGACGATCAGGTCGTACAGCATGTCGCGCTTTTTCGCGGACAGCGCTTTCGAATCGTCGAGCCCGTCGATCGGCTGCGCCGGATCGAGAATCACCGCGGCGGCCACCACCGGCCCCGCGAGCGGGCCGCGGCCGGCTTCGTCGACGCCGCAGACGATCTCGTCCGGGCGGCTGAAATCGAAACCGCCCTGCACGTCGCTGGTCGCGCGGCGACGCGGTGCACGGACTGCCGTCATGCGCGCCCCTTGCGTTGTTCGAGCACGCGCACGACGGCCTCGGCCGCCTTCGCGGCCGTGTTCTGCCGCAGCGACAGATGCATTTCGGTAAACACTTCGGTCAGCGTACGGCGGTTCGCGTCGTCGCGCAGTTGCGTGAGCGTCGCATCGGCGAGCGCCTCGGGCGTCGCGAAATGCTGCAGCAGCTCCGGCACGACGAAGCGCCCCGCCAGGATGTTCGGCAGGCCGACATACGGGAGGTAGCCCTGCCGGCGCATGATCTGCCCGGTCAGCCAGGGCACCTTGTACGAGATCACCATCGGCTTCTTCAGCAGCGCGGCTTCCAGCGTGACGGTGCCGCTCTTCACGAGGATCGCGTCGGCGGCCGTCATCGCGACCTGCGAACGGCCGTCGGTGATCGTCAGCGCGAGCTGCGGATGGGCGTCGACGAGCGGCTGCAGCAGTTCGCGCAGCGCGGGCGTCGCGGCCGGCATCACGAATCGCACGCCGGGCTCGCGCTGCTGCATCAGCGCCATCGCCGCGAAGAACGTCGGGCCGATCAGCGCGATCTCCGAGCGCCGGCTGCCCGGCAGCACCGCGATCACGGGGCCGTCGGCCGGCAGACCCAGCGCGATGCGCGCGCCGTGCGTGTCGGGTTCGAGCGGAATGTCGTCGGCCAGCGGATGACCGACGTAGGTCGATGCGACGCCGGCCTTGTCGAGGATCGCCGGTTCGAACGGGAACAGGCACAGCATGTGATCGACGGACTTCGCGATCTTCTTGATCCGGCCGCCGCGCCACGCCCAGATCGACGGGCATACGAAGTGGATCGACGGAATGCCCGCGTCGCGCGCCGCCTGTTCGACGCTGAAGTTGAAATCGGGTGCATCGACGCCGATGAACGCGTCCGGCCGCTCGACGAGCAGCTGGCGCTTCAGTTCGCCGCGAATCCGCAGGATCTCGGGAATCTGGCCCAGCGCCTCGACATAGCCGCGCACGGTCAGCTTGTCCATCTGCCAGTGCGAGTCGAAGCCCTGCGCGATCATGCGCGGGCCGCCGATCCCGTAATACTGGGCCGCGTCGGGCAGCCGCTCGCGCAGCCCGCCGAGCAGCGACGCCGCGAGCAGGTCGCCCGACGGCTCGCCGGCCACCATCGCGAGCCGGAGCTGATGGGTGGTGAGCGGCATCGCTTAGCGGATGATGCCGCGTTGCGACGCGTCGATGAACTCGACGAGCGCCTTCACCGGTGCATCGCCGTCACCGCCCGCTTCCGCGAGCTCGCGCAGTTGCACCTTCGCTTCCTCGAGCGACAGGCCGTTCTTGTACAGCAAGCGGTACGCGCTGCGCAGCGCCGAGATCGCGTCGGCCGAGAAGCCGCGCCGGCGCAGCCCTTCGACGTTGATCCCGTGCGGCTCGGCCTTGTTGCCCGCCGCGATCACGAACGGCGGGATGTCCTGCACGAGCGCCGACGCGCCGCCCAGCATCGAATGCGCGCCGATGCGCACGAACTGGTGCACGCCCGACATGCCGCCGACGATCGCGAAATCGCCGATCTCGACGTGGCCGGCCATCTGCGCGTTGCTCGACAGAATCACGTTGTTGCCGACGCGGCAGTCATGACCGATGTGCACGTAGGCCATGATCCAGTTGTCGTCGCCGAGCGTCGTCACGCCGACGTCCTGCACGGTGCCCGTGTGGATCGTCGTGAATTCGCGGATCGTGTTGCGGTTACCGATCACGAGCTTCGTCGGCTCGTCCTTGTACTTCATGTCCTGCGGACGGCCGCCGACCGACGCGTAATGGCCGATGCGGTTGTCCTCGCCGAGCGTCGTATGGCCCTCGATCACGCTGTGCGAGCCGATCGTCGTGCGCGCGCCAATCGTGACGTGCGGGCCGACGATCGCGTACGGGCCGATCTCGACCGATTCGTCGATCTGCGCGCCCGGCTCGACGATCGCGGTAGGATGAATCCTGGTCATGCGCCGTTGCCTCTCGATATGATGTGTCGCGTTGCTCGCGTTATGTTATCCATGCGTGCCGCGTCGCTCAGGGCGCCGCGTCGGCCGTCTTGACCGTGCACATCAGTTCGGCTTCCGCCGCCACCTTGCCGTCCACTTCCGCCACCGCCTTGAACTTCCAGATGCCGCGGATGTAGCGCTCGAACGTCACGTTCAGGATCAGCTGGTCGCCCGGCTCGACCACCCGCTTGAAGCGCGCGCCGTCGATCCCGACGAAGTAATACAGCGTGTTCTCCGGATCCTTCGGCTGCTCTTCCGCGAACGTCAGCAGCGCCGCGGCCTGGGCGAGCGCCTCGAGAATCAGCACGCCCGGCATCACCGGCCGCTTCGGGAAATGCCCCTGGAAGAACGGCTCGTTGATCGACACGTTCTTCAGCGCTTTGATCCCTTTGTGCGGCTCGAGTTCGAGCACGCGGTCGACGAGCAGAATCGGGTAGCGATGCGGCAGCAGCGTGAGGATCTTGTGGATGTCGAGATTGATTTTTTCAGTGCTCATGATGGTTCGTCTCACGCAGAGGCTGCGCGGTGGTGATGCAAAGGCTGAAGCGGGCCGCCGCGCGGCCCAGTCTGGCAAACCGGGCCGGTTGCGCTGGCCGTGCCCGGTTCGTGGTCTCGCATGACGCGCTCAGGCGCCCGCGCCGCCCTGGGCGGCGAGCGCGGCTTCGAGCGCCTTGATGCGCTCGCGCAGCTTGTCGAGGTTGCGCACGAGCGCGGCGCTCTTGTTCCATTCGCCGTGGTCGACGGCCGGGAACGCGCTGGTATAGATGCCGGCCTTCGGCAGCGACTTCGATACGCCCGACTTCGCGGTGATGATCACATAGTCGCCGAGCGTCACGTGGCCGGCGATCCCGGCCGCGCCGCCGATCATGCAGTGGCGGCCGATCGTCGTGCTGCCGGCGATGCCGGCGCTGCCGGCGATCACCGTGTACGCGCCGATCCGGCAGTTGTGGCCGATCTGCACCTGGTTGTCGATCTTCACGCATTCCTCGATGACGGTATCCGCCATCGCGCCGCGATCGATCGTCGTGTTCGCGCCGATTTCGACGTCCGGGCCGATCGTCACGCCGCCGACCTGCGGGATCTTGACCCAGCTGCCGGTGCGTGCGTCGCCGTCGCCGACGAAATCCGGTGCGAAGCCGAAGCCGTCGGAGCCGATCACGGCGCCCGCATGGACGATCGCGCGCGGGCCGATCTTGCAGCCGTGGTACACCGATGCGTTCGGATAGAAATGCGAGCCGGCGCCGATCGTCGTGCCGCGGCCGACGAAGACGTTCGCGTCGAGCTGCACGCCGTCCTCGATCACCGCGCCGGCCTCGACCGTCACGTGCGGGCCGATCACCGCGGTCGCGGCGACCTGCGCGGCCGGATCGATCGTCGCTCTCGGATGCACGCCGGCCGCGCGCGGCGGCGTGGCGAGATCGATGAACATCTGCGCAACGCGCGCGAAGTACGCGTACGGATTCGGCGTCACGATGAAGTTGCGACCACCGGCGGCCGCGCCCAGCTTTTCCAGATCCTTCGGCGCGATCAGCACCGCGCCGGCGCCGGTCGTCTCGACCTGCGACAGGTACTTCGGGTTCGCGAGGAACGCGAGCTGCTGAGGGCCGGCCTGGTCGAGCGGCGCGAGGCCGCTGACCGTGCACTGGGCGTCGCCGGCGATCTCGCCGCCGAACCGCTTTACGAGTGCCTCAAGCGTCAATGCCATTCGTCGTCTGCTCCGTTCAGTTCGTCGAGCCGGACGCGAGCGCCTTGAGCACCTTGTCGGTGATGTCGATGCGCGGGCTGACGTACACGGCTTCCTGCACGATCAGGTCGTAATTCTGCTGCTCGGCGATCTGCTTGATGACCTTGTTCGCCCGTTCCAGCACAGCCGCCAGCTCTTCGTTGCGACGCTGGTTCAGGTCTTCGCGGAACTCGCGCTGCTTGCGCTGGAAGTCGGTGTCGAGCTGCGCGAGATCGCGCTGCTTCTGCGCACGATCGGCCGCCGACAGCGACGTGCCGTTCTTGTCGAGCGAATCGGACATCGACTTCAGGCGCGCCGCGAGGTCCTGCAGATCCTTGTCACGCTTCGCGAACTCGGCTTCGAGCTTCGTCTGCGCCGCCTTCGCGGGCGCCGACTCGCGCAGGATCCGATCCGAATTGACCGCCGCGATGCGGGCGACGTCCTGTGCGTGCACCGTTGCCGCGCCCAAGGCCAGCGCAACGGTCAGCGCGCACATCACTCGTTTCGAAAACTTACCGGTTAGCAAAATTACCCTCTCGTTGCTGTTGTCATGCGTTCGGTCAGAACGCCGTCCCGATCTGGAACTGGAATTTCTGGTACTGGTCGCCTTCATGCTTCTGCAGCGGGAAGCCGAGGCTCAGCTTCAGCGGGCCGATCGGCGAGATCCACGCGAGACCCACGCCGTAGCCGTAGCGCAGGCCGTTGGCGCCCGTACTCGTGCCGCCCGGCGCGTTGCCCCATACGTTACCGCCGTCGAGGAACGTGAACACGCGCAGCGTGCGGTCGTAGCCGGTGCCCGGCAGCGGGAACGTCAGCTCGATGTTGCCGACCAGCATCTTCGAGCCGCCGATCGGGTCGTTCGTCTTCGTGTCGCGCGGGCCCAGCGAGCTCGGCTCGTAGCCCCGCACGGAGCCGATACCGCCCGCGTAGTAGTTCTTGAAGATCGGGTACGGGTTGCCGATACCGTTACCGTAGCCGCCTTGCAGGTTCAGGCCCAGGATGAAGCCGCGCGAGAACGAATAGTAGTACTGCGCCTGCAGGTCGGCCTTGTAGTACTGGATCTTGCCTACCGGCACGCCGTACTCCATGTTCGCCTGCGTGAAGTAGCCGCGGCTCGGAATCAGCGCGCTGTCACGCGCGTCGCGCGACCATGCGACCGTCAGCGGCACCGTGTTCGATACGCGGCCGAACTCGTTCACGTAATCCTGGTAGCTCTGCGGCGTGTTCGAATCGACGTCGAGGCGGTTCTGCTCGAAGCCCGCGCCGAAGTAGACGGTGTCGACTTCCGAGAACGGAATGCCGAACTTCAGGTTGCCGCCCGCGCTGATGATCCGGAAGCTCGAACTCGTCGAATAGTAGAGCGGCTGGTACGTGCGGTAGAAGACGTCCGTGATCCGCTTGATGCCGTCGACCGTGAAGTACGGGTCGACCTGCGTGACGGTCAGCGTGCGGTAGCTCTTCGCGGTGTTGACGTTCACCGACAGGCTCGTGCCGGAGCCGAACACGTTGTCCTGCGACACGCCGGCCGACAGCACGACCTTGTCCGTCGACGAGAAGCCGGCACCCAGCGTGATCGCGCCGGTCGGCTTTTCGTCGACCTTCACGTTCACGTCGACCTGGTCGTTCGTGCCTTCGACCGGCACCGTCGTCACGTCGACGTTGGTGAAGTAGCCGAGGCGGTTCACGCGGTCCTTCGACAGCGCGAGGCGGTTCGAGTCGAACCACGAGCTTTCGAGCTGGCGCATTTCGCGGCGCACCACTTCGTCGCGCGTGCGCGTGTTGCCGACCACGTTGATGCGGCGCACGTACACGCGGCGGCTCGGATCGACGACGAGGTTCAGGTTCACCTTGTGGTTCGCCTGGTCGATGTCCGGCTGCGCGTTGACGGTCGCGAATGCGTAGCCGTATTCGCCGAGCTTGTCGACGATCGACTTGGTGGTCTGCTGCAGCTTTTCGGCCGAGAAGCGGTCGCCCGGCTTGATCTTGATCAGCTTGTTGAGTTCGGCCTCGCGATCGAGCAGGTTGCCCGACAGCTTGATGCCCGACACCGTGTACGGCTCGCCTTCGTGCAGCGTGACCGTCAGGTACATGTCCTTCTTGTCCGGCGAGATCGACACCTGGGTCGACTCGATGTTGAACTCGAGGTAGCCGCGGTTCAGGTAGTACGAGCGCACGGCCTCGAGGTCGCCGGTGAGCTTTTCCTTCGAGTACAGGTCGTTCTTCGTGTACCAGGAGAACCAGTTCGGCGTCGACAGCTGCATCTCGTCGCGCAGCGTGCTGGTGCTGAACGCCTTGTTGCCGATGAAGTTGATCTGGCGGATCTTCGCGCTCGGGCCTTCGGCCACCGCGAACAGGATCGACACGCGGTTCGCGTCGACCGGCGTGACCGTCGTCTTGACCTCGGCCGCATAGAAGCCGCGCGTCAGGTACTGGCGCTTGAGCTCCTGCTCCGCCTTGTCGACGAGCGCCTTGTCGTAGTAGCGGCCGTCGGCCAGGCCGACCGCGCGCAGCGCCTTCGTCAGGTTGTCCTTGTCGAATTCCTTCGTGCCGGTGAAGTCGATCGACGCGATGGCCGGACGCTCCTGCACCTGCACGATCACGACGTTGCCCTGCGTGGCGATGCGCACGTCGTTGAAAAAGCCCGTCGCGTACAACGCGCGGATTGCTTCGGATGCCTTGTCGTCCGTGAAGGTATCGCCCTGCTTGATCGGCAGATAGGCGAACACCGAACCCGCTTCGACGCGCTGCAGCCCCTCGATCTTGATGTCTTGCACCACGAACGGTGCCGCTGCATGCGCCGCGAGGCCGTGCGCGGCGAGCGCGGCCGCTGCAACTGTCTTAGGTACAAAGCGATGAGGTTTGAACAACATGCATCCCCAATATTTAGCTGCATCAAATCAGGCGGCTGACCCGCGGCCGCCGCCTGACGCTTCAGAAATGGATTAACCGAGCCAGATCGTTGAACAGCGCGATCGCCGACAACGCGACGATGCAGATCAACCCGGCTCTTTGCAGAATCAGCTGCCAGCGCTCCGAGACGGCTTTCCCGGTCGCGGCTTCAACCGCATAATATAACAGATGCCCCCCGTCCAAAACGGGAATCGGCAACAAGTTCAGGACGCCAAGGCTAATGCTGACAAGGGCGAGGAACGACAGGAACGCCGACGGACCGAGCCGCGCGCTCTTGCCTGCGTAGTCGGCGATCGTCACCGGGCCGGACAGGTTCTTCAGCGACGCGTTGCCCGTGATCATCCGCCCGAACATCTTCAGCGAATACACGGAAATATCCCACGTGCGGTGCGCGCCGAGCCGCAGGCTCTCGATCGGCCCGTAACGCACGTCCACCGACGGCGCGTGCATCGACAGCGCCGCGCCGATCCGGCCGACCTGCTGCCCCGATTCGTCGTCGCGCTGCATCTGCGGCACGATCGACACCGTCTGCGCGGCGCCGCTGCGCTCGATCCGCAGCGCGAGCGGCTGGCCCGCATGGTGCTTCACCGCGTCGATGAAGCGCGACGCGCCGCCGATCGGCTTGCCGTCGAGCGCGACCAGCTTGTCGCCGACCTTCAGGCCGGCCTGCTCCGCCGCGCTGCCCGGCTGCACCGACGCGACCGACAACGTGCCGCCGCCGGCCTCGAAGCCCAGATGGGCCATGAAGTCGTCGTCGAGCTGGCTGTCGGGGACGTTGCGGAGATCGACGCGGAAATCGAACGTCGCATTGCCGTCGCGCGCGCCGAGCACGACCTCGCGATGGTCGAACGCGGCCGACAGCAGCTTCCAGCGCAGGTCCGACCACGATCGCACCGGCTCGGACTCGCCGCCCTGCGCATCGCCTACGCGCACGTTGCGGATCGACACGACCGTCTCGCTGCCGTCGAAGCCTGCACGGGCGGCCGCCGTGCCGGCGGCCGGCGACGCGACGATCGCGGCCGGCTCGGTCACGCCGGTCGCGAATACGACGGAAAACAGTGCGATTGCCAGCAGAAAGTTCGCAATCGGCCCGGCCGCGACGATCGCGATGCGCTTGTAGACCGACTGGCGGTTGAATGCCTGGCCGAGCTCGTCGGTCGGAATGCCGCCCGGGCCCGGATCGCGCTCGTCGAGCATCTTCACGTAGCCGCCGAGCGGCAGCGCGGACAGCGTCCACTCGGTGCCCGTCCTGCGGCTGACCCAGCGCGCGACGGGCTGGCCGAAGCCGATCGAGAAACGCAGCACCTTCACGCCGCACCAGCGCGCGACGCGATAGTGTCCGTACTCATGCACGACGACCAGTACGCCGATCGCCACCGCAAACGCGACCAGTTCGACCAGCACGTTCATGAGCACCTCATTCAGACCGTACGCTCCACGCGTGGCGCAGGCGCTTTTGCAATGATCGCGGCGGCGAGGCGGCGCGCCTCGGCATCCGCCGCGAGGACGTCGTCGAGCCCGTCGGGCGCGCGGTTCGGCAGCGCGTTGAGCACCGCGTCGACCGTCGCCGCGATCGCCATGAAGCCGATCCGGCGCTCGAGAAAGGCTTCGACCGCCACTTCGTTCGCCGCGTTCAATGCGGCGCTCGCGATACCGCCTTCCTCGAGCGCCTTCAGCGCGAGCGCGAGGCACGGGAAGCGCGCGTAATCGGGCTTCTCGAACGATAGCTGGGCGATCTGCGCGAGGTCGAGCTGGTCGACACCCGCGTCGACGCGCTCGGGGAACGCGAGCGCGTGGGCGATCGGCGTGCGCATGTCGGGGTTGCCGAGCTGCGCGAGCACCGAGCCGTCACGGTACGACACGAGCGAATGGATCACGCTCTGCGGATGGATCAGCACGTCGATCCGGTCGCCCGGCAGCCCGAAGATCCAGTGCGCCTCGATCACCTCGAGGCCCTTGTTCATCATCGTCGCGGAATCGACCGAGATCTTGCGGCCCATCACCCAGTTCGGGTGCTTGCACGCCTCGTCCGGCGTCACGTCGACGAGCGTCGCCGGCTCGCGCGTGCGGAACGGGCCGCCTGATGCGGTCAGGATGATCTTCGAGATCCCGCCGTGCTCGGCCGCGTCGCGCGGCATGCACTGGAAGATCGCGTTGTGTTCGCTGTCGACCGGCAGCAGGATCGCGCCATGGTCGCGCACGGCGTCCATGAAGATCGCGCCCGACATCACGAGCGCTTCCTTGTTCGCGAGCAGGATCCGCTTGCCGGCGCGTGCAGCCGCCAGGCTCGGCGCAAGGCCGGCCGCGCCGACGATCGCCGCGACCACCGTGTCGCAGCCGTCGCTCTTCGACACGTCGACGAGCGCCTGCGGCCCGTGCAGCACGACCGTCTTGCTGCCCGCCGCGCGCAGTTTCGCGTCGACGTGAGCGGCCGTCGCGGCATCGCCGACCACCGCCACTTCGGGCGCGAAGCGCAGACACTGCTCGACGAGCTTGTCGCCGTTGCGGTGCGCGGTCAGCGCGTAGACCGAGAAGCGCTCGGGATGGCGCGCGACCACGTCGAGCGTGCTGTCTCCGATCGAGCCCGTGGAACCGAGCAATGTCAGACGTTTTTGCATAACAGAAATAATGGTTTAACCAAGCAGCAGCATCGCGAGCGGCAGCACCGGCAGCAGCGCGTCGACACGATCGAGCACGCCGCCGTGGCCCGGCAGCAGTCCGCTCGAATCCTTCACGCCCGCCTGCCGCTTCAGCAGCGACTCGAACAGGTCGCCGATCACGCTGTACGCGACGAGCAGCGTCAGCGCGGCCCACGCGCCGGGCATCCCGTAGCGCGCGGCGAATGCAGAAAACAGGGTCGGTTCGAATGCGTGCACGGCCATCGCGACGCCGCCGACGACCATCACCGCGAACCAGCCGCCGATCGCGCCTTCCCAGCTCTTGCCGGGGCTGATCGTGATGGCCAGTTTACGCTTTCCGAAGGCCTTGCCCGCGAAGTATGCGCCGATATCGGCCAGCCAGACGACCAGAAGCAGCGACAGCACGAACGGCACACCCTGCGCGCGGGCGGCGACGAGCGCGTGCCAGCAGGCGGCGAACACGACGAGGCCGGCGGCCAGCAGGAACGGCCGCCAGATGCCGCCCGCGAGCGTGGGCTTGCGCCGCAGCGCGAACGGGCCGACCAGCAGCCAGAACACGCCAGCCGCCATGAAAAGGGGACGGGACGAAGCCGCATCGACGCCGAGCGGCGCGGTGGCCGCGAGCGCGAGCGCCGCGACGCCCGCATAGACGATCGGCGCGGCGCCCCCGAGCTTCAGCAGGCGCGCCCACTCCCACGCGGCGAACACGAGCACGACGCCGATCAGTGCACCGAACCCGGCGAGCGGCGCGAACAGCGTCACCGGCAGCAGCACCGCCAGCATCACGATCGCCGTGATCACACGGGTTTTCAGCATGAAAGGGAGTCGGCGTTCTGCGATTGCGGTTCGAGCTGCGCACTCGTGCGCCCGAAACGGCGCTCGCGCTCGGTATACGACGCCAGCGCGTCGGCCAGTGCCGCGCCGTCGAAATCCGGCCAGTACTTGTCGGTGAAATAGAATTCGGCGTACGCGAGCTGCCACAGCAGGAAGTTGCTGACGCGCTGCTCGCCGCCGGTGCGGATGAAGAGATCGGGCTCCGGCGCGTACGCCATTGCCAGGTGCGGCGCGAATGCGTCCTCGGTCACTTCGACCTCGCGACCTTCGCGCACGGCCTGCTCGACGAGTTTCTTCGTCGCCTGCAGGATGTCCCACCGGCCGCCGTAGTTGGCCGCGATGGTGAGCGTCAGACGGGTATTGCGCGCAGTCTTGGTTTCGGCGCGGCGAATCAGCTCGCGGATGCGCGGCTCGAAACGGTCGAGATCGCCGACGACGCGCAGGCGGATCCCGTTCGCATGCAGCTTGCCCACTTCGCGCTCGAGCGCGGTGATGAACAGCCGCATCAGGAACGACACTTCGTCGTTCGGCCGGCGCCAGTTTTCCGAACTGAACGCAAACAGCGTCAGGTATTCGACGCCGGCGCGCGCGCAGCCTTCGACCACCGCCCGCACGGCATCGACGCCGCGGGTATGCCCCGCGACGCGCGGCAAGCGGCGTTCGGTCGCCCAACGGCCGTTGCCGTCCATGATGATCGCGATGTGACGCGGCACGACGCCGACGTCAGGCACGCGAACGGTAGAGCTGGTATAGGTCATGGCCGTTGAGACAGTAATGCGGGAAGAAGGCGGCGCGCGAGGACGGTCGTCAGACCGTCATGATCTCGGCTTCCTTGCTCTGCACGAGCTTGTCGACTTCGGCGACGTGCTTGTCGGTCAGCTTCTGCACGTCGTCGCTCGCACGGCGCTCGTCGTCTTCCGAGATTTCCTTGTCCTTCACGAGCTTCTTCAGCGCTTCGTTCGCGTCGCGGCGCAGGTTGCGGATCGCGACCTTGGCCGTTTCGCCTTCGCTCTTCACGACCTTGGTCAGCTCGCGGCGGCGCTCTTCCGTCAGCGCGGGCATCGGCACGCGGATCAGGTCGCCGGCCGTCGCCGGGTTCAGGCCCAGATCGGCTTCGCGGATGGCCTTCTCGACCTTCGCGACCATGTTCTTTTCCCACGGCTGCACGCCGATCGTGCGCGCGTCGACGAGCGTCAGGTTCGCGACCTGCGAGATCGGCACCATCGAGCCGTAGTAGTCGACCTGCACGTGATCGAGCAGACCGGTGTGTGCACGGCCCGTACGGATCTTGGCCAGATCGTTCTTGAACGCTTCGATCGAGCGCTGCATCTTTTGCTCGACGCCCTTCTTCACATCAGCGACACTCATTTCAACCTCCGAACCTTCAAACCTTCAAAGAACGCGAGCCCCACCCGGCGCATGTCGCGCGCCGCGGCCGGCAACCCGCGCCGTTCGCCCGCATCCGCGGGAGTTTACACGTGGACGAGCGTACCTTCGTCCTCGCCCAGCACGATGCGCTTGAGCGCGCCCGGCTTGTTGATCGAAAACACGCGAATCGGCAGCTTCTGGTCGCGGCACAGCGCAAACGCCGTCGCGTCCATCACCTGCAGGTTGCGGCTGATCGCCTCGTCGAAGCTGATCGTCGTGTAGCGCGTGGCCGACGGATCCTTCTTCGGATCGGCAGAATATACGCCATCGACCTTGGTCGCCTTCAGCACGACTTCCGCGCCCACTTCCGAGCCGCGCAGCGCGGCGGCCGTATCCGTCGTGAAGAACGGGTTGCCGGTGCCGGCCGCGAAGATCACGACGCGGCCTTCCTCGAGCTGGCGGATCGCGCGGGGCCGGATGTACGGCTCGACGACCTGGTCCATGCGCAGCGCGGACTGCACGCGCGCCTCGATGCCGGCGTGGCGCATCGCGTCCTGCAGCGCCAGCGCGTTCATCATCGTCGCCAGCATCCCCATGTAGTCGGCCGTCGCGCGGTCCATGCCGGCCGCGCCGCCCGCGACGCCGCGGAAAATGTTACCGCCACCGATCACGACCGCGAGCTGCGTCCCGAGACGCACGACTTCGGCGATATCGGCCACCATCCGTTCGATCGTCGCGCGATTGATGCCGAAGGCATCGTCGCCCATCAGCGCTTCGCCGGAGAGTTTGAGGAGGACGCGTTTATAGGCATTGGACATAGGGGCTTCCGAGCGACGAGAGGATGACAACCACGAACTGTAGGGGCGAAATACTGATTCGGGCAAGCGCCGACGACCGGACCGGGGTTCCCGGCCGGCCGGCGGCGCCGCCGGCCGCGGCGGAGCGGACGCCCGCCGCGGGTACTGCTGACTGCTTACTGCTGCTTGGCTGCTGCGACTTGCGCGGCCACTTCGGCGGCGAAGTCGTCCTGGCGCTTCTCGATGCCTTCACCGACGACGAACAGCGCGAACTTCTGCACTGCCGCATTCGCCGCCTTCAGCATCTGCTCGATCGTCTGCTTGTCGTTCTTCACGAACGTCTGGTTCAGCAGCGACACTTCCTTCAGGTACTTCTGGACGCTGCCGTCGACCATCTTCGCGACGATTTCAGCCGGCTTGCCCGATTCGGCAGCCTTCTGCTCGGCGACGCGGCGTTCCGTGTCGATCAGTTCCGCCGGCACGTCGGCCGACGACAGCGCGACCGGCTTCATCGCGGCGATGTGCATCGCGACGTCCTTGCCGACCTGCTCTTCCGCGCCCGTGTACTCGACGATCACGCCGATACGCGCGCCGTGCAGGTAGGTTGCGATCTTGTTCGCGGTTTCGAAACGGACGAAACGGCGGATCGACACGTTCTCGCCGATCTTGCCGATCAGCGCGAGACGCACTGCGTCGACCGTCGAGCCTTCGAGCGGCAGCGCCGACAGTGCGGCCACGTCGGCCGGGTTCTGCGTCGCGACGAGTTCCGCGACCGTCTTCGAGAACGCGAGGAAGTCGTCGTTCTTCGCGACGAAGTCGGTTTCGCAGTTCAGTTCGACCAGCGCGCCTGCGTTGCCGCCGACGAACGATGCGACGACGCCTTCCGCCGTCACGCGCGATGCGGCCTTGCTCGCCTTGTTGCCGAGTTTGACGCGCAGCAGTTCTTCAGCCTTGGCCAGATCGCCGTCGGCTTCCGTCAGCGCCTTCTTGCATTCCATCATCGGTGCGTCGGTCTTCGCGCGCAGTTCTGCCACCATGCTTGCGGTAATTGCCGCCATCATTCGCTCCTTGAGTCTGTATTCACAACGCCGCCCGCTTGGACGCGAACGGCCGAGATTCGCTTCCGGACCCGCGCCGATTCGGCGCGATCAGGTCCGGCGCACAAGCTTAAAAAAAGGGGGCCTGTTGAGAGCCCCCTTTTTGCGCCGGCTCGGGGCCAGTTACGCGTTTTCCTCGACGTATTCGTCGTCGCCGCGTGCGGCCTGGACCACTTCGTTGACCGCGTTCGCACGGCCTTCGAGGATCGCGTCGGCCACGCCTTCGGCGTACAGCGCGACTGCCTTGCTCGAGTCGTCGTTACCCGGGATCACGTAATCCACACCTTCCGGCGAGTGGTTCGTATCGACCACGGCGATGACCGGCACGCCCAGCTTGTTCGCTTCCGTGACGGCAATCTTGTGGTAGCCGACGTCGATGACGAAGATCGCGTCCGGAATGCCGCCCATGTCCTTCACGCCGCCGATCGACTTCTGCAGCTTGGCGATTTCGCGTTCGAACAGCAGCGCTTCCTTCTTGCTCATCTTCTCGGTTTCGCCCGATTCGACGGCCGCTTCCATGTCCTTCAGGCGCTTGATCGATACCTTCAGCGTCTTGAAGTTGGTCATCATGCCGCCGAGCCAGCGCGCGTTGACGTACGGCATGCCCGCACGTTGCGCTTCCTGGGCGATCGTGTCACGCGACTGGCGCTTCGTGCCGACGAACAGGATCGTGCCGCGGTTCGCTGCCAGCTGGCGCACGTACTTCTGTGCGTCCGTGAACATCGGCAGCGTCTTTTCGAGGTTGATGATGTGAATCTTGTTGCGGTGACCGAAAATGAACGGAGCCATCTTCGGGTTCCAGAAGCGCGTCTGGTGACCGAAGTGGACACCCGCTTCCAGCATTTGGCGCATCGTAACTGCCATGTAAATTCTCCACGAGGGTTGGGTCTTAAGCCGGCTGCCGTACCGCCGCGCGAACCCGCCTCGAAGGACGGGGATTCCGCACGGACGGCACCCTGGTTGCGCCGGCTTGCGATTCGGCACGTGCAAAACGCCCGTGCCGTAAGCCTTTCTCCGCGATGCCACCCCAAAACGGGGCACGACGGCAAATTTGGATGTCGACTTAGCCAAAGAGTATAGCACGCGGATTTGTCGGCTCTCAAGTCGCGCGGCACTTTCGCTTGCCGCGCGGCAGCGGGCCGGACAATCCTCGAAAACCCGCATCCGCGCGGCCCGCAGGGGCTGCGAGGCCCGCCATAAGGTGCGATAATCCGTCAATTCACCGCATTCCAGGCATACCTCGATGGCTATTACGCTCAAAAACGAACACGATATCGCTCAGATGCGCGTCGCCTGCCGTCTCGCCAGCGAAGTGCTCGACTTCATCACGCCGCACGTCGTCGCGGGCGTCACGACCGCCGAACTCGACCGCCTCTGCCACGAGTTCATGCTCAACGAGCAAGGCACGATCCCCGCGCCGCTGAACTATCAGCCGCCCGGCTATCCGCCGTACCCGAAGGCCACCTGCATTTCGGTCAACGACGTGATCTGTCACGGCATTCCCGGCGAGAAGGTGATCAAGAACGGCGACGCGCTGAACATCGACATCACCGTGATCAAGAACGGCTATTTCGGCGACACCAGCCGAATGTTCATCGTCGGCGAGGGCTCGATCCTCGCGAAGCGCCTCGTGCAGACCACCTACGAATGCATGTGGCTCGGCATCGACCAGGTCAAGCCCGGCGCGCACCTCGGCGACATCGGCTACGCGATCCAGAAGCACGCGGAAGCGCAGGGCTACAGCGTCGTGCGCGAATACTGCGGCCACGGCATCGGCACGGTGTTCCACGAGGATCCGCAGGTCGTCCACTACGGCCGCCCGGGCACCGGCATCGAGCTGAAGGCCGGGATGATCTTCACGATCGAGCCGATGATCAACGCCGGCAAGCGCGACATCCGCACGATGCCCGACCAGTGGACGGTCAAGACGCGCGACCGCAGCCTGTCCGCGCAGTGGGAGCACACGGTGCTCGTCACCGAAACCGGCTACGAAGTGCTGACCGTATCGGCCGGCACGCCCGCGCGCCCGGTGTTCGCGCAACCGGCCGCCGCCGTCTGAGCGCCGTCGCGCCAGCCCGCCCCACCCCGCACCTGATCGGTCGCCCATGAGCGCTCACGCTGCCCCCTCGCCCGAAGCGCTGTCGCGGCGCGCCGAATTCAAGGCCGCCAAGACGGCGATGCTCGAGCGCTTTCGCCGCGCGGCGAACGTCGCGTCGCTGATGCACGCGCTGTCGAAACTCACCGACGACGCGTTGAAGCGCGTGTGGGACGATTGCGGGCTGCCCGCGACGCTCGCGCTCGTCGCCGTCGGCGGCTACGGGCGCGGCGAGCTCGCGCCCTATTCCGACGTCGACATCCTCGTGCTGCTGCCCGATGCGCACGACGCGGCGCTCGATGCGCGCATCGAGCGCTTCATCGGCATGGCCTGGGATCTCGGCCTCGAGATCGGCAGCAGCGTGCGCACGGTCGCGCAGTGCATCGAGGAGGCGTCGCAGGACGTGACGGTGCAGACCTCGCTGCTGGAAGCGCGCCGCATCGTCGGCAGCACCGCGCTGTTCGAGCGCTTCACCGTGCGCTATCACGAAGCGCTCGACGCCCGCGCATTCTTCACCGCGAAGGTGCTCGAGATGCGCCAGCGCCACGCGAAGTGCCAGGACACGCCGTACAGCCTCGAACCGAACGTGAAGGAAAGCCCGGGCGGGCTGCGCGACCTGCAGACGATCCTGTGGATCGCGCGCGCGGCCGGCTTCGGCAGCAGCTGGCGCGAACTCGACACGCGCGGCCTCATCACCGACCGCGAAGCGCGCGAGCTGCGCCGCAACGAAGGCTTCCTGAAGACGCTGCGCGCGCGGCTGCACGTGATCGCCGGGCGCCGCCAGGACATGCTCGTGTTCGACCTGCAGACGCAGGCCGCCGAGAGCTTCGGCTACCAGCCGACGCAGGCCAAGCGCGCGAGCGAGCAACTGATGCGCCGCTACTACTGGGCCGCGAAAGCCGTCACGCAGCTCGCGACGATCCTGATCCAGAACATCGAGGCGCAGTTGTTCCCCGCGACGAGCGGCATCACGCGCGTGCTGTCGGCCGATCGCTTCGTCGAGAAACAGGGGATGCTCGAGATCGTCGACGACGGCGTGTTCGAACGCCATCCCGACGCGATCCTCGAAGCGTTCCTGCTGTACGAAACGACGCGCGGCGTGAAGGGCCTGTCCGCCCGCACGCTGCGTGCGCTGTACAACTCGCGCGAAATCATGAACAACGCGTGGCGCCGCGATCCGCAGAACCGCGCCACGTTCATGCGGATCCTGCAGCAGCCCGAAGGCATCACGCACGCGTTCCGGCTGATGAACCAGACGAGCGTGCTCGGCCGCTACCTGCTGAACTTCCGTCGCATCGTCGGCCAGATGCAGCACGACCTGTACCACGTGTACACGGTCGACCAGCACATCCTGATGGTGCTGCGCAACCTCCGCCGCTTCGCGGTGGCCGAGCATGCGCACGAGTATCCGTTCTGCAGCCAGCTGATCGGCAACTTCGAGCGCCCGTGGGTGCTGTATGTCGCGGCGTTGTTCCACGACATCGCGAAGGGCCGCGGCGGCGATCACTCGACGCTCGGGATGGCCGACGCGCGGCGCTTCTGCCGCGAGCACGGGATCGACGCCGAAGACGCCGCGCTGATCGTGTGGCTCGTCCAGCATCACCTGACGATGAGCCAGGTCGCGCAGAAGCAGGACACGAGCGACCCCGAAGTCATCAAGCGCTTCGCCGAAGTCGTCGGCAACGAACGGTACCTGACCGCGCTCTACCTGCTGACCGTCGCCGATATCCGCGGCACGAGCCCGAAGGTGTGGAACACGTGGAAGGGCAAGCTGCTCGAGGATCTGTACCGCATCACGCTCGCGGTGCTCGGCGGCGCGAACCCCGACGCGCATTCGGAACTGAAATCGCGGCAGGAGCAGGCGCTCGCGCTGCTGCGCCTCGAAACCGTGCCCGAGGATGCGCACCGCGCGTTGTGGGATCAGCTCGACGTCGGCTTCTTCCTGCGTCACGACGCGGCCGACATCGCGTGGCAGACGCGCGTGCTGTACCGGCACGTGAACGCCGAAACCGCGATCGTCCGCGCGCGGCCGTCGCCGATCGGCGACGCGCTGCAGGTGCTCGTGTACGTGAAGGACCGCCCCGACCTGTTCGCGGGCATCTGCGCGTATTTCGACCGCAACGGGCTGTCGGTGCTCGATGCGCGCGTCAGCACGACGCGGCACGGCTATGCGCTCGACAACTTCATCGTCACGCAGACCGAACGCGACGTGCGCTACCGCGACATCGCGAATCTCGTCGAGCAGCAGCTCGCGACGCGGCTCGCCGAAACCGCCACGCTGCCGGAGCCGTCGAAGGGCCGCCTGTCCAGGCTGTCCCGGACGTTTCCGATCACGCCGCGCGTCGACCTGCGGGCCGACGAGCGCGGTCAGTACTACATCCTGTCCGTGTCGGCCAACGACCGGCCGGGCCTTCTCTATTCGATCGCGCGCGTACTCGCCGAGCATCGGATCGGCGTCCACGCGGCGCGGATCAATACGCTCGGCGAGCGCGTCGAAGACATCTTCCTGCTCGCGGGTGCCGGCCTGTCCGACAACCGCCTGCAGATCCAGCTCGAAACCGAATTGCTGCGTGCGATCGCAGTCTGAATGAATCCCAGCGTTTATGCGCACCAAATTAACCGTCAAGAATCCGAAGCCGGCGTCGCCGACCCGCGCCCCTGTCCGCTCCGGCAGCCTCGTCGCCCGCAAGGCGGTGCGCCCCGCCGCGCCGCCCGCGGGGGATAAACCGGCCCGCCCGAAAAAGGCGCCTGCGGCCGCCGCTAGCGGCGAGCGCTCGTTCAAGCCGCGCGGCGCCGCCGGCGCAGAACGCGCGGGCGCGGATCGCGCGCCGGCCAAGCGTGCGCCGCGTGACGGCGGCGCCGAACGCGGCACGCGCGCGCCGTATCGCGACAATGCAGCCGGCGAAGGTGCGAAACGCAGTTTCGGCGACCGCCGTCCGTCGTCGGATCGGCCGCCGCGCCGTAGCGATGACGATGCGCGGCCGCGTCGCGCAGGCGCCGACGACAAGCGTCCGTCCTATCGCGACAACGCAGCTGGCGAGGGTGCGAAGCGCAGTTTCGGCGATCGACGCACGTCGTCGGATCGGCCGCCGCGCCGTAGCGATGACGATGCGCGGCCGCGTCGCGCAGGCACCGACGACAAGCGCCCGTCCTATCGTGACAACGCATCCGGCGAAGGCGCAAAACGCAGCTTCGGCGACCGCCGTCCGTCGTCCGATCGTCCGCCGCGCCGTGATGACGATGCACGTCCGCGTCGCGCAGGCGCCGACGACAAGCGCCCGTCCTATCGTGACAACGCATCCGGCGAAGGCGCAAAACGCAGCTTCGGCGACCGCCGTCCGTCGTCCGATCGTCCGCCGCGCCGTGATGACGATGCACGTCCGCGCCGCACAGGCGCCGACGACAAGCGCCCGTCCTATCGTGACAACGCATCCGGCGAAGGCACAAAACGCAGCTTCAGCGACCGCCGCACGTCATCCGATCGCCCTGCCCGCCGCAACGACGACGATGCACGTCCGCGTCGCGCAGCAGGTGGCGACGAAGGCAAACGCCCGTCCTACCGCGACAAGCCCGCCGGCGAAGGCGCGAAGCGCAGCTTCGGCGACCGCCCGGCCCGCCCCGCGCGCGACGGCGAGCGCCGTTCGTTCGGCGCGGTGAAGACCGCGCAACCCGTCAAGCGCGCGGCAGCCGACGTCGACTACGGCGACGAAACCGGCCTGATGCGCCTGTCGAAGCGGATGTCCGAGCTCGGGATGTGCTCGCGCCGCGAAGCCGACGAATGGATCGAAAAGGGCTGGGTGCTCGTCGACGGCGAACGCATCGACACGCTCGGCACCAAGGTGCGCGCCGACCAGAAGATCGAGATCGACGAGCGCGCGAGCGCCGCGCAGGCCGCGCAAGTGACGATCCTGCTGCACAAGCCGGTCGGCTATGTGTCGGGTCAGGCGGAAGACGGCTACGAGCCGGCGGCCGTGCTGATCACGCGCGCGAACCGCTGGAGCGGCGATCATTCGCCGGTACGGTTCTCGCCGCAGCACCTGCATGCGCTCGCACCGGCCGGCCGTCTCGACATCGACTCCACCGGCCTGCTTGTGCTCACGCAGAACGGCGTGATCGCGAAGCAGCTGATCGGCGAACAATCGGACATCGACAAGGAATACCTGGTGCGCGTGCGCTTCGGCGAACGACTGATCGACATCGACCAGCACTTCCCGGCGGAATCGCTCGCGAAGCTGCGCCACGGCCTCGAGCTCGACGGCGTGCCGCTCAAGCCCGCGCTGGTGAGCTGGCAGAACGGCGAACAGTTGCGCTTCGTGCTGCGCGAAGGCAAGAAGCGGCAGATCCGCCGCATGTGCGAACTGGTCGGCCTCGACGTGATCGGCCTGAAGCGCGTGCGGATGGGCCGCGTGATGCTCGGCGCGCTGCCGCAGGGCCAATGGCGCTACCTGTCCGCCGACGAGACGTTCTGACCGCAAGCGCATCCAGTGCGCGATGCAATGGAAAAGCCCGCTTCAAGCGGGCTTTTTCTTTTCTGTGCGAGCGCGACCGATCAATCGTCGTCGGCCGGGTCGAGCCCCGGGAACAGCACCTCGGTGAAACCGAAGCGCGTGAAGTCGGTGATCCGCATCGGATACAGCTTGCCGATCAGGTGATCGTACTCATGCTGGACCACGCGCGCATGGAACCCTTCGGCGATACGATCGATCTTCTGGCCGAACTGGTCGAAGCCGCTGTAGCGCACCTTCGCGTAGCGGCTGACGACGCCGCGCATGCCCGGCACCGACAGGCAGCCTTCCCAGCCCTCTTCCATGTCCGGCGGCAGGTACTCGACCTTCGGGTTGATCAGCACGGTCTCCGGCACCGGCGGCGCATCCGGGTAGCGGTTGTTGTTGCCGAAGCCGAAGATGATGATCTGCAGCCCGATGCCGATCTGCGGCGCGGCGAGCCCCGCGCCGTTCGCGTGATGCATCGTCTCGAACATGTCCGCGACGATCTCGTGCAGCTCGGGTGTATCGAACCGCTCGACCGGCTGGGCGATTTCGAGCAGGCGCGGATCGCCCATCTTCAGGATCTCGCGAATCATGGCGTATTGCCCTCCAGGAGTTGGTGCAGACCATCTTCGTCCAGCACGGGGATGCCGAGTTCCTCGGCCTTCGCGAGCTTGCTGCCGGCTTCGGCGCCCGCGACCACGTAATCCGTCTTCTTCGATACCGAACCGGCCACCTTGGCGCCCGCCGCTTCGAGCATCTCCTTCGCCGCATCGCGCGTGAGATTCGGCAGCGTGCCCGTCAGCACGACCGTCTTGCCGGCCAGCACGCCCTGCGGCGCCTTCGGCGCGGGCGGCCCTTCCGGCCACGTGACCTTGCCGGGCGCGCGCAACTGCTCGATCACCGTGCGGTTGTGCTCTTCCGCGAAGAACTGGTGAATCGACTCGGCGACGATCGGCCCGACGTCGTTCACTTCGAGCAGTTCCTCGATCGACGCGTCCATGATCGGCGTCAGCGAGCCGAAATGCTTCGCGAGATCCTTCGCGGTCGATTCGCCGACATGACGGATGCCGAGCCCGTAGATGAAGCGCGCGAGCGTCGTATGCTTCGCCTTCTCGAGCGAATCGAGCAGATTCTGCGCGGACTTCTCCGCGAACCGGTCGAGCTCGGCCAGCGTCGCGAAACCGAGATTGAACAGGTCGGCCGGCGTACGCACGAGATTCAGCTCGACGAGCTGGTCGATGATCTTCTCGCCGAGGCCGTCGATGTCGAGCGCGCGGCGCTGCGCGAAATGCCACAGCGCCTGCTTGCGCTGCGCCGGGCAGAACAGCCCGCCCGTGCAGCGCGCGATCGCCTCGTCCGGCAGGCGCTCGATCTTCGAGCCGCACACCGGGCATTCGGTCGGCATCACGAATTCGGCCGCGTCCGCCGGGCGCCGGTCGAGCAGCGCGCCGACGACTTCCGGAATCACGTCGCCCGCGCGGCGCACGATCACGGTGTCGCCGATCCGGATGTCCTTGCGGCGCACTTCGTCCTCGTTGTGCAGCGTCGCATTGGTCACGGTCGCGCCGCCGACGAACACCGGCTCGAGACGCGCGACCGGCGTGATCGCGCCGGTGCGGCCGACCTGCACGTCGATCGCGACGAGCTTCGTCAGCGCTTCCTGCGCGGGGAACTTGTGCGCGAGCGCGAAGCGCGGCGCACGCGACACGAAGCCGAGCCGCTCCTGCTCGTCGCGCCGGTTGACCTTGTAGACGACGCCATCGATGTCGTACGGCAGCGACTCGCGCTTCTCGCCGACCTTGCGGAAGAAGTCGAGCAAGCCTTCGGCGCCGTGCACGACCGCACGCTCGCGGTTCACCGGCAGGCCGAACGCCTCGTACCAGTCGAGCAGCGCGCTGTGCGTGTCGGGCATCGGCATCCCGTCGAGCACGCCGATCCCGTACGCGAAGAACGACAGCGGCCGCTGCGCGGTGATCTTCGAGTCGAGCTGGCGCAGGCTGCCGGCCGCCGCGTTGCGCGGGTTCGCGAATTCGCGCTGCTCGGCCGCGCGCTGGCGTTCGTTCAGGCGTGCGAAATCGCGCTTGAACATCAGCACCTCGCCGCGCACGTCGAGCACGGCCGGCACGTGCTTGCCCTTCAGCTTCAGCGGAATCGAGCGGATCGTGCGCACGTTCTCGGTCACGTCCTCGCCCGTCGTCCCGTCGCCGCGCGTCGCGGCCTGCACGAACACGCCTTGCTCGTAGCGCAGCGAAATCGCGAGGCCGTCGAACTTCAGTTCGCACGCGTATTCGACGGGGTCCGTCACCGAGCCGGCGAGATCGGTCGTCTTCGCGAGCGCGTCGGCGACGCGCTTGTCGAACGCGACGATGTCCTCGTCGGCGAAGCCGTTGTTCAGCGACAGCATCGGCGCATCGTGGACGACGGGCGTGAAGCCGTCGGCCGCTTCGCCGCCGACGCGCTGCGTCGGCGAATCGGGCGTCACGAGTTCGGGATGGTCGGTTTCGAGCTGCTGCAGCTCACGGAACAGCCGGTCGTATTCGGCGTCGGGCAGATCCGGCTGGTCGAGCACGTAATAGGCGTGGTTCGCCCGCTCGAGTTGGTCGCGCAGCCATGCGGCGCGCGCGTCGGGCTGGCTGGCTGGCGGTTCGGCTTGGGTTCGGGCCATGCTGGCGGCAGAGTCGTTCTGAAAAAAATCGGATGCCCGATTATCTCAGTTTGACGCCGCGGCGGGGCACGCAATGCGGGCCCGATGACGTGCTGCAGCGCACACCGGGCGGTGTGCGCCGCGGCGACGGACGACGGCACCCACGCGCGCCGTCCGCGCGATCGCGTTACTGGCTGAACAGGCGGCGCGTGACTGGCGAACCGGCCGGGATGCCGGCTTCCTCGAGCTTCGCGTACAGCTTCATCAGCTGCTGCTCGATCGCGAGCAGCGTCGACTCCGGCAGCGGCCGGCGCGAATCGTCGACGACGCGTGCGCCGATCCGCTCGGACAGCGACTTCGCGTAATCGCACATCAGCCGGAACGGCAGGATGTCCTCTTCGGCCACCGGCACGTCGAGCACCAGCGTGATCATGTTGCCGCCCTTGTACGTCAGGTCGTCGCGCAGGAAGTTCGTATCGCCGAACTGCAGCATGAACACCGGATTCTGCTTCGCGTCGAGCTTCACGAAGCGCGTGCCGTCGCGCGACAGCAGCAGCCCGTCCTGCGACGCGACCGCCTGCACGTAGTTCGCGGACCACGGCGCGCCGTCCGACATCACGTTGATCGACAGTTGCGCGTCGCACTGCGCGGCAAACGCGTCGAGCTCGCGCGCCATCGCGACCGTTTCCATCATGTCGGGGAATTCCGGCGCGCCGTCGATCGCGTCGGCGAACTGCTGGACGCCCGTCACGAACTCGGAGAATTCGAGCTCGTTCAGCGCGCCGCTGCGGTTCGCGAGCTGCGCGGCCGCGCGCAGCTCATCGTAGCGCACGCCGTTCTGCAACAGCTCCCACTGGCCGCCTTCCGGCTTGCCTTCGATGTGCACGGGCTTGCTGCCCGCGCGGCGCAGCCGCTGCGCGACCGGTAGGATCTTGTCGCCCGGCAGCGGCCCGGTGAGGCGGATCGGCACGATGCAGTCGATCCGGCGATCGACGATCGCCGGCGGCGCCGACGAGACCGTCGTCGCGGCCGGCATCACCGGTTCGGTTGGGCCGGCCGGTTCGGCCGCCGCTTCGTGCGCGGCGGCGGGCACGGCTGCTTCGCCGACAGCCGGTTCGCTCGATTCGGACGACGTATCGGCCCCCGTCGCCTCGGCCTGCAGGTCGGCCGGCGTATCGGCCGGCGCCGCGCCGCCGGCGGCCCCGCCGAACGTCGGCTCGACACGCGCCGCTTCGGTCGCAGCAGCAGCGGCCGCGACAGGTGCCGCAGGCTCGCGGCGCACCGGCTGACGCACCGGTTCGATGAACGGCAACTCTTCGTCACGCTCGGGGCGGTTCATCGCCTCGGCTGCTTCCTCCGGCATCGGGCGCGGCATCCTGCGCCGCACTTTCGCGCCCTGCCATGCGTTGTAGACCACGACGCCGCCTACCACGACGGCGCCCGCGCCGATCAAACCGAGTGTCAACTCGTCCATGCACGCTCCATCAGCAATTCTTTTTCGTCGGGACCGCGAACGGGCGCCCATGCGCCGCGCGAACGCGGTCCGGTTTCGTCAAACGTCAATTCTGGGCAAAACCCGCGGCGGTTTCCATGTCCACCGCGACGATCCGCGACACGCCCTGCTCCTGCATCGTCACGCCGATCAGCTGCTGCGCCATTTCCATCGCGATCTTGTTGTGCGAGATGAACAGGAACTGCGTCTTGTCGGACATCGCGCGGACCAGATTCGCGAAACGCTCGGTGTTCGCGTCGTCCAGCGGCGCGTCGACCTCGTCGAGCAGACAGAACGGCGCCGGGTTCAGCTGGAACATCGCGAACACCAGCGCGGTCGCGGTCAGCGCTTTCTCGCCGCCCGACAGCAGGTGAATCGTCGCGTTCTTCTTGCCGGGCGGCTGCGCCATCACCTGCACGCCGGCGTCGAGAATCTCGTCGCCCGTCATGATCAGCTTCGCCTGGCCGCCGCCGAACAGGCGCGGGAACAGATCGCTGAAATGACGATTGACCTCGTCGAAGGTGCCCTGCAGCAGCGTGCGGGTTTCCTGGTCGATCTTGTGGATCGCGTCCTCGAGCGTCGTGATCGCGTCGATCAGGTCGGCCGATTGCGCGTCGAGGAACACCTTGCGCTCGCTCGCGGCCTTCAGCTCGTCGAGCGCGGCCATGTTCACGGGGCCGAGCGCGTTGATTGCGTTGTTCAGGCGCGTGACTTCGCCCTGCAGGTACGACGGCTTGAGATCCGGCGTCAGCTTCGCGGCCAGCGCGACCTCGTCGACCTCGGCGGTCGCGAGCTGCTCGGCGAACTGCTCGACGGACAGGCGCGCGGCCTGCTCCTTCAGCTGCAGCTCGGTGATGCGGTCGCGCAGCGGCTGCAGCGAACGTTCGGCCACGAGCCGCTGCTCGTCCGACGCACGCAGCTTTGCGGTGAGATCGTCGAGCTCGATCCGCGCGGCCTGCAGCGCTTCTTCCTTCACCGCGCGAATCTCGAGCGCGTCCTGCAGGCCCGTGTGCGCGGTCTGCTCGTTGATCGTCTCGAGTTCGGCGCGCGCGTCTTCGAGCGACGCGGCGACGCGCTCGCTCTGCTCGTGCGCGACCTGGATCGTGCGCTTGAGCTCGTCGATCCGCGTCACCGCGTTGCGTGCGGCGAAGCGCGCATCGTTCGCGCCGCGCTCCAGGTCGCGCGCTTCCTGACGCGCCTGCGTCAGCGATTCGTCGAGCGACTCGAACGCGAGCTGGTTGTCCTCGAAGCGCGCCTGCAGTTCCGCGAGCTCGCCGTCGAAGCGCTCGAAATTCGCTTCCGACTCCGCGCGCAAGGCACGCTGCTCCTCGATCTGCGCGCCGATTTCCTCGAGTTCCTCGCGGATCTGCGTGCTGCGCTGCGTATAGCGTTCGTGCGCCTGCGCGAGCTTCAGCACATCCATCTGCAGCGCATGCACGCGCTGCGTCGCGCGTTCGGCCTGCGCGCGCACGTCGCCGAGCGCCTGCGTGGCCTGCGTGTGCGCGGCTTCCGCCCGCACAGCGGCCGTGCGCGCCTCGTCGGCGAGCAGCGCCTGCGCGCGCACCTGGCGCGTCAGGTTTTCGATTTCCTGCTGACGGGCCAGCATCCCGGCCTGCTCCGAATCGGCCGCGTACAGCTGCACGCCGACCCGCGTGACGATATGGCCGGCCTTGACGACGAACGCGCCACCCGCCGGCAGTTGCGCGCGCGTCGCGAGCGCCTGCGCGACGTCGTCGGCCACGTACACGTTGCCGAGCCAGTCGTTCAGCACCGCGCGGATGCCCGCGTCGTCGATGCGCACGAGCGACAGCACCGGCCGCAGCCCGGCCACCGCGGCGGGCGGCTCGCCGGCCGCGGGCGGCGCGTAGAACGCGAGCTTCGCGGGCGGCGCATCGGTCGCGAATGCCTTCACCCAGTCGAGATTCGACACTTCGAGCGCGGCGAGACGCTCGCGCAGCACGGCCTCGAGCGCCGCTTCCCAGCCGGCCTCGACGTGCAGCTTCTTCCACAGACGCGGCAACGCGCCGAGCTCGTGCTTGTCGAGCCACGGCTGGATCTTGCCTTCGGTCTGCACGTTGTCCTGCAGCTGCTTCAGCGCGGCGAGGCGCGCTTCGAGCTGGTGGATCTGCGCGGCTTCGGCCTGCACGCGCTCCTGCGCGGCGCGGCGTTCGCCGTCGAGACGCGGCACCGTTTCCTGCGCGTCGGCAAGACGCG
Organism: Burkholderia sp. BCC0398; assembly: GCF_902833245.1. Classification (NCBI taxonomy): domain Bacteria; kingdom Pseudomonadati; phylum Pseudomonadota; class Betaproteobacteria; order Burkholderiales; family Burkholderiaceae; genus Burkholderia; species Burkholderia sp. BCC0398. The sequence continues at coordinate 262,869 of NZ_CADFEM010000006.1, forward strand.
CCTGCGCTTCCGCGAGAATCTCTTCCTGCTCGGCCAACTGCATGCGCAGTTCTTCGAGCTGCGTCTCGTCCGGCGCGTCGAGCCCGCCCGCTTCGCTCTTCAGGCGCTCGTGGCGCTGCTGAAGCTGCTGGAGCTGCTGGTCGGCGTTGCGCTGGTGCGCGGCTTCGAGCTTCAGCGACTGCTCGGTCTGCGCGATCCGCGCGCGCTCATCGTTGAGCTGCGCCTGCGCGTCGCGCCACTTCGCTTCGAGCGCCGGCAGCGCATCGTGCTTCGCGGCCGCGTTGTCTTCGGCGAGCGCGGCCTTCTCGTCGGCCATCGCGCGCGCCTCTTCGGCTTCCTCGAGCTCGTCCTGCGACTTCTCGGCCTGCGCGCGCCACTGCTCGCGCTGCGCGTTCAGCGCGGCGATCTGCGCCTGCACGCGATTGCGCGATTCGACGATGAACTTGATCTCGGCTTCGAGGCGGCTCACCTCGGCGTTCGCCTCGTAGAGCGCGCCCTGCGCGCCCTGCATCGCGTCGCTCGCCGAGTAGTGCGCGACGCGCAGCGTCTCGAGCTGCGCCTCGACTTCGCGCAGCTTCGCCGTCTGCGCCTCGAGGTCGATCTGCGCCTGTTCGATCGCACGCTGCTGCTTCTGCTGCTCGCCCGCGGCCTCGTTCTTGCGCAGCAGCCACAGCAGGCGCTGCTTCTCCTCGCCGTCGGCGACGAGTTCCTTGTACTTGGTCGCGACCACCGCCTGCGCCTCGAGCTTTTCGAGGTTCGCGCCGAGTTCGCGGACGATGTCCTCGACGCGCGTCAGGTTCTCGCGCGTGTCGTGCAGGCGGTTCTCGGTTTCGCGACGGCGTTCCTTGTACTTCGACACGCCGGCGGCTTCCTCGAGGAACACGCGCAGCTCTTCCGGCTTCGCCTCGATGATCCGCGCGATCATGCCCTGCCCGATGATCGCGTACGCACGCGGCCCGAGGCCGGTGCCGAGGAAGATGTCCTGGATGTCGCGGCGGCGCGCCGGCAGGTTGTTGATGTAGTAGCTCGACGTGCCGTCGCGCGTCAGCACGCGCTTCACGGCGATTTCGCCGTACTGGCCCCACTGCCCGGCCGCGCGGCCGTCGGAGTTGTCGAAGATCAGTTCGACGCTGGCCCGGCTGCCGGGCTTGCGGGCGGTCGAACCGTTGAAGATCACGTCCTGCATCGATTCGCCGCGCAGCTCGGACGCGCGCGACTCGCCGAGCACCCAGCGCACGGCATCGATGATGTTGGACTTGCCGCATCCGTTCGGGCCGACCACGCCGACAAGCTGGCCCGGAACCTGGAAATGCGTGGGATCGACGAAGGATTTGAAGCCAGCGAGTTTGATCGAGCTCAGACGCACGGCGGTATCGGATGTGAAGAAGGTGTGAAACGGACGGGGCCGCACGGCGCGGGGCCGGAGAGCCCCTGCGCACCACACGCCCCGGAATTCAAAAACGGGGCCGCGCGCATCCAGCGTTGGGCCCCGCAAACGGCTTCCATCATACCATCGCGCGTGAGCCGTCCCGCCCGTCGCCGGGTTTGTCCGGTGCCGGCGCGGCGCGATGGACCCGGCTCGACAGCAGCGTCGCCAGCACGATGCACGCGCCGCCCGCCCACTCGCGCGCGCTCGGCAGCTCGTTCGCGAACACCCACGCGGACAGCGCGGTGATCACGATCTCGAACAGCATGATGATCGACGCGCGGTTCGCCGGCACGCGCGCGAGGCCGTACTGGACGAGCAGGTTGTTCGACGCCATCGTCACGCCGATCGCGGCGATGATCAGCGCGGCCACGCCCAACTGGTCGCTCGCCGGCGCGGCCGGCAGCCCTTCGAACAGCGACGCGATCGCGCCGAACACGGCCGCGCCGCCGAACAGCGTCGCGGTGCGCATCTCCGCGCGCATGTCGGGCAGCTCGCGGCTCGCCTTGATCACCAGCACGTTGCTCATCGCGAAGCTGAGCCCGGCCGCGAGGCCGGCCCATTCGGCCGGGTTGGCCGGCAGCGGCAAGCCGAGCGCCGGCGACCACAGCATCAGCATCGCGCCGCCGATCGACAGCGCCGCGAGCCCGGCGCCGGCCCAGGTCAGCCGTTCGCGCAGCAGGAAATGCGCGTAGATCGCGGTCCAGGCCGGCGTCAGGTAGAACAGCAGCATCACGCGCAGCACCTCGCCGTGGATCGTGCCCCAGACGAACCCGAGATTCGTCACGCCGGCCGTCACCGCGATGCCCGGCAGCACCCAGTGCCAGCGCAGCGTCGCGATCGTGCGGTGCCGCGCGACGATCACGAACAGGAACGCAACGAGGCTCGTCAGCGCGCTGGCCAGCGTGCCCGTCACGCCGAGCGACGCGAGGATCCGCAGCGGATACCAGATCAGGCCCCATACCGACGCGCCAATCAGGATGGCCAGCGTCGGCAGGCTGCCGCGTACCGCGTTGTTCATTTGGTTCGATACCCTTTATTCGACCGCCCCGGGCCGCCGTTCCGGCAGGCCGTGACCGCATTCCGTCACGCTATAATCGTCCGTTGCGAACCGCGCGCCCCGGCGCCCGTTCGCAGCCGCGCGGCGCGCCCGCCGCTTCTTTCGCTCCAACCGGCCGCGATGGCCGCTTCGCCCGTGAACCCTCGACTCGACTCGCTCCAGCCCTATCCCTTCGAAAAGCTGCGCGCCCTGTTCAAGGACGTGACGCCCGGTGCCGGTACGCCTTCCGGCAACCTGAAACCGATCAGCTTCGGCATCGGCGAGCCCAAGCACGCGACGCCGGCGCTGATCCGCGACGCCGTGGTGGCCGCGCTCGACGGCCTCGCGTCGTACCCGGCCACCGCCGGCTCGGATGCGCTGCGCACGTCGATCGCGCGCTGGCTCGAACGCCGCTACGGACTGCCGGCGATCGATGCGGCCACGCAGGTGCTGCCGGTGTCGGGTTCGCGCGAGGCGCTGTTCTCGCTCGCGCAGACCGTGATCGACGCGCGGCCGCGCGCGGACGGCAAGAAGGCGATCGTACTCTGTCCGAATCCCTTCTATCAAATTTACGAAGGCGCGGCGCTGCTGGCCGGTGCCGAACCCTATTTCGCGAACAGCGACCCGGCCCGCAACTTCGCGTGCGACTACGCGGCCGTGCCCGAGGAAGTGTGGGCGCGCACGCAGCTGCTGTACGTGTGCTCGCCGGGCAACCCGACCGGCGCCGTGCTGACGCTCGACGACTGGCGCGAGCTGTTCGTGCTGTCCGACCGCCACGGCTTCGTGATCGCGTCCGACGAGTGCTATTCGGAAATCTATTTCGACGAAGCGGCGCCGCCGCTCGGCGGTCTTGAAGCCGCGCACCGCCTCGGCCATGGCTTCGAACGACTCGTGATGCTGTCGAGCCTGTCGAAGCGCTCGAACGTGCCGGGCATGCGCTCGGGCTTCGTCGCCGGCGACGCCGCGCTGCTCAAGAAATTCCTGCTGTACCGCACGTACCACGGCGCCGCGCTGTCGCCGGTCTGGCAGCACGCGAGCATCGCCGCGTGGAACGACGAGACGCACGTGCGCGAGAACCGCGCGCTGTACGTGCAGAAGTTCAATACGGTCACGCCGATGCTCGCCGATGTGATCGACGTGAAGCTGCCCGACGCCGCGTTCTACCTGTGGGCCAACGTCGCGCGCACCGGCCTGTCGGACACCGAGTTCGCCCGTCGCCTGTACGCCGACTATAATGTGACGGTTCTGCCCGGCTCGTACCTGGCGCGCGATGCGCACGGCACGAACCCGGGCCGCGATTTCATCCGGATCGCGCTCGTCGCGGGCACCCCCGAATGCGTCGAGGGCGCGCAACGCATCGTCGATTTCTGCCGCGCTCTCGCGCGGTAAGACGTCCATCCCGATCAATTCCATCCATCTCCTGCGAAAACGAACATGTCGCAACAACTTCAGCAAATCATCGACACCGCCTGGGAAAACCGCGCCGAGCTGTCGCCGAAGGCCGCGCCCGCCGACGTCCGCGAGGCCGTCGCTCACGCGATCGAGCAACTCGACAAGGGTGCGCTGCGCGTCGCCGAGAAAATCGACGGCCACTGGACGGTCCACCAGTGGCTGAAGAAGGCCGTGCTGCTGTCGTTCCGCCTGGAGGACAACGCGCCGATGCCGGCCGGCGGCTACTCGCAGTTCTACGACAAGGTGCCGTCGAAGTTCGCGAACTACACGGCCGAAGACTTCGCCGCGGGCGGCTTCCGCGTCGTGCCGCCGGCCATCGCGCGCCGCGGCTCGTTCATCGCGAAGAACGTCGTGCTGATGCCGTCGTACACCAACATCGGCGCGTACGTCGACGAAGGCACGATGGTCGACACGTGGGCGACGGTCGGTTCGTGCGCGCAGATCGGCAAGAACGTGCACCTGTCGGGCGGCGTCGGCATCGGCGGCGTGCTCGAGCCGCTGCAGGCGAACCCGGTCATCATCGAAGACAACTGCTTCATTGGCGCGCGCTCGGAAGTCGTCGAAGGCGTGATCGTCGAGGAGAACTCGGTGATCTCGATGGGCGTGTACCTCGGCCAGAGCACCAAGATCTACGACCGCGAGACGGGCGAAGTCAGCTACGGCCGCATCCCGGCCGGCTCGGTCGTCGTCGCCGGCAACCTGCCGTCGAAGGACGGCTCGCACAGCCTGTACTGCGCGGTGATCGTCAAGAAGGTCGACGCGAAGACGCGTGCGAAGGTCGGCCTGAACGAGCTGCTGCGAGGCGACTGATGGCGAAGCCGCACACCGTGGTCGTCTACGGCATTCCGAACTGCGACACCGTGAAGAAGGCCCGCGTGTGGCTCGACGATCACGGCGTCGAGTTCGAGTTCCACGATTTCAAGAAGCTCGGCGTCAGCGCGCCGCTGATCGAAGACTGGCTGAAGGACGTGTCGCTCGACGCGCTCGTGAACAAGCGCGGCACCACGTGGCGCGGCCTGGACGACGGGATGAAGGCGGCCGCCGAAACGAAGACCGGCGCGGTCGCGCTGATGATCCACAAGCCATCGGTCATCAAGCGTCCCGTGCTCGTCGTCAACGGCCGCGTGAAATCGCTCGGGTTCGTGGCCGATCAATACGCGGCGCTGTTTGCCGCATAAGGCCGCCCGCGCCGCGCCTGCGGGCGTAGGGCCTGTTCACGCTAATAACGGGCTTGCGCTGGCCCGACGCCCTGTCGCTGCCGGCCGCCGCGCCGGCATTTTTTATCGAAAGTGGTCCGAACCATGTCCGCCACCCTAGCCCTTACCGAACAGCTGATCGCCCGCGCGTCCGTGACGCCCGACGACCAGCACTGCCAGCAGATCATGACCGAGCGCCTCGCCGCGCTCGGCTTCGAATGCGAGACCATCGCGTCGCACGGCGTGACCAACCTGTGGGCTGTCAAGCGCGGCACCGGCGGCCGCGACGGCAAGCTGCTCGCGTTCGCGGGCCACACCGACGTCGTGCCGACCGGCCCGCTCGAACAGTGGACGTCGCCGCCGTTCATTCCCGCCCATCGCGACGGCAAGCTGTACGGCCGCGGCGCGGCCGACATGAAGACGTCGCTCGCGGCGTTCGTCGTCGCGTCCGAGGAATTCGTCGCGGCCCATCCCGACCACCGCGGCGCGATCGCGTTCCTGATCACGAGCGACGAGGAAGGCCCGGCCACCGACGGCACCGTGAAGGTCGTCGAACTGCTGCAGGCACGCGGCGAGCGGCTCGACTACTGCATCGTCGGCGAGCCGACGTCGAGCGCCGAGCTCGGCGACGTCGTCAAGAACGGCCGCCGCGGGTCGATGTCCGGCGAACTGGTCGTCAAGGGCGTGCAGGGCCACATCGCGTATCCGCACCTCGCGAAGAACCCGATCCACCTGCTCGCGCCGGCGCTCGCCGAGCTCGCCGCCGAGCAATGGGACGAAGGCAACGAATACTTCCCGCCGACCACCTGGCAGGTGTCGAACCTGCACGCCGGCACCGGTGCGACCAACGTGATCCCCGGCCACGCCGACCTGATGTTCAACTTCCGCTTCTCGACCGCGAGCACCGTCGAAGGCCTGCAGGCCCGCGTGCATGCGATCCTCGACAAGCATGGCCTCGAATACACGCTGAAGTGGTCGGTGAGCGGCCTGCCGTTCCTCACGCCGCGCGGCGAACTGTCGGGCGCGCTGGAAAACGCAATTCGCACCGAGACCGGCATCACGACCGAGCTATCGACGACGGGCGGCACGTCGGACGGCCGCTTCATCGCGCGCATCTGCCCGCAGGTGATCGAATTCGGCCCGCCGAACGGCAGCATCCACAAGATCGACGAGCACATCGAAGTGCGCTTCGTCGACCCGCTGAAGAACGTGTACCGACGCGTGCTCGAACAACTGATCGCCTGACGGAGCCTCGCATGACGACACCTTTTGCCACAGTTCGCGACCTGCTGCGCTACGCGGTCACGCGCTTCTCGAAAGCAAAGCTCGCGTTCGGCCACGGTTCCGACAACGCGTACGACGAAGCGGCCTACCTCGTGCTGCATACGCTCGACCTGCCGCTCGACACGCTCGAGCCGTTCCTCGACGCGCGCCTCTTGCCCGACGAAATCGCGGCCGTGCTCGCGGTGATCGAACGACGTGCGGCCGACCGCGTGCCGGCCGCGTACCTCACGCATGAAGCGTGGATGCATGGCCACCGTTTCTACGTCGACGAACGCGTGATCGTGCCGCGCTCATTCATCGGCGAATTGCTCGACGACGGGCTGCAGCCGTATGTCGCCGATCCCGAGCAGGTCGGCGCGGTGCTCGAACTGTGCACCGGCTCCGGCTGCCTCGCGATCCTCGCGGCGAGCGCGTTCCCGAACGCCGAGATCGACGCGGTCGACCTGTCGGACAAGGCGCTCGAAGTCGCGGAAATCAACGTGCGCGACTACGGCCTCGAAGACCGCATCGGGCTGCACCGCGGCGACCTTTACGCCCCGCTGCCCGCGTTCCGCACCGATCCCGACTCGCGCTACGACGTGATCCTGACGAACCCGCCGTACGTGAACGCCGCGTCGATGGCCGCGCTGCCGCCCGAATACCGGCACGAGCCGGAGATGGCGCTCGCCGGCGGCGACGACGGGATGGACATCGTGCGACGCATCGTCGCCGACGCGCACCGCTGGCTGCATGACGACGGCGTGCTCGTCGTCGAGATCGGCAACGAGCGCGAGCACGTCGAAGCGGCGTTCGGCGGCCTCGAGCTCACGTGGCTGCCCACCAGCGCGGGCGACGACGCCGTGTTCCTGATCCAGGCGTCGGACCTGCCCCGCAAGGGCTGAGCGTTCCGCCGGGACCGCCGTGCGGCGCACCATTGCGCCGCACGGTTGGGTAAGATGCGCGTAGGCGGCCGCCCGGCCGCACGACTTCGGGAGTCCCCTCGGGCGTCCCGCGGGAGTCCTTCAAGCGCCCATGACCCTCGACTGGCTACATCTCGGCACCCTGATCCTGACCATCCACGTGCTCGGGATCGTCGCGGCATGCCATGCAATCATGAACACGCGCACGTCGCAAGGCGCGATCGCGTGGGCCGTCTCGCTCACGGCCATGCCGTACCTGACGCTCGTTCCCTACCTGTTCCTCGGCCGCAGCAAATTCTCCGGCTACGTCGACGCCCGGCGCCACGAACTCGAAATGTTGCGCACGCACACACCGCGTTCGCCGTGGCGCGCGACCGACGCAACCGACGGGCCGGCCGCCGACGCGCTGGGGCAGGCTGCCGTGCTCGCGCTCACGCGGCTCGGCGGCATGCCGTTCCTCGGCGGCAATTCGGTGCGCACGCTCGTCAACGGCGACGCGACGTTCTCGGCCATCCTGTCGGCGATCGACGCCGCGCGCGACTACGTGCTCGTCCAGTTCTTCATCGTGCGCGACGATGCGCTCGGCCGGATGCTGCGCGACTCGCTGCTCGCGCGCGTGGCCGCCGGCGTACGCTGCTGCGTGCTGTACGACAGCATCGGCTGCTTCGACCTGCCGCACAGCTACGTCGACGCATTGCGCCGCGGCGGCGTCGAGGTCCATCCGTTCGCGACCAACCGGAAATTCGTCAACCGCTTCCAGTTGAACTTCCGCAACCATCGCAAGATCGTCGTCGTCGACGGCAATTGCGCGTTCGTCGGCGGCCACAACGTCGGCGTCGAATATCTCGGCGCGAATCCGCGCCTGTCGCCGTGGCGCGACACCCACATCGAGATACGCGGCCCCGTGGTGGCGAGCATCCAGTACGTGTTCGCCGAAGACTGGCACTGGGCGACGCAGAAGCTGCCGCCGATCGCGCTGCCGCCGCCCGCGCAGCCCGGCGACGGCATGCATTGCCTCGCGGTGCCGATGGGGCCCGCCGACAAGCAGGAAACCGGCTCGCTGTTCTTCGCCGAATCGATCAATGCCGCCCGCGAGCGGGTGTGGATCACCACGCCGTACCTCGTTCCCGACGAAGCCGTGGTGTCCGCGCTGAAGCTCGCCGTGATGCGCGGCGTCGACGTGCGCATCCTGATCCCGAGCCGGCGCGATCACTACGTCGTGTTCGAGGCGTCGAAGCTTTACGCGCGCGACCTCGTCGATGCGGGCGTGAAAGTGTTCCGCTACCGGCCCGGTTTCCTGCACCAGAAGGTCGTGCTGATCGACCGCATCGCGGCAGCAATCGGCAGCGCGAATCTCGACAACCGTTCGTTCCGCCTCAATTTCGAGGTCATGGTGCTGACCGTCGACCCGGCCTTCGCCGAGGAGGTCGAAACGATGCTCGACGCCGACTTCGCTCAGGCGTACGAGGTCGACGCGGACGAATACCGGCAGTCGCCCGCCTGGCGGCGCATCGCGATGCACGTCGCGCGGCTGTTCGCACCGATCCTGTAACGGCGCCGCGACGACCGCCGCCCCCGCACGATCCGCACCGGCGCCGCGCACGCGGCGCTGCGCCGTCACAGCAGCTTGTCGATGTCCGCGGCGATTTCGTCGGGCTTGGTGGACGGCGCGTAGCGCTTGACGATGCGCCCTTCGCGGTCGATCAGGAATTTCGTGAAATTCCACTTGATCGCCTTGAGGCCGAGAATGCCGGGCGCCTCGTCGGTCAGGTAGCGATACAGCGGATGCGCGTGGTCGCCCTTCACGTCGATCTTCGCGAACATCGGGAACGTGACGCCGTAGTTGCGTTCGCAGAACGCACCGATCTGCTCGGCGTCGCCCGGCTCCTGCTTGCCGAACTGGTTGCACGGGAAGCCGAGTACGAAGAAGCCGCGCGCCGCGTACTGGTCGTACAGCTTCTGCAGCCCCGCGTATTGCGGCGTGAAACCGCACTCGCTCGCGGTATTGACGATCAGCAGCACCTTGCCGCGATACGCGTCGAGCGACACCGGCGCACCGGCCAGCGTCTCCGCGTTGAACGAATACAGGGTGGACATCGGGCACTCCTTTTACGAAACCGGATCGACGTGGAGTCTAGGCGAAATCGCGCCGTTGCGGCATCCGCCGAACGGCCGATGCCCGGCGCGACCGGCGCGCGGTCTAGAATAGCGGTTTTGGCCAGTCATTTCCGCCGTGATCCGTTTCAATCAGTTCAGCCTTGCGCGCGGCACCAAGCCGCTGTTCGAGTCGACCTCGTTCGTGCTCAATCCCGGCGAGAAAGCCGGCCTGATCGGCGCGAACGGCGCCGGCAAGTCGACGCTGTTTTCCGTCCTGCGCGGCGAGCTGCATTCCGACGGAGGCGATTTCTCGATGCCGCCGTCGTGGCGGATCGCCCACGTGTCGCAGGAAACGCCCGCGGTCGATCGTTCCGCGCTCGACTACACGCTCGACGGCGATACCGCGCTGCGCGAGATCGAGGCCCGCATCGCCGCCGCGTCGGCCGCGCATGACGGCGCCGCCGAAGGCGACGCGCACGCGGCGTTCGCCGACGCCGACGGCTACACCGCGCCGGCCCGCGCCGAAGCGCTGCTGCTCGGCCTCGGCTTCACGCTCGCGCAAACGCGCGAATCCGTCGCGAGCTTCTCCGGCGGCTGGCGCATGCGCCTGAACCTCGCGCAGGCGCTGATGTGCCGCTCCGACCTGCTGCTGCTCGACGAACCGACGAACCACCTCGACCTCGACGCGATCGTGTGGCTCGAAGACTGGCTGCACCGCTACCCCGGCACGCTCGTCGTGATTTCGCACGACCGCGAATTCCTCGATTCGATCTGCAACGTCACGCTGCATCTGGAAAACCGCCAGGTGAAGCGCTACGGCGGCAACTACTCGCAGTTCGAAGTGCTGCGCGCACAGCAACTGGCGCTGCAGCAAAGCGCGTACGAAAAGCAGCAGAAGACGATCGAGCACCTGCAGAGCTTCGTCGACCGCTTCAAGGCCAAGGCGACCAAGGCCAAGCAGGCGCAAAGCCGGATGAAGGCGCTCGAGAAGATGGAGCTGATCGCGCCCGCGCACATCGCGTCGCCGTTCACGTTCGAATTCCGCACGCCCGATGCCGCGCCGAACCCGATGATGGTGATGGAAGACGTCCGCTGCGGCTACCATGCCGACGACGGAACGGATATCCCGATCGTCGAGCGCGTCGCGCTGTCGATCCAGAACGGCCAGCGCATCGGCCTGCTCGGCGCCAACGGCCAGGGCAAGTCGACGCTGATCAAGACGCTGGCCGGCACGCTCGCGCCGCTGTCCGGGCAGGTCCGCGACGGCAAGGGGCTGACGATCGGTTATTTCGCGCAGCACCAGCTCGAAACGCTGCGCGAAGACGATTCGCCGCTCGCGCATCTGGCGCGGCTCGCGCCCGACACGCGCGAGCAGGAATTGCGCGACTTCCTCGGCGGCTTCAATTTCTCGGGCGACATGGCGACCAGCCCGGTCGGGCCGTTCTCGGGCGGCGAAAAAGCGCGCCTCGCGCTGGCGCTGATCATCTGGCAGAAGCCGAACCTGCTGCTGCTCGACGAACCGACGAACCACCTCGACCTCGAAACGCGCCACGCGCTGACGATGGCGCTCGCGCAGTTCGAAGGCACGCTGATCCTCGTGTCGCACGATCGTCACCTGCTGCGCGCGACGACTGACCAGTTCATGCTGGTCGCGAAGCACCGGCTGCAGCCGTTCGACGGCGACCTCGACGACTACCGCGACTGGCTGCTGCAGCACGCGGCCGAGCAACGCGCGGCCGCGAAGGCCGACAGCGCGGCCGCCGCAGGCGCCGATCCGGGCGTCAACCGCAAGGACCAGAAGCGCCAGGCGGCCGAGGAACGCCAGCGGCTGTCGCAGCTGAAGAAACCGCTGCAGAACCGCATCACGAAGCTCGAAAAGGAAATGGAAGCACTGCACGCGGAGAAGGCGCGCCTCGACGCGTTCGTCGCCGATCCGGCGAGCTACGAAGCCGCGCGCAAGACGGAACTGACCGACGCGATCCGTACGCTCGGTGAAGTCACGACCCGGCTCGAGACGGTCGAGGCCGACTGGCTCGCCGTGCAGGAAGAACTCGAGCAGATCGGCTGAACGCGGCCATCGGCGCCGGCAGGCGACGAGCGTGTCGGCGGCGGCATAGCGCGGCGGGGCGCCGGGGCGTCGACACCCCATGAATCCGCCGGGCCGGGCCGCGCCCCGGGCCGGCCCGGAAACGACAAGGCCGGGCGCCCTGGCCCGGCCTCGTTGTCATTGCTGCGTTCGACGCGGTTGCGTCGGCTGGCGCCCGTATGCCCGCCGCACCATCCGCTCAGCGGCGCGGCAGCGTATCGCGCGGCATCTGCTCGTCGTCGTCCATCAGGTACCGGCGCCCTTCGGTTGGCCGGCGGATCGCCGCGGCGACTTCCGCTTCCGTCACATCCTCGGACACGACCTTGCGCGCCAGACGCCCTTCTTCGTCGATCCACTCGACGATCCGGCATCCGCCGCCCCACGGCTGGCGAATCGGCTCCGACACGCGGCAGCCGCGCAGGTTGTAAAGGCGTCCGCCAGGCGCTTCCCCATAGGATTTCAACATAGGTTCCCTTCGCATTGCGCGGTTCGACAATCCGGCAAAGGATAGGGAAAAGCGATGTCCGGCGGGTTACAGCAGCCTACATATTCTTTACAGCGAATTACGCGACAGATCGCCCGGCGACGCACGAGCCGTGCGCGCGCCGGGCCGCTCATTCAAGATCGCGCACGCGGTCGATCGCCTGCTCGAGCCGCTCGACGGCCATCACGTTGAGCCCTTCGATCGGCTGTTTCGGCGCATTCGCCTTCGGGATCAGCGCGGACGTGAAGCCGAGCTTCGCCGCCTCGCGCAGCCGTTCCTGCCCGCGCGGGGACGGCCGGATCTCGCCGGCCAGCCCCACCTCGCCGAACACGATCAGCCCTTTCGGCAGCGCCTTGTTGCGCATCGACGAGTGAATGGCGAGCAGCACCGCGAGGTCGGCGGCCGGCTCGGTGATCTTCACGCCGCCCACCGCGTTCAGGAACACGTCCTGATCGAAGGCCGCGATGCCCGCGTGGCGGTGCAGCACCGCAAGCAGCATCGCGAGCCGGTTCTGCTCGAGGCCGACCGCGAGCCGGCGCGGGTTCGGCACGTGCGCCGTATCGACGAGCGCCTGGATTTCGACGAGCAGCGGGCGCGTGCCCTCCTGCGTGACGAGCACGCACGAACCGGGCACGACCTGCTCGTGCTGCGACAGGAACAGCGCGGACGGGTTGGCCACGCCGCGCAGCCCGCGCTCGGTCATCGCGAACACGCCGAGTTCGTTGACCGCGCCGAAGCGGTTCTTGAACGCGCGCACGAGCCGGAACGACGAATGCGTGTCGCCCTCGAAGTACAGCACCGTGTCGACGATGTGCTCGAGCACGCGCGGGCCGGCGAGGTTGCCCTCCTTCGTCACGTGCCCGACCATGATGATCGCGGTGCCCGACTGTTTCGCGATGCGCGTGAGCTGCGCCGCGCACTCGCGCACCTGCGCGACCGAGCCCGGCGCCGACGTCAGCGCCTCGGAATAGACGGTCTGGATCGAGTCGATGACGGCCACGTCCGGCCGCTCCGCGTCGATCGCGGCCTGGATCTTCTCGAGCTGGATCTCGGCGAGCAGCTTCAGTTCGGCCGCCGGCGCGCCGCCGTCGAGCAGCGCGAGCCGTTGCGCGCGCAACGCGATCTGCGCGGCCGATTCCTCGCCACTGATATAGAGCGCGCGCCGCTCGTTCGCGATATCCGCGAGCGACTGCAGCAGCAGCGTCGACTTGCCGATGCCCGGATCGCCACCGATCAGCACGACGCCGCCGGGCACCAGCCCGCCGCCCAGCACGCGGTCGAATTCGCCGATGCCGGTCGAGAAGCGCGGGACGTCGGCAGCCTCGATGTCGGCGAGACGCTGGACCGGCGCCCGCTTCGCGAGCGACTGGAACCGATGGGCGGCCGGCGACTCGGCGACCGATTCGACGAGCGTGTTCCACGCCTGGCACGACGGGCACTGGCCCTGCCACTTCGGGGTCTGTCCGCCGCACTCGCTGCAGACGTATACGGTTTTCTGTTTGGCCACGCGCGACGCCCTCATTCCGCTCGCACCGGCACGCGGGCCGCGACCGCGCACATCAGCTCGTAGCCGATCGTCCCGCAATGGCGCGCGACGTCGTCGATCGGCAGCGCGTTGCCCCACAGCTCCACGCGCGCGCCGACGCCGGCCTGCGGGCACGGCGTCAGGTCGACGGTGATCATGTCCATCGACACGCGACCGACGATCCGCGTGCGGATGCCGTCGACGATCACCGGCGTGCCTTCCGGCGCCACGCGCGGATAGCCGTCCGCGTAGCCGCACGCGACGACGCCGATCCGCATCTGCGCCTGCGCGGAGAACGTCGAGCCATAGCCGATCGCCTGGCCCTTCGCGATCGTCTGCACCGCGATCAGCTCGGACGAGAGCGTCATCGCGGGCTTCAACCCCGTGTCGGCGATATCGGACGACAGCCCGGACGGCGACGCCCCATACAGCACGATCCCCGGCCGCACCCAGTCGAAGTGCGTGTCCGGATGCCACAGCACGGCCGCCGAATTCGCGAGACTGCGCGCGCCGGCGATGTTTTCCGCGCCGCGCTCGAACGTCGCGAGCTGCTCGGCGACGCCGCGCGCGTTGTCCGCGTCCGAAAAATGGGTCATCAACGTGATCTGGCCGATGCCGGGGCACGCGCGGGCGCGCTCCCACGCGGCACGGTATTTTTCCGGCGTGTAACCGAGCCGGTTCATCCCGCTGTTCATCTTGAGCTGCACGTTGACGGGCTTCGACAGCCGCGCCGTTTCCAGCATCCGCATCTGCTCGTCGTTGTGGACGGTCGTGGTCAGGCTGTAGCGGTCGATCACGTCGATGTCGGTCGAGCGGAAGAAGCCTTCGAGCAGCAGGATCGGGCCGGCCCAGCCGAGCTCGCGCAGCTTCACGGCCTCGTCGAGGTCGAGCAGGCCGAAGCCGTCGGTGCCGCGCAGGCCCGGAAACGCACGGGCGAGACCGTGGCCGTACGCGTTGGCCTTGACGACCGCCCAGACCTTGGACGGGCCGGCAAAGCGGCGGACGACGGAGAGATTGTTCGCGAGAGCGGCGGTGTGGATGGTGGCGGAGATCGGGCGCGGCATGGGAAATTTACGTAAAGACGCTTGCGAATCATCAGCTTACCGCGCCTTTTGAGCACCGAAGCCGACAATTTGCGGAACGATCGGGGAATCTTGCTAGTCCGAATTCGCGTATTTTCATGTTATAAAGCCGTGCGCACAACCCATTTCGAACGGAATAAGCCGATCGCATACCAGGCGGCCTACGCGGCCCTGCCGCAGCGACGAAAGCATCGCATCAGATGAAAAAAGGTTTTTACACCATCATGGCCGCGCAGTTTTTCTCGTCGCTGGCCGACAATGCGCTTCTCATCGCCGCCATCGCCCTGCTGAAAGACCTCCACGCCCCCAACTGGATGACACCGCTGCTGAAGCTGTTCTTCGTGTTGTCGTATGTGGTGTTGGCGGCGTATGTCGGTGCGTTCGCGGATTCGCGTCCGAAGGGCCGCGTGATGTTCATCACCAACTCGATCAAGGTGGTCGGCTGCCTGATCATGCTGTTCGGCGCGCACCCGCTGATCGCGTACGGGATCGTCGGGTTCGGCGCGGCGGCCTACTCGCCCGCCAAATACGGGATTCTCACCGAGCTGCTGCCGGCCGACCGGCTGGTCGCCGCGAACGGCTGGATCGAAGGCACGACCGTCAGCTCGATCATTCTCGGCACCGTGCTCGGCGGCGCGCTGATCAGCCCGCACATCGCGGCGCACGTGATCGCGCACACGCCGGCCTGGATCGGCACGCCCGCCGAAGCCGCGATGGCGATCATCATGGCGATCTACGTGGTCGCCGCGCTGTTCAACCTGCGCATTCCCGACACGGGCGCCCGCTATCCGAAGCAGGAACGCGGCCCGGTCAAGCTGCTCACCGATTTCGCCGACTGCTTCATGGTGCTCTGGCGCGACAAGCTCGGCCAGATCTCGCTCGCGGTCACGACGCTGTTCTGGGGAGCGGGCGCGACGCTGCAGTTCATCGTGCTGAAGTGGGCCGAGGTGTCGCTCAACATGTCGCTGTCCGAAGGCGCGATCCTGCAGGCCGTCGTCGCGGTCGGCGTCGCGGCCGGCGCGATTGCCGCCGCCGCGCGGATTCCGCTGAAGAAGTCGCTGACCGTGCTGCCCGTCGGCATCATCATGGGCATCGCGGTGATGCTGATGGCGTTCTACACGCGCGACCTGTTCCCCTCGCACTGGGCCGTGCATTTCGGCCATCTGCGCCTGCCGTTCTACCTGATCGTCGCGTACATCTTCCTGATCGGCGTCGGCGCGCTGTCCGGCTACTTCGTCGTGCCGATGAACGCGCTGCTGCAGCATCGCGGCCACGTGCTGCTATCGGCCGGCCATTCGATCGCGGTGCAGAACTTCAACGAGAACCTGTCGGTGCTCGTGATGCTGTGCCTGTATGCGGTGCTCGTGTGGCTCGACGTGCCGGTCGGCGTCGTGATCGTGCTGTTCGGTACGTTCGTCTGCCTGACGATGTGGCTCGTGATGCGCCGCCATCAGGCGAACCAGCGTCAGTTCGACTCGGTCGCGCTGATCGGCGAATCGCGGCACTGACGCTACACTTCCGGTTTTCGTCCGCCGGCGCCGGTCCTCGAACCGGCGCGTTGCCCTCATGACGCACCCGATACCCAACCTCCTGACGATCGCCGGCTCCGATTCGGGCGGCGGCGCAGGCATCCAGGCCGACCTGAAGACGTTTTCCGCGCTCGGCGCGTATGGCGCGAGCGTGATCACCGCGCTGACCGCGCAGAACACGCGCGGCGTGACGGGCGTGCATGCGCCGGACGCCGCGTTCGTGACCGCGCAGCTCGACGCGGTGTTCGACGACATCCGCATCGATGCGGTCAAGATCGGGATGCTCGCGAACGCGGCGATCGTGCAGGCGGTGGCCGACGCGCTGCGCCGTTACGCGCCGCGCTTCGTCGTGCTCGACACGGTGATGATCTCGAAGAGTTCGCACGCGCTGCTCGCGCCCGATGCCGTCGCCGCGCTGCGCGACACGCTGCTGCCACTCGCGACGGTCGTCACGCCGAATCTCCCCGAAGCGGCCGCGCTGCTGAACGTTGCGCCCGCCACCACCGAAGACGACATGGTCCGGCAAGGTCAGGCGCTGCTGCAGAGGGGCGCGCGCGCCGTGCTGATGAAGGGCGGCCACCTGCCCGACGCATCCGCGAGCCCCGACTGGCTCGTCGAAGCGACCCGCACGGTGCGGCTCGACGGCGCGCGCGTGCCGGTCAGCAACACGCACGGCACCGGCTGCACGCTGGCGTCGGCGATCGCCGCGCTGCTGCCGCAGCAGCCCGATCTGGAAAGCGCGGTGCGGGAAGCCAAGACCTACCTGACCGGCGCGATCGCCGCGAGCGGCCACCTCGACGTCGGTCACGGCGTCGGCCCGGTCCATCACTTTCACCGCTGGTGGTGAGCGGCCGCTGACGCGGCGTCAGCGATCCTGTGCGGCGAACGCCTGCGCGCGCGCCGGCCAGTCGTCGGGCACGACGAACCCGCGCGCCGTCTCGCGCCACGTGCCGTCACTCCCCTTTTCGTGGATGCCGATCAGGTCGGGCGCCTCGCGCGTCGCCAGCACGGGCGGCAGTTCCGGTGCGCTCGCCAGCGGCTCGGGCTCGACACCCGCGCCGGCGGCGACACGTCGCGGCGCCAACCACGCCAGCCGCGGCAATACGCTCCATGCGGCGCCGTCACGCTGCGCAGCCGCCCACGCCGGCCACTGCGCATGCGTCAGCCAGAAACCGCGCGGGTGATCCGGCGCGATTTCGGCGGATACCGGCGGCACCGGCGCGCCGTGCGGATGGAACAGCCAGCCCTTGATGAACATCTGCGCGTCGGACGGTGCACCGTAGCCGAGCCGGGCGAAGCCGTCGTGTTCGCCGAGCCGCAACTGGTGGTCGAGCAGCCGGCTGCGCTTGCGGTCGAACCGGTCGACGAGATTGGGGCCGACGAAGTCGGCGAGCGACGCGCCGTCGCGGACCGGCGCGCACAGATAGCACTTCACCGCGAGTTCCCAGTGCAGGCGTCGACCGTCCGGCGCATCGACGAGAAAGTCGACTTCGCCGAGCGTGCGGCCGTTGCTGCGCAGCGGCAGATTAGCCGCGACGAGCCGCAGCGACGGCCCGTGCGTCAGGAAGTATTCGAGCAGGCATTCGGCATAGCGGCCGAGCCGGGTGGGCCGAAACCCGTCGAGCGCGCGATGCAGCGGCCCGGGCTGCGCATCGAGCGCGGCGAGCCACGCTTCGACGGCCGCTTGGCCCGCCGCATCCGGCCAGGGGCGCGCGAGCGGCGCGCCCGGCACCGCGGTGAGCAGGCTCGGGCTGGCCAGCAGCCAACCCAGATCGCGTACCGCGGCGTCGAGCAGCGTATCGACGAACGCGCACGCCGCGCCGGTCGTCATGACCCGGCCGGGCCGTTCGCGCCGCCGCCTTGCGCACGCTGGAATGTATCGCGTGCGAGGCACAGGTCGGCCCACGCCTTCGACTTGTCCTGCAGGCTGCGCAACAGGTAGGCCGGGTGGTAGGTAACGATCACCGGCACGCCCTCGTACGCATGCACGCGGCCGCGCAGCGATGCGATGCTGGCGTCCGTCTTCAGCAGCGTCTGCGCGGCAAACCGGCCGAGCGCGACGATCAGCTTCGGCTTCACGAGCGCGACCTGGCGCTGCAGATACGGCTCGCAACTCGCGACCTCGTCCGGCTCCGGGTTGCGGTTGCCGGGCGGCCGGCACTTGATCACGTTCGCGATGTACACGTTGTCGCCGCGCTTGAGCGACAGCGACTGCAGCATGTTGTCGAGCAGCTTGCCGGCCTGGCCGACGAACGGCTCGCCCTGCTTGTCCTCGTTCTCGCCCGGCGCTTCGCCGATCAGCATCCAGTCCGCTTCGCGGTCGCCGACGCCGAACACGGTGTTGGTCCGCTTCTCACACAAGCGGCACAGC
The DNA here is from genome assembly GCF_902833245.1 of Burkholderia sp. BCC0398. Classification (NCBI taxonomy): domain Bacteria; kingdom Pseudomonadati; phylum Pseudomonadota; class Betaproteobacteria; order Burkholderiales; family Burkholderiaceae; genus Burkholderia; species Burkholderia sp. BCC0398. The sequence goes on from NZ_CADFEM010000006.1 coordinate 281,339, forward strand.
GTGCAGTCGGCCACGCGCGCGGCCAGCGCATCCCAGTCGAGCGTGGCGACCGGCGTGCCGGCAGGACGCGATTCGGCGAGCGGCGCGGGCGTGGATTCGCCCGGCGGCGCCGCGTCGAACCAGGCGAAATCGTCGTCCGCTGCCGGCGGCGCATCATCCTTCGGCGCCATCGTATCGGGCGATGCCGCCGATGCAGCTTGCGCAGGCGGGCGATCGCCGTCGTCGACACCGTGCGCCGACACCCGCGATTCGCGAGCCGCAGAGGCGCCGGCCGCGCCACGCGCGACGGCCGTCGGCGCATCGTCCTGCACCGGTGCACGCGCTGCCCGCACCGGCCGATCGGCCGCGACGGCGGAACCGTCGTCGGTCGCCGCGGTCTGCGCGACGGCAGGCGCGTCGGCTGCCGCGCCTTCGTCCGCGCGCTGCCCGCGCCGCACCCAGATCTGCGCGAGGCCCAGTTCCTCGAGCGCCGCTTCACCCCACGCCATGTGCGTCCCCCTCGTCCTTGTTCAGCGTCAGACGCATCACGATCGCGTCCTCCCGGCTCCGATGCTTCGCCGGATAGTAATTCTTGCGCCGGCCGATCGTCACGAAGCCGAAGCGCTCGTACAGATGGATCGCGCGCGGATTCGACGGCCGCACTTCGAGCAGCATGCCGTCGAGCCCTTCCGCGCGCGAAATGCGCACCGCCTCGCGCAGCAGCGCGAGGCCCGCGCCCGCGTGCTGCGCGACCGGCGCGACGCACAGGTTCAGCAGATGCATCTCGTCGACCACGGGCATCAGCACGCAATAGCCGACGAGCGAGCCCGTCACGTGCCTCAGGCACACGCCCAGATAGCCGTTGCGCAGCGAATCCTCGAAGTTGCCGCGGCTCCACGGGAATTCGTACGCGACGTGCTCGATTGCGACGACCTCGTCGAGATCGGCGTCCGTCATCGGCGCCAGATAGCGGTCGCTCAGCAGGACACCCGTCATCCCTTCGCTCCGCCCGTCTGCGCGGCCCGTACAGCGAGGCGCTCGGCCGTCGTCTGCGCGACCTTGTCGCGCACGTATTCGGGCGCGGCCTGTTCGGCCGGCACCGCTCGCCCGGCGCGGAACGCGCGCAGCGCGGCATGCGCGACCGCCAGCGCATGCGGCAGCGCATCGCCGTCGATCACGGCCGCCCGCGCGGCGGCCGGCAATTGCGCGCCGAACGCCGCGGCCGCATTGCCGGCGAGCGTAAACGGCGCGTCGGGCACGCCGACGGTCCCCGGTGCGTCGAGCGACGCCGGATGCAGCGTGCGCCAGTCGCCCGCGCCGTCGTCCCATTCGAAATCCGCCCAGTAGGCTTCGTCCATCCGCGCGTCGAGCGCGGCGAGCACGCGGGTCGTGCCGGGCGCGCGCAGCCGCGCGTGCTCGGCGCATGCGAGCAGCGTGCCGATCGGCACGACCGGCAGCCCGGCGCCGAACGCGAGGCCCTGGGTAATGCCCGTCGCGGTACGCAGGCCCGTGAACGAGCCGGGGCCCGCGCCGAACGCGATCGCGTCGCAGTCGGCGAGCGTCAGCCCGGATTCGGCGAAGAGTTCCTGGATCGCCGGCAGCACGCGCGTGCTCGACACGGCGCCCGTCGGTTCGTGACGGACCCAGGTTTGCGGAGTGGAAACGGCGTCATCGGCCGGGGCCGAGCGCAGCAGCGCGACCGAGCAGTATTCGGTCGACGTATCGATGGCGAGGAGCACTGTTTGCGTCATGGCCGACATTGTAATGCGCCGCCCAGCTCCCACGGGCCATCGGGCCCGATCTGTGCGCACGTGCGGCGCCGGCGGCGGTTTGGAAGGATCGCTCGACCCGGCGCGACGGTCCGCTTGTTAAGATCGGCCGATCTGAAACCCTTACGGAGACACCCGATGAGCGAACTCACCGCCCAATTCGACCAGGCCCAGATCGACGTCAAGCAACTGACGGAACGGCCGGGCAATCTGACCCTGCTGCGCCTGTACGCGCTCTTCAAGCAGGCGACCGACGGCGACGCGCACGGCGACAAGCCCGGCTTCACCGATATCGTCGGCAAGTACAAGTACGATGCCTGGGAAGCGCTGAAGGGCACGTCGCCGGACGCGGCGAAGCAGCAGTACGTCGAACTCGTCGAATCGCTGAAAAACGGCACGGCGTCCTGACCAAACCGCCCCCGCCGCAATAGGCAATCAAATCAGTGGCGCAGCGCAGCAAATTTCTTTATAATGCGGCCTGCGTCACCTCCCGCGCTCGGCTCGAAGCCGTTCCGGCCCGACGCCTCGTAGCGTTAAGCTCCAATCCGGTTTAGAACCTGTCCCCTCCTGCTTCGACCCTTGCGGTCGTCAACTAGGCTGGCGGCCCCGCTCCAGAAGCGCGCCGCACCCAAAACAGCTTCTAATGCCTCATCCGCCGACGGTTCGGCGGATTGCACCCGTTTCCCGATTTGCTCGCTGAATCCGACGACTTGGGTATGCGCGATTGGCGCCGACGTTTCACCCACTGTGTTTCAAGGATTGTTATGACTTCGAGCATCAACTCCAGCCCGCTCAACGCGATCGCCGACCAGGCGCTCGGTCTCGACGCCGCCGCCGCACCGGCCGCGGTCGAACCGGCGTCGGACGAGCCGAGCTTCGCGTCGCTCGGGTTGTCGCCGGAGATCGTCTCCGCGCTGCAGGCCGCCGGCTACGTGAAGCCGACGCCGGTCCAGCAGCGCGCGATTCCGGCCGGCATCGCCGGCCGCGACCTGCTGGTGTCGAGCCCGACCGGTTCGGGCAAGACCGCCGCATTCATGCTGCCCGCGATCGAACGTTTCGCACAGCTCCAGAAGACGCAGGCGCAGCAGCCGCGCGCGCCGCGCGACCCGAACCAGGGCGATCGCCGCGCGCGCCGCCCGCAACCCGTCGCGCGCCCGGGCCTGCTCGTGCTGACGCCGACCCGCGAACTGGCGATGCAGGTCACGACGGCCGCCTCGACGTACGGCAAGCACCTGAAGCGCCTGCGCACGGTCAGCATCCTCGGCGGCGTCGCCTACGGCCAGCAGCTGATGCTGCTCGCGAAGAACCCGGAAATCCTGGTTGCGACGCCGGGCCGCCTGCTCGATCACCTCGAGCGGGGCCGTATCGACCTGTCCGAACTGAAGATGCTGGTGCTCGACGAAGCCGACCGCATGCTCGACATGGGCTTCATCGAAGACATCGAAACGATCGTCGCCGCCACGCCGGAATCGCGCCAGACGATGCTGTTCTCGGCCACGCTCGACGGCAAGATCGGTTCGCTGACGGGCCGCCTGCTGAAGGACCCGGAGCGCATCGAGATCCAGCAGCGCCTCGAGTCGCGCACGAACATCGCGCAGACGGTCCACTACGTCGACGACCGCGATCACAAGGATCGCCTGCTCGATCACCTGTTGCGCGACGACGCGCTCGACCAGGCGATCATCTTCACGGCGACCAAGATCGACGCCGACCAGCTCGCCGGCCGTCTCGCCGACGCAGGCTTCGAATCGGCCGCGCTGCACGGCGACCTGCCGCAGGGCGCGCGCAACCGCACGATCCGTGCGCTGCGCGAGCGCCGCGTGCGCGTGCTGGTGGCGACCGACGTCGCGGCACGCGGCATCGACATCCCGGGCATCACGCACGTGTTCAACTACGACCTGCCGAAGTTCGCGGAAGACTACGTGCACCGTATCGGCCGTACCGGCCGCGCGGGCCGTTCGGGCACGGCGGTCAGCCTCGTGCACCACGCCGAGCAAGGCGCGCTCAAGCGCATCGAACGCTTCGTGCGCTCGCCGCTGCCGGTCAACGTGGTCGAAGGTTTCGAGCCGCGCAAGTCGCCCCCGCGTAACGGCGGCACCGGCGGCCGCGGCCGTCCAGGCGGTGGTAACGGCGGTCGTCGTTTCGGCGGCAAGCCGGGCGGCGGTTATGGCGGCAACGGCAATAGCAGCGGCAACGGTCGCAGCTACGGCGGCGGCAATGGCGGTGGCTGGAGCGGCAAGCCGGGCGGCAGCCGTGACGGCGGCCCGCGTCGCGACGGCCAGCGCAGCGGCGCCCCGCGCCGTAGCAATTCGGCATCGTAAGCATCTGGGCGGCCCTGCAGCCGCCCCCGCGGATGGGCATCTCGCCCATTCAACCAACCGGCGCATCCGCGCCGGTTTTTTTTCGCCCCACCGCCAATTTCACGATGCAGGAAATTTTTTTGCGTCGTAAAAAATCATGCTGCACGGCACAACCCGTGCGATTGCGGGATAGGAAAACGCATTTCTTATCTCGAAATGACGAATGCAACCCGTTGATTAAAAACAATTAAAAAATTCCGCACTTCCCGAGCCAGCCCCTGTTTCGCTCCCGCCGATTTGCCTAGACTCTTATACAAGACTTCGCGAACGGGAACGCATCGCTTCCCCGCCTCGCGAACCGCATCGTCACCGCCAGATTCGGCCCGTCACGCATACATCGCATCAAGGAGCTCATCATGTCGCGTCAGCAACAGGCACAGGAACTGCAGCAGCAATGGGAAACCGATCCGCGCTGGAAGGGCATCAAGCGCAGCTACTTGGCCGAGGACGTGGTCCGCCTGCGCGGCTCGATCCCGATCGAGCACACGCTGGCCAAGCGCGGCGCGGAAAAGCTGTGGAGCCTCATCAACAACGAGCCGTTCGTCAACGCCCTCGGCGCGCTGACCGGCAACCAGGCGATGCAGCAGGTGAAGGCCGGCCTGAAGGCCATCTACCTGTCCGGCTGGCAAGTGGCCGGCGACGCGAACGTCGCGGGCGAAATGTACCCGGACCAGTCGCTGTATCCGGCGAACTCGGTGCCGCTCGTCGTCAAGCGCATCAACAACACGCTCACGCGCGCCGACCAGATCCAGTGGTCGGAAGGCAAGAACCCGGGCGACGAAGGCTACGTCGATTTCTTCGCGCCGATCGTCGCCGATGCGGAAGCCGGCTTCGGCGGCGTGCTCAACGCGTTCGAGCTGATGAAGGCGATGATCGAGGCCGGCGCGGCGGGCGTCCACTTCGAGGACCAGCTCGCGTCGGTGAAGAAGTGTGGCCACATGGGCGGCAAGGTGCTCGTGCCGACGCGCGAAGCCGTCGCGAAGCTGTCGGCCGCGCGTCTCGCGGCCGACGTGATGGGCACGCCGACCGTGCTGGTGGCCCGCACCGACGCGGAAGCGGCCGACCTGATCACGTCCGACGTCGACGACAACGACAAGCCGTTCCTGACCGGCGAGCGCACGGTGGAAGGCTTCTTCCGCACGAAGCCGGGCCTCGAGCAGGCGATCTCGCGCGGCCTCGCGTACGCACCGTACGCGGACCTGATCTGGTGCGAAACGGGCAAGCCGGATCTCGAGTACGCGAAGAAGTTCGCGGAAGCGATCCACAAGCAGTTCCCGGGCAAGCTGCTGTCGTACAACTGCTCGCCGTCGTTCAACTGGAAGAAGAACCTCGACGACGCGACGATCGCCAAGTTCCAGAAGGAACTCGGCGCGATGGGCTACAAGTTCCAGTTCATCACGCTGGCCGGCTTCCATGCGCTGAACTACTCGATGTTCAACCTCGCGCACGGCTATGCCCGCACGCAGATGAGCGCGTTCGTCGAACTGCAGCAGGCCGAGTTCGCGGCGGCCGACAAGGGCTTCACGGCCGTCAAGCACCAGCGCGAGGTCGGCACCGGCTACTTCGACGCGGTGACGCAGACGGTCGAACGCGAAGCGTCGACGACCGCGCTGCACGGCTCGACCGAGGACGAACAGTTCTTCGACGGCAAGAAGGTCGCGTAACACGCCAGGCGTTACGCCGATGCCCGCCGCGTCTCGCGACGCCGCGGCATCGGCCACCGGAACAACAATCAGGGAGGAGACGGCAGGCGCGCGAGTCCCATCGCGCAACCGGCCGCGCGGCCTGCGGGCCGCCAGCAACGCTGCGCGCCGGCTTCGTCCGGCGCGCCCTTTTTCCGATGCGCAGCCCGCCCCGCCACGGCCGGCGCTGCCCTACCGATAGACGATCACCGGAATTTTCGTATGGGTCAGCACGCGCTGCGTCTCGCTGCCGATCAGCAGGCTGCCGAGCCCGCGGCGTCCGTGGGACGCCATGAAGATCACGTCACACCCGCCGCGTTCGGCCGCCTCGATGATGCCGAGATACGGCGACGGATGCACGCTCGTCCACGTGTCGCACGCGACCCCGGCCGCCTTCGCGGCCGCTTCCACCTCGTCGAGATGCGCGCGCGCCTCGCGCTCGCTGCGCGCGCGGAAATCGGCGGGCGGCTCGATGATCACTTCGGAAAACGGCGAGTACGGGTATTGCGGCAGGCACGCATAGGCCGTGACCTGCGCGCCGACCGCGCGCGCCAGGTCGATCGCGCCGTCGATCGCCTTTTGCGACAGTTCGGAACCGTCGGTTGGAACGAGGATGTGCCGGAACATCGCGCCCTCCTTCGTCAATCGCACGCCGCGCGCCCCGGCTCCGGCCGAGCCGGCCGCGACACCGCGTGCATGCCTCTTACGATTGTAGTGGGTGAAACCGCGCAAGCCGCACCGCCAGCGGGTTCGCCCTCATATCGGAAACACGCGGGCGCGCGGCGCCTACTCGCCCCAATAGCCGGGCCGCTCGTACGTGTGCTTCAGGTAATCGAGAAACAGGCGCACGCGCAGCGGCAGATGTCGGCGCTGCGGAAACACCGCGTGAATGCCGATCGGCGGCGCGGCGAACGCATCGAGCACGCTGACGAGCCGGCCGGCCGCGACGTCCTCGCCGACTTCCCACCACGAGCGCCACGCGAGGCCGTGGCCGGCGAGGCACCATTCGTGCAGCACCGCGCCGTCCGAGCATTCCATCGTGCCGTTCACGCGGATCGACACGACCTTGTCGCCTTCCTGGAACGCCCAGCCGCGCTGCTGGTTCGCATTCGCCGCGAGCGCGAGGCAGTTGTGCCGCGCCAGTTCCGCGAGCGTGGCCGGCGTGCCGCGCCGTGCGAGATACGCGGGCGACGCGACGCACACGCGGCGGTTCTCGCCGAGCTTCAGCGACACGAGCGACGAATCGGGCAGCTCGCCGAGCCGCACCGCGCAATCGAACCCCTCGTTGACGAGGTCCACCATCCGGTCGGACAGGTCGAGCGTGACCGACACGTCCGGATGCGCGCCGCTGAATTCGGGCACGAGCGGCGCGACGTGCCGCCGGCCGAAGCCGGCCGGCGCGGAGAGCCGCAGATGGCCGCTCGCCTTGACACCGCCGGCGGACACGCTCGCTTCCGCGTTCTGCATCTCGTTGATGATGCGCTGGCAATCCTCGAGGAACGCCGACCCCTCGAACGTCAGCGTGAGCTTGCGCGTCGTGCGCACCAGCAGCTTCACGCCGAGCCGCTCCTCGAGTGCGTCGAGGCGGCGGCCGATGATCGCCGGCGCGACGCCTTCCGCGTGCGCGGCCGCCGACAGGCTGCCTTTGGCCGCGACCGCGGCGAACGTTTCGATCTGTTTGAACCGGTCCATGACTCCGTCGAGAGGACGGCCTCGCCGTCCTTCAAATAGCTTGAGCCGCACAAGATTAGGTATATGAAAGTAAAAGATCAAGTGATGTTTAGCGTCTTTTTTAGCAGCTTATATCACGAATAGAATCGACCCGACCTCTGAAACTGGAGCGCAAGGCTATGTCGGCCACAACGACACTCTCCTCCCCCGACGCCATCCTCTTCGACGCATTCGGCACGTTGTTCGACGTGCGTGCCGTGCTGGCCGCGGCTGAGCAGATGTTTCCCGGACACGGGGAACGGTTGTCGCAGCTGTGGCGGCGCAAGCAGATCGAATACTCGCAGCTGCGCACGCTCGCCGATCCGGCCGGCGCGCACTATCGCCCGTTTCGGGACATCACGCTCGACGCGCTGCGGTTCGCCGCGCGCAGGCTCGGGCTCGCGCTGAACAGTGCGGCCGAGAAACGCCTGATGGACGAATACGCGTGCCTGTCCACCTATCCCGACACGGTGCCCGCGCTGCGCCAGCTGCACGCGCTCGACCCGCGCCCGCCGCTCGCGATCCTGTCGAACGGCACCCCGCAGATGCTCGACATCGCGATCAAGAGCGCGGGCATGACCGGCCTGTTCGATCGCGTGCTGTCGGCCGACACCGTGCGCGCGTACAAGCCGAGCCCGGCCGCGTATGCGCTCGGCACCGCCGCGTTCGGCGCGAACCCGCGCGGCATCGTGTTCGTGTCGTCGAACGCGTGGGACGTCGCGGGCGCCACCTGGTTCGGCTACACGACGTTCTGGCTCAACCGCACGGGCGCGCCCGCCGAGGAACTCGGCGCGCCGCCCGACGGCACGGGCGCCGGCATGGCCGACCTGCTCGCGTTCCTCTCCACCCCCGCCCCGGCTCCGTCCGGCAGACCCGCAAACCGCACGCGCCCCGGCCCGGGTGCATGACGTTTCGCAGCGCTGCCGCCTTCCCCTTTCACCGAAACCGCAACTGACCGACCAAGGAGATGAAACTCATGAGCACCCCGATCACGCTGCCGCAAGGCATGACGATCACCGGCGAAATCAAGCCGGGTTACGAAGCGATCCTGACGCCCGACGCGCTGGCACTCGTCGCGTCGCTGCATCGCACGTTCGAATCGCGCCGCCAGACGCTGCTGCAGGCGCGCGTCGAGCGCACGAAACGCCTCGACGCGGGCGAGCGCCCCGATTTCCTCGCCGAGACGCAGGCGATCCGCGAAGGCGACTGGAAGGTCGCGCCGCTGCCGGCCGACCTGCAATGCCGCCGCGTCGAAATCACGGGCCCGGTCGAGCGCAAGATGATCATCAACGCGCTGAACTCGGGCGCCGATTCGTACATGACGGACTTCGAGGATTCGAACGCGCCGAGCTGGACGAACCAGATCGACGGCCAGATCAACCTGAAGGACGCGGTGCGCCGCACGATCTCGCTCGAGCAGAACGGCAAGTCGTACCGGCTGAACGACAAGGTCGCGACGCTGATCGTGCGTCCGCGCGGCTGGCACCTCGACGAGAAGCACGTGACGGTCGACGGCCAGCGCGTGTCCGGCGGCATCTTCGATTTCGCGCTGTTCCTGTTCCACAACGCGAAGGAACTGATCGCGCGCGGCTCGGGCCCGTACTTCTACCTGCCGAAGATGGAAAGCCATCTCGAGGCGCGCCTGTGGAACGACATCTTCGTCGCGGCCCAGGAAGCGATCGGCGTGCCGCGCGGCACGATCCGCGCGACGGTGCTGATCGAGACGATCCTCGCCGCGTTCGAGATGGACGAGATCCTGTACGAACTGCGCGAACACAGCTCGGGCCTGAACGCCGGCCGCTGGGACTACATCTTCTCGGCGATCAAGAAGTTCAAGAACGACCGCGACTTCTGCCTGGCCGAGCGTTCGAAGATCACGATGACAGTGCCGTTCATGCGCGCGTACGCGTTGCTGCTGCTGAAGACCTGCCACAAGCGCAACGCGCCGGCGATCGGCGGGATGAGCGCGCTGATCCCGATCAAGAACGATCCGGAAGCGAACGACAAGGCGATGGGCGGGGTGCGCTCGGACAAGCAGCGCGACGCGACCGACGGCTACGACGGCGGCTGGGTCGCGCATCCGGGCCTCGTGCCGATCGCGATGGAAGAATTCGTCAAGGTGCTCGGCGACCAGCCGAACCAGATCGCAAAGCAGCGCGACGACGTGCAGGTCGAAGGCAGGAACCTGCTCGACTTCCAGCCGGAAGCGCCGATCACCGAAGCCGGGCTGCGCAACAATATCAACGTCGGGATCCACTACCTCGGCGCATGGCTCGACGGCAACGGCTGCGTGCCGATCCACAACCTGATGGAAGACGCGGCGACGGCCGAGATCTCGCGCTCGCAGGTGTGGCAATGGATCCGCTCGCCGAAGGGCGTGCTCGACGACGGCCGCAAGGTCACGGCCGACCTCGTGCGCGAATTCGCGAAGCTCGAGCTCGACAACGTGAAGCGCTCGGTCGGCGGCAACACGCAGCCGTACGAACGCGCCGCGGCGATCTTCGAGCAGATGTCCACGTCGGAAGGCTTCACCGAATTCCTGACGCTGCCGCTGTACGAGGAAATTTGACGACGCCGTCGGCTGCGATCGCCGGACGGCCACGCCGTGTCGGCGGTCGCATGCGATGACGGGTCACCGGCAGGAAAAAAGCGCCCCGCGGGGCGCTTCCTCTTTTGCAGCGAATCCTGCCACCGCCCGCAGGCACGCTCAGGCGGCTTCCTGCTCGCGCCGGTGCTGAACCCAATCGCCGGACGCGATGCGCGGACGCCCGGCCGCCGCGTGCGCGGCGACCGGATAATACAGGCACGCGTACTGCCGGCCGCCGAGCTCGACCGTTACCTCGTCCGGCTTGAACAGCGAATCGACGCCCGGATAGACGCGCTCGATCTCGTCGAGCACCGGGACGAGCTGCGCGTCGACCTCGTAGACGTCGCCCCACACCAGCGACTTGCCGGCCGTACCGGCGATCATGCCCGGATACGTGCCGAAATCGACCAGTTCGCCCGGCAGCGCGGCCGCGCCCAGCAGCGTCGGCGCGGCGATGCCGTGGCGGGCGGCCGCATGGCCGATGTCGTTGGCCTGTCCGGCTCTCAAGGTGCCATAGACGAATACGTGGCGCATCGTGGTTCTCCTCTTCGATTCGTGTGTTGCCGTGTTGGCGTGCGACCGGTGCGCGATGGGCGCGACGTGGCGCACGCATCGATAGACCGCGATACCGGCCCGATGGTTCGAACCGTCGGTGCGACCGGCTGCGGGCGACCGGCTGCGGGCAGCCACCCCGGATTCGCCGACGCCCACACAAAGTTCATTTGAAGCCGGCATGATGGCCGAAAAACCGCCGCATGCGCACGCGCGGCGCCTTCTAAAATAACGGCATCGCCGCCGCGCCGCCCGAACTTTCATGAATCCGCCCGCCCAAGCCGACGTATCGAACCCGTACGACGTCATCGACATCCCGCCGGAATTCGCGCCGACCGCCGACCATCCGATGCGCGTGCGCGCGCGGCAGGTCGATGCCGGCCGCCGCATTCCGCTGCACACGCATGCGTGGGCGCAGCTCGCGTATGCGTCGCGCGGCGTGCTGCGCGTGGCGACGACCGGCACGACCTGGATGGTGCCGCCGTCCCGCGCGATCTGGGTGCCGCCGCACGTGTCGCACGAAGTCGTGATCGTCGAAGAGGCCTACTTGCGCACGCTGTATATCGACGAGTCGATCGTGCCGGGCGGGCTCGATGCATGCCGCGTCGTCGAGGTGACGGGGCTGCTGCGCGAGCTGATCGTCGCACTCGACGCGCGCGACCTGAGCGCCGCGCGCGAGCGCCTGCTGTGCGGGCTCGTGCTCGACGAGCTGAGTCATGCCGAACCGTTGCCGCTCGCGGTGCCGATGCCGGACGAAAAACGGCTGCGCCTGCTGTGCGAATCGGTACTCGCGCAGCCCGCGCATGCGGAGTCGCTCGAACACTGGGCGAGCGAGGTCGGCGCGAGCACGCGCACGATCTCCCGGCTCTTCAAGCAGGAACTGGGCGTGAGCTTTTCGCAGTGGCGCCAGCAGGCGCTGCTCGCGCGGGCGATCCCGCTGCTGAACCAGGGGCGACCGCTGTCGCACATCGCGCGCGAACTCGGCTACCAGAGCCAGAGCGCGTTCTCGGCGATGTTCCGCCGCGCATTCGGCGAAAGCCCGCGCGCGTTCATGCTGCGCGGCTACGAGCATCGGGGCCCGGAAGGCGACGTCGCGGAAAACGAAACGCCGGACGACGACGGCGCGATCGACGCGGCCCGCTGATCGCTCGTTCCCGCGCGCCGGACCGTCAGACCGGCCGCACCATGTGGCGGATCGAGCCGAGTTGCGCGAGCCGCGGCCCGGTGACGCGGTAGCCCATGCGCAGATACAGATGCGCGGCAGGATTGTCGACGAACACGCGCAACTGCAGTTCGTGCAGCCCGCGCGCACGCGCCCAGCGATGCGACATCTCGAGCATGTAGGTGCCGGCGCCCTGCCCGCGATGGCCGGCCGCGATCTGCACGTCGCGGATGTGCAGCGAATCGCCCTCCTCGGTCACACGCAGCACGCCGATGCGCTCGCCGTCGGCTTCGAGGATGAAGTTTTCGGATTCGCGCCAGCTCGCATAGAACAGGTCGCTGCGCCACACGAGCCCATGGCGCTTGTAGTAGCCGCCCATGTTGCCGTGCGTCAACGCTTCGGCATACGGAAAATCGCCGGGCTCCGCGGGTCGGAGCTGATACAGGAGTCGCAGGTCGGTCGGATCGAGCATCGCGCAGGAGTCGGAAACGCATCCCGCCACGATAGCGCAGTCGCGTGCGGATGCAATCGCGAATTTCTCGTAGGGGCGCGGCGCGCGGTGTGGGGTGTCAGCGGAAGGCACAATGGACGATTCAAATGAAAAAGCCCGCACGAGGCGGGCTTCTTCATTTTCTGGCGGAGCGGACGGGACTCGCCTACATCCCGCAGGCCGCGGCTGCGCGTGCACGCGCAGCCCTTCGAGTCCCGTCGGAAGCCGCGCAGGCGGCTTCCTCCGCTCCGCAGTCACGCGCCCGCGAGCGGGCACAACGACCGAATGCACAAACAACAATGCCCGCACAAGGCGGGCATTGTTGTTCGTTTGGCGGAGCGGACGGGACTCGAACCCGCGACCCCCGGCGTGACAGGCCGGTATTCTAACCGACTGAACTACCGCTCCAGTCTTGCTGCTTGCCTGGCAGGCGTCGGTTACTTCCTGCCGGCGCGTCGTTTGTTCGAACGACGCCGAAATCTGGCGTCCCCTAGGGGATTCGAACCCCTGTACTCACCGTGAAAGGGTGATGTCCTAGGCCTCTAGACGAAGGGGACAACGTACTGCTTACATCCTTAACGAGAAAGCCCGTTCAAAAAAACGCTTTTTGAACGGGCTTCGTTCTGGCGGAGCGGACGGGGCTCGAACCCGCGACCCCCGGCGTGACAGGCCGGTATTCTAACCAACTGAACTACCGCTCCAGCTTTTCTGCACCACCGCCTGCAGGATCTCGTCACGTTCCTGCACGCGTTGCGACACTTCCATGAAACGCCGCTGAATCTGGCGTCCCCTAGGGGATTCGAACCCCTGTACTCACCGTGAAAGGGTGATGTCCTAGGCCTCTAGACGAAGGGGACAACGTACTGCTTACATCTTTAATACAAAAGCCCGCTCAAAAACGTCTTGAACGGGCTTCGTTCTGGCGGAGCGGACGGGACTCGAACCCGCGACCCCCGGCGTGACAGGCCGGTATTCTAACCGACTGAACTACCGCTCCAGCTTTCTTACCCAACCTGCAGGACGTCGGTTACGTTCCTGCAAGCCTTGCAACGCTTCTACGAAACGCCGCTGAATTTGGCGTCCCCTAGGGGATTCGAACCCCTGTACTCACCGTGAAAGGGTGATGTCCTAGGCCTCTAGACGAAGGGGACAAAATCTTTTCAGATTTGTCTGACTTTCGCGATTTACTTTACAGTCAACAGCGAAGGCCGAAATTCTAACTGCTTTGAATCATTTTGTGAAGCATTTATTACTACCGCTGCTTCGCAAATCAATCCAGCTTGTTCTGTTGGTGGAGGTAAGCGGGATCGAACCGCTGACCTCTTGCATGCCATGCAAGCGCTCTCCCAGCTGAGCTATACCCCCTTGCAGAACAGAAGTGAGATTATATGGACCGATTTCGAACTTGTAAATACCCTTTTTACGATTCGCGCGAAATTTTTTGCGAAGCCGCCGCGCGCTCATGCGCGGCGGCTTCGCGCTCGCCCATACGTCAGCCCAGCGCGGCCTCGATGCGCGACACCACGACGTCGCGACCGAACAGCACGAGCACCGCATCGATCGACGGCGTGTGCGTCGTGCCCGCCACCAGCAGACGCACCGGCATCGCAAGCTGCGGCATCTTCAGCTTGTGCGTGGCGAGCGTCGCCTTCAACGCCGCGGACACTGCCTCCTTCGTCCAGTCGGCCGCCTTCAGCGCGACGACGAGATCGGCCAGCGCCGGCCGCACCGCATCGGTCACGTGCTGCGCGAGCGCATCGGCGTCGGGCGCCGGCACACGGTAGAACATCGTCGCGCCTTCCGCGATCTCCTTGACCGTCGTCGCACGATCCTTCATCAGGCCGACCACCGCGTCGAGCGCGGGGCCCGTCGCGATCGCCGCGTCGTCGATGCCGAGCGCATCGAGGAACGGCTTCGCGAGCGCCGCGAGGCGCGCGTTGTCGGCTTCCTTGATGTAATGCGCGTTCAGCCAGCTCAGCTTGCTGTGGTCGTACTGCGCGGGCGACTTGCCGAGGTGCTCGAGATCGAACCATTCGACGAACTGTTCGCGCGAGAAGATCTCGGCGTCGCCGTGCGACCAGCCGAGGCGCGCGAGATAGTTGACGACGGCCTCCGGCAGGAAGCCTGCGTCGCGGTACGCCATCACGCTCATTGCGCCATGCCGCTTGCTCATCTTCTCGCCCTGCTCGTTCAGCACGGTCGGCAGGTGCGCATAGACGGGCGGCTCGCCGCCGAGTGCGTTCAGGATGTTGATCTGGCGCGGCGTGTTGTTCACGTGGTCGTCGCCGCGGATCACGTGCGTGATGCCCATGTCCATGTCGTCCACCACCACGCAGAAGTTGTAGATCGGCGTGCCGTCCGGGCGCGCGATCACGAGGTCGTCGAGTTCCTCGTTCGAGATCTCGACACGCCCCTTCACCGCGTCGTCCCACACGACCGTGCCCGTCAGCGGATTGCGGAAGCGCAGGACCGGCTTCACGCCGGCCGGCGGCTCCGGCAGCACCTTGCCGGGCTCCGGACGCCACGTGCCGTCGTAGCGCGGCTTCAGGCCGGCTTCGCGCTGGCGTTCGCGCAGCGCGTCGAGTTCCTCGGCCGACATGTAGCACGGATACGCGAGGCCCTTCTCGAGCATCTGCGCGAGCACTTCGCGATAGCGGTCCATCCGCTGCATCTGGTAGATCGGGCCTTCGTCGAAATCCAGCCCGAGCCATTGCATCCCTTCGAGGATCGCATCGACCGCTTCCTGCGACGAGCGCTCGACGTCGGTATCCTCGATGCGCAGCACGAACGTGCCTTTCATCTTGCGGGCGAACGCCCACGGATAGAGTGCGGAGCGGATGTTGCCGAGGTGGATGAAGCCGGTGGGACTCGGCGCGAAGCGGGTACGGACAGGACGGGTCATAAACGGTAACTCGAACGCCTGGGGCGCATGAATGATTCGACGCGGGACGACGGCAGCCCGGACAGCAACGGAGCCGGCGACGCCCGGAACGGGAAAGAAGCCGGAATTATACTCGCGCCGGACATCGCGCCAAGCGCGCCGCTTGCTTTATGATGTGCGCGCCGCGGCCGCCAGCCGGTGCGGCGCCGGCCGCGCGGAACCCGCTGCGCGGCCTCGGAAACCCTCGCCGCCGCGGGCCGTGTGACCCGCCGCCAAGCCGCCGGAGAACCATCGATGTCGTCCCCTCGCCTGTCGCGCCGCCACTTCACGATCGCGTGCGCGTCCGCCAGCCTCGCTGCCTGTACGTCCTTCGGCGACAAGTCCCGCCCCGGCACGGCCCTGCCGCAGGAGAAGCCCGTCAAGATCGGTATCGCGCTCGGCGGCGGCGCCGCGCGCGGCTTCTCGCACATCGGCGTGCTGAAGGCGCTCGAGGCGCGCGGCATTCCGATCGAGATCGTCGCCGGGACGAGCGCGGGCTCGGTGGTCGGCGCACTCTACGCGTCGGGCATGAACGCGCTGCAGATCAACAAGATCGCCCTCGACATGGACCAGGCGGCGATCAGCGACTGGGCGCTGCCGTTCCGCTCGCGCGGCCTGCTGCAAGGCGTCGCGCTGCAGAACTTCCTGAACAAGACGCTCAACAACCGGCCGATCGAGAAGATGGCGAAGCCGCTCGGCATCGTCGCGACGGACCTGCAAAGCGGCCAGCCGATCCTGTTCCAGCAAGGCAACGCGGGGCTCGCGGTGCGCGCGTCGTGCAGCGTGCCGTCGGTGTTCGAGCCGGTGAAGATCGGCACGCGCGAATATGTCGACGGCGGCCTCGTGAGCCCTGTGCCGGCGTCGTTTGCGCGCAAGATGGGCGCGAGCTTCGTGATCGCGGTCGACATCTCGGCCCGCCCCGACGGCGCAGCGACCAACAACCCGATCGAGATGCTGCTGCAGACCTTCACGATCATGGGCCAGACGATCAAGACCTACGAGCTCGACAAGTACGCGGACGTCGTGATTCGCCCGAACCTCGCGGCGATGGGCGGCAGCGACTTCAACCAGCGCAACGCGGCGATCCTCGCGGGCGAGGAAGCGGTCGCGCGCATCATGCCGGAACTGCAGCGCAAGCTCGCGGCGGCGCGCGGCGTGGCCGTGGCCGCGTAAGCCGCCCAAGCCACGATGAGCGGGAGGCCGCGGCACGCGCCGCCTGCCGCCCGTGGCCGACGCAACGACTTCCGCCCCGCCGTCGACGCCGCCCCAAAAGCAAAAAACCCTGCCGCCTTTCGGTGACAGGGTTTTTTATTTTATCGTCCGGCCCGCGCGACCGGCAAACGTCAGTTGCTGCCGTTCGCCGAATCGTCGCCGAGCGTCGCGCGCACGCGCTGACGCAGGTCTTCGGGCTTCATCGGGAATTCCGATTCGATCCGGCGCGCACCGGTGAAACGCTTTTCCCAGTAGCCGCTGTCGAGATCGTCGACGCGAACCGTGCTGCCCGTCGACGGCGAATGCACGAACTTGTTGTCGCCGATATAGATGCCGACGTGCGAGAACGTGCGGCGCATCGTGTTGAAGAACACGAGATCGCCCGGCTTCAGGTTGCTCATGCTCACCTTCTCGCCGACGCGGCTCATTTCTTCCGCGCGACGCGGCAGCGACATGCCGAGCGTGTCCTGGAACACGTAGCGCACGAAGCCGCTGCAGTCGAGGCCCGAATCCGGCGAGTTGCCACCCCAGCGATACCGCACGCCGATCATGTTCAGCGCGCCGACCACCACGTCGCCTGCCTTGCCCGCCATGCCGGCAAGGAACGACTTCGCGCCGCCGCTCGACGGCTGCGCGCTGGTCTGCTGGAGGGGGGAACCCGACCCGATCTGAGTCGAATTGCTGACATTCTGGTTAAAACTGCTGACTTCGTCGGCGAACGCGCCGGGTGCTGCTGCGAACAGGGCGCCGATGAACAGCCCGGCGATGGTGCGCGCGCATGCCTGGGTCAGGGATCGATGCTGCATTGGTCGATGGAATATGCTTAAAAATCAGCTGATTGGCGGAAAATTTCGGTCGATACTAGCCAGCGCGTAATCGTTTGTCAAAACAAATTAATAAATACAATCGAGATGGTCAGACCATTGGCCGCCTATCACGCTTTCCAGACCGCTTTCAACAGCTTTTGTGTGTAAGGATGTGACGGTCGGGTGAAGATGTCGGACACCTCCCCCGACTCGACGACGGCGCCGTCCTGCATCACCGCGACGCGGTGCGCCATCGCGCCGATCACCTCCAGGTCGTGGCTGATGAACACGTAGCCGAGGTTGTATTTCTGTTGCAAATTCGCGAGCAGCTTCAGCACCTGCTGCTGGATCGACACGTCGAGCGCCGACGTGGGCTCGTCGAGGATCAGGATGCGCGGCTCCAGCACCAGCGCGCGCGCGATCGCGATCCGCTGGCGCTGGCCGCCCGAGAATTCGTGCGGATAGCGGTGCAGCACCGTGCGGTCGAGGCCGACTTCGCGCAGCACCGCGAGCGACTTCGCGCGGCGCGCGTCGGGCGTCATGTCCGGGCGATGCAGCTCGAGCCCCTCGCCGACGATCCGCTCGATCGTGTGACGCGGCGAAAGCGAGCTGAATGGGTCCTGAAAGACCACCTGCATGTTCGAGCGCAGCGCGGTCTGTTCGCGGCCGCGATAGGTCGACAGCGCACGCCCCTGGAATTCGATCTCGCCGCCGGCCGTCTTCTGCAGCCCGAGCAGCGCCATCGCGAGCGTCGACTTCCCCGATCCCGATTCGCCGACGATGCCGAGCGTTTCGCCCTGCCGCACCGACACCGACACGTCGGCCACGGCCGTCACCGGCACCGTGCCGAACCAGCCGGCGAAGCCCGGCCGCTTGCGCGCGAACTGCACGCTCACGTGGCGCGCGTCGAGCACGACGGGCGCGATCGGCATCACCGGCGTGACCGCGCGTTGCGGCCGGCTGTTCAGCAGCCGCTGCGTATACGGATGCTCGGGCGACGCGAAGATCCGCTCGACGGGCCCGCTCTCGACGAGCCGGCCATGCTCCATCACCGCGACGCGCTGCGCGAAGTGCCGCACGAGATTCAGGTCGTGCGTGATCAGCAGGATCGCCATCCCGCGCTTTTCCGCCTCCTCGCGCTGCAGCTCGAGCAGCAGGTCGACGATCTGCGCGCGGATCGTCACGTCGAGCGCGGTGGTCGGCTCGTCGGCGAGCAGCAGGCGCGGCCGGCACGCGAGCGCCATCGCGATCATCGCGCGCTGCCGCTGGCCGCCCGACAACTGGTGCGGGTAGCTGTCGACGCGCTTCTCGGGCTCCGCGATGCCGGTGCGCGCGAGCAACGCGATCGCCCGCTTGCGCGCCTCGACGGCCGATACGCCGTCGTGCAGCACGATCGTCTCGCCGATCTGCACGCCGATCGTATACAGCGGATTGAGCGCCGTCATCGGCTCCTGGAAGATCATCGCGATGTCCGAGCCGCGCAGCCCGCGCATCTCGCGCTCGCTCTTGGCCGCCAGATCCTGCCCGGCAAAACGGATCGCGCCGGTGACATCGGCGTCGCGCAGCAACCGCAGGATCGACAGCGCGGTCACGCTCTTGCCGGACCCCGATTCGCCGACGAGCGCGACCCGCTCGCCGCGCCCGATCGCGAGCGTCACGTCGTCCACCGCGACCGTGTCGCCGAAGCGCACGTGCAGATGCTCGAGCGACAGCAGCGGTTCGTCCGCCTTCGATACGACTGCGTCGCTCATCGCTGCCCTCCCGCCGCGCGCACCGAATCGGCGATCCGCGTGTCGAGCGCGTTGCGCAGCGCATCGCCCATGAAGGTCAGCAGCAGCAGCGTCGCGACCAGCACGCCGAACGTCGACAGCGAGATCCACCACGCGTCGAGGTTGCCCTTGCCCTGCGCGAGCAGCTCGCCGAGGCTCGGCGTCGGCGGCGGCACGCCGAGCCCGAGGAAATCGAGGCTGGTGAGCGCGAGAATCGAGCCGCTCATCCGGAACGGCAGGAACGTGATCACCGGCGTGAGGCTGTTCGGCAGCACGTGGCGCCAGATGATCTGCCAGTTCGTGAGTCCCATCGCGCGGGCCGCGCGCACGTAGTCCTGCGTGCGGTTGCGCAGGAACTCGGCGCGCACGTAGTCGGCAAGCCCGATCCAGCCGAACAGCGACAGCAGCACGATCAGCAGCAGGAAGCTCGGCTCGAAGATCGACGCGAAGATGATCAGCAGGTACAGCTCGGGCAGCGAGCTCCAGATCTCGATCAGCCGCTGCCCGACGATGTCGATGCGCCCGCCGAAGAAGCCTTGCACCGCGCCCGCGGCGATCCCGAGCAGCGTGCCGATCACGGTCAGGATCAGCCCGAACTCGACCGAGATGCAGAACCCGTACACGAGCCGCGCGAGCAGGTCGCGGCCCTGCGCATCGGTGCCGAGCCAGTTCTCGCGCGACGGCGGCGCCGGGTTCGGCACGTTCGAGAAGTAGTTCAGCGTGTCGTAGTAATAGCGGTTCGGTGGATAGACGACGAAGTTGCCGGGCGCCTCGAGCCGCTTGCGCACATACGGATCGAGATAGTCGGCCGGCGTCGGGAAATCGCCGCCGAAGGTCGTCTCCGGGTACGCATGGAACATCGGGAAATAGGTCTGGCCGTCGTAGCGCACGACGAGGGGCTTGTCGTTCGACCACAGCGGCGCCGCGAGGCTCGCGGCAAACGCGACGACGAAGATCACGAAGCTCCAGTAGCCGAGGCGCTGCTGCCGGAAGCGCTGCCACACACGGCGGGCCGGCGACGGCGACACGCGCGCGCGCGCGGCGTCGATGCGGGGGGATGCGACGGCCCGGTTCATCGCGCGCCTCGCCCGCTGGCGCCGGGCATGCGAATGGCTCGTTTCATGTCAGCGCTCCAGGTTGTCGAATTGAATGCGCGGATCGACCCACACATAGCAAAGATCGGAAATCAGCTTGGTCGCGAGCCCGATCAGCGTGAACAGGTACAGCGTGCCGAGCACGACCGGGTAATCGCGCCGCACGACCGACTCGTACGACAGCAGCCCGAGGCCGTCGAGCGAGAACAGCGTCTCGATCAGCAGGCTGCCGGTGAAGAACGCGCCGATGAACGCGGCCGGGAAGCCGACGATCAGCGGCAGCATCGCATTGCGGAACACGTGCTTCCACAGCACGCTGCGCTCGGAGAGCCCCTTCGCGCGCGCGGTCAGCACGTATTGCCGGCGGATCTGGTCAAGGAACGCATTCTTCGTGAGCATCGTGATGACCGCGAAGCTGCCGACGACCGACGCGGTGATCGGCAGCGCGATGTGCCACAGATAGTCGAGCACCTTGCCGACGAGCGACAGCTGCGCGAAGTTGTCGGACGTGAGGCCGCGCAGCGGAAAGAGCTGCCAGAACGAGCCGCCGCCGAACAGCACGAGCAGCAGCACGCCGAGCACGAAGCCCGGAATCGCATAGCCGACCAGCACGACGAGGCTCGTCGCGACGTCGAACGGCGAACCGTTGCGCACGGCCTTCGCGATGCCGAGCGGCACCGAGATCAGGTACGTGAGGAAGAACGTCCACAGCCCGATGCTGATCGACACGGGCAGCTTCTGCACGACCAGCGACCACACGCTCTGGTGGCGAAAGTAGCTTTCGCCGAGATCGAAGCGCGCGAAGCGCTTGAGCATCAGCCAGTAGCGTTCGAGCGGCGGCTTGTCGAAACCGTACAGCGCCTTGAGCTGCGCGAGCTGCTGCGCGTCGACGCCGGTGTGCGCGCGCATCCCGAATGGCGTCGCGCCCTGCTCGGTCGCGCCCTTGCGCAACTCCTGCACGGCCTGCTCGACCGGGCCGCCCGGCACGAACTGGATCACCGCGAACGTGAGCGTCAGCACGCCGACGAGCGTCGGGATCATCAACAGCAGGCGTTTGAGGATGTAGCTCCACATAGGGCGTCGACTCGTGATCGGTGGCGGGTTGGATGAAGGGCCGGCGCGGGTCAGTGATCGGGCTTCGCCCACCAGGTCGACACGACCCAGCCCTCGGCCGAATAGTACAGCGGCAGCGTCTGCGGATAGGCGAGCGTGTGCCGGTACGCGACGCGGTGCGTCGTGCTGTACCACTGCGGCACCGCGTAGTAGCCGTGCATCAGCACGCGGTCGAGCGCGTGCGTCGCGTCGAGCAATTCCTCGCGCGTCTGCGCGGTGCCGAGCGCGTGCAGCAACGCGTCGACGGCCGGCGATTTCAATCCGATGAAGTTGTCGGAGCCCGGCTCGTCGGCGAACTTGCTCGCGTACCGCGAGTATTGCTCGGCGCCGGGCACCTGCACGCCCGGCAGGCGGATCGTCGTCATGTCGTAGTCGAACGCATCGAGGCGCTTTTGCAGCAGCGCGTAATCGGCCGTGCGAAACCGCACGGCGATGCCGAGCTTCGCGAGGTTGCGCTGGTACGCGGTCACGACGCCTTCCATCGCGCCGCCCGCATCGTCGAGGATCTCGAAAGCGAACGGCTCGCCCTTCGCATTGCGCAGCGCGCCGTCGCGATAGGTCCAGCCGGCCTGTGCGAGCAGCGCGCGCGCCTTCAACAGGTTCGCGCGCAGCGAGCCCGGCGGATTCGTGTTCGGCTGCGTGACCATCGGGCCGAACACGGCCGGATCGAGCTGCGCACGCAGCGGCTCCAGCAGCTTCAGCTCGCCCTCGCCCGGCGTACCGGTCGCCTGCAGGTCGGTGTCGGCGAAATAACTGTTCAGGCGCGTGTACGCGCTGTAGAACAGCTGGCGGTTCAGCCATTCGAAGTCGAACGCGAGGTCGAGCGCCTGACGCACGCGCACGTCGCGGAACAGCGGCCGGCGCAGGTTCATGAAGAAGCCCTGCATGCCGGCGCCGTTGTGCTGCCGGAACTCGCGCTTGATCAACTCGCCGCTGTCGAAACGCTTGCCGACGTCGCGTCGCGCCCAGTTGCGCGCGACGTACTCGACGAGCACGTCGTATTCGCCGGCCTTGAACGCCTCGAGCCGCGCAACGCCGTCGCCGTACAGCTTGTAGACGATCCGCTCGAAGTTGTGGGTGCCGACTCGCACCGGCAGGTCGGCGCCCCAGTACGCGGGGCTGCGCCGGTAGGTGATCGTGCGGCCGTTGTCGTAATGGTCGATCACGTACGGGCCGCTGCCGATCGGCTGCTCGAACGCGAGCTGGTCGAACGGGATGCGCGAGCCGTCCGCGCGCAATCCCCACTTGCGCGAGAACACCGGCACGCCGCCGGCGATCAGCGGCAACTCGCGGTTCGCGCTGTGGAATTCGAAGCGCACGGTCGCCGGATCGACGACCACGGCCTTCGTGATTTCGGCGAAGTACGCGCCGAACTGCGGTGCGGCCTGCTTGCTCTTCAGCGTGTCGAACGAAAACTTGACGTCGTCCGCCGTGACGCGATCGCCGTTCGAGAAGCGCGCGCGCGGATTCAGGTGGAACGTGACCGAGCGGCGGTCCGGCGCGACGTCGATGTCGTCGGCGAGCAATCCGTACGCGGACGCCGGCTCGTCCAGGCTGCCGGTCGCGAGGCTCTCGAACAGCATGTCGATGCCGGGCGCGGTGTTGCCGCGCATCGTGAACGGATTGAACTTGTCGAACGACGTCAGCCGGCTCGGGTTCGCGAGCACGAGCGTGCCGCCCTTCGGCGCGTCGGGGTTCACGTAGTCGAAATGCTTGAAGCCCGGCGGATACTTCGGCTCGCCGTACTGCGCAATCGCGTAGGCCGCATGCGCGGCGGGCGCGGCCAGCGCCGCGTGCAGCGCCAGCACCGCGGCCACGCGGCCGGCGGCCCGCAGCGCACCGAGGCAGGCGCGCGCGGCGGCGGCCCGGGGCGAACCCTTCGTCATAGAGGCCCTGTCGTCGAATGAGGGTAGTAACGTGGAGCGATTCTACCCATTCAATCCGTCGAGCCAAAAGAAAACCGCCACGCGGGCGGTTTCCTCACGAGCCGTTGTCGCGCGCGCGGCATGCATGCGCGACCGGTCGATCAGCGCCAGCCGTTGTGGCGGCCGTGATCCCAGTGACCGCGATCGCCGCCCCAGCCGCGACCATGGTGGCGATACCATTCGTCGCGGCCCCAGTAGCGGCGGCCGTCCCAGTAGCGGTCGCCGTGCCAGCCGATCACGATCGCCGGCGCCGGCCCGTACACGGGCGCCGGTGCGTAGACGGGCGCCGGCTGGTAGACGACCGGCGGAGGCGGCGGCGCATACACGGGCGCGGGCGCGACGTAGACCGGTGCCGGCACGCCGACGTTGATCCCGACATTGACTCCCGCCATTGCTGCGCCCGACACGAGCAAGGCCGTCATACCGGTCACGAGCGAGGCAACACGCAAAGTCTTCATGGATTCCTCTTCTGGTTGTGTCATGTGTGATTCGACTATAGCGGCAAGCGCCCGCCCCGCATATTTCAAGTTTGTAAGAACTGATGCGCCGCATCGCAACGGGAAGCCCGCGCTAACGTCTTGTAACAATCGGCGCCCGGCGCCCCCCCTTTCCGGAAACCTCCTTCAACCTGCGCCGCGGCCCGCGTCAAGCGGCGCCGCGCCCGCGTCGAACCGGAAGCCGAATCGCGCCACCGTTTCGATCCGCGCGGAAAACGCATGCGCGGCCAGCTTGCGCCGCAACCGTACGACCAGCGCATTGACCGTTTCGGGTTCGATGTCCGCATCGCCCCACGCATAACGCAGCACGGCGTCGCGCCCGACCGGCCGCCCCGCTTCGCGCAGCAGGCATTCGACCACGCGAAATTCCCGGGCGCTGAGCGCGAGCCGCCGGCCCCGCTCGTCGAGCGCGCGCGTCGCCGTGTCGAGCCGGATCGATTCCCGCATCGCGATGACGCCCGTGCGGCGCCACAGTGCGCGCAGCCGCTCGTGCAATTCGACGAACGAGCACGGATGGGCCAGGCACACGTCGCAGCCCGCGTTCAGCATCCGTGCACGCTCGGCGGACGTGGTGCCGGCGACGATCGCGGCAATCGTCGCGCTGCCGGCCGACGCGGCGAGCGGCGGGAATCCGTCGAGAAGCGTCGGCACGGAAGCGCCATCGGTCGCGAGGATCACGATCGCGTCGAACCGGTCCTGCGTCGCCGCGAAACAGCCGTCGCGCCATTCGTCGACGCGTTCGACGCCGTGCATGCTTTCCCGAAACGCCTTGTCGAGCCGCGACGCATCAGGCGTCGGCGGCGCAATCAGCAGGATGCGCATCGATCGGCCCCCTCCGTCACGCGAGCGAACGCGGCCAGCATTCGACCGTGATCGCCGCACCGGCCGGCTGCGCATCGCCGATCCGCAGCACGAAACCGTGCACGCGCATCACCGCCGACACGATGCTCAACCCGAGCCCCGAGCCGTTCACGTGGCGCGTGCGCTCGCCGCGATAGAAGCGCTCGAGCACCGCATTGCGCTCGCCGGGCGGGATGCCGGGCCCGGTGTCCTCGAACCGGACGAGCGGACCATGCGACGTCGTCTGGAGTGCGACGCGCACGCGGCCGCCGGGCGGCGTGAATTTGATCGCGTTGTCCGCGAGATTGCTGAACGCCTCGAACAGCAACGCACGGTCGCCATGAATGCCGTCGACCGCGGCCGCATCGAGCTCCAACGACACGTCGACCGCCTCGGCCAGCGGCTCGTAAAGTTCGCACACGTCGCGCAGCAACGCCGCGACGTCGACCGCGGCAAACCCGCCGCGCCGGCTCAGCGTGCCGATCTCGGAGATGCGCAGCATCGCGCGAAAACGTTCGAGCAGCCGGTCGGTTTCGTCGCGCGCCGACGCCAGCAGCGCAGCCGACGCGGGATCGTGTGCGCAGAACGGCTGGTCGGCTAGCCGCGCCAGCATCGTATGCACGCGTGCGAGCGGCGTGCGCAAGTCGTGCGCGATCCCGTCGCAGGTATGGCGCACCTCGCCCATCAGCCGCTCGACTTCGTCCAACATATGGTTCACGAGATGCGCGAGCAGGTCGAGTTCGTCATAGCCGCCGACCGGCAGCCGCTTGCCGAGATCGCCCTCGGCGATCTGCCGCGTGACGCGCCGGATCTCGGCGACGCGGCGCATCTGCCGCATGCCGAGCATGCTGCCGCCCGCGACGCCCGCGATCAGGATCATCACGCCGCCGATCACGAGCCCGCGAATCGCGACGTCGCGGATCTGGATGAAATGCGACAGGTCGCGCGCGACGACCAGCGTCATCCCGTCGTCGCGGCGCACTGCCATCGCGCGCGTGATCGGCGACGATTGACCGTCGAGCGGCGCGAGCGTGCGGTTCAGCGTCCGGCCGTGGCGATCGGTACGCAGCACGGGCGGCGTCGCGATGTCGCCAGCCACGCGGCGCCCGCTCGCGTCGAACAGCCCGTAGAAATTCGTATGCATGTGCTCGTGCTCGAGCCGCCGATGGATCGCGAGCGGCAGCTCGGCGTCGGGAATCGAATCGAAATAGATCAGTTGCCACGCAAGCACCTCGTCGGTGTCGCGGGCCATCGTGTGCGTCGCGGCCACGCTGATCACGCCCGCGAGCAGCAGCAGCGACACCGAGAAGATCGCCGCGTAAGCACACAGCCAGCGAAACGTCGTCGTATGCCAGCGGCGCGTGAAGTTCGCCGCGCGGGCTGCGTCCATCCGTGCCTCCATCAAGCGAGCATGTAGCCCGATCCGCGCACCGTCTGGATCATCGGGTTCGCGCCAGGCGGATCGATCTTCTTGCGCAGCCGCCCCATGTGAACGTCGATCAGGTTGGTGCCGGGATCGAAGTGATAGCCCCACACGGCCTCGAACAGCATCGTGCGCGTAATCGTCTGGCCCGCGTTGCGCATCATGAATTCGAGCACGCGGAACTCGGTCGGCAGCAGCGGAATCTCGTCGGCGCCGCGGCGCGCACAGCGCGAAATGAGGTCCAGCTCGAGCGCGCCGACCTTCAGCAGCGTCTGCTGCGGCACGCCCGATGCCTGCCGGCGGCGCAGCAGCACTTCGATGCGCGCGCTCAGTTCGCCGGAATCGAACGGCTTCGTCAGGTAATCGTCGCCGCCCGCACGCAGACCGCGAATGCGCTCGTCGACGTCGCCGAGCGCGCTCAGCATCAGCACCGGCGTATCGATGCCGACCGTGCGCATCGCGGTCACGATCGCGAGACCGTCCGCCCCCGGCAGCATCCGGTCGAGCGTGATCGCGTCGTACGATGCGCTCATTGCGCGCATCATTCCTTCTCGGCCGTTGTCGATCCAGTCGACCTCGAAGCCGCGTGCGGTCAGCTCGCCGACGATTTCGTTCGCGGTCACCGCATCGTCCTCGACCGTCAGTACTCGCATGGTTGCCCTCGCAATGAACGTCAAGACGGGCGCGCACGATGCGCCCGCCGCTATCGTAAGCGCCGCGATCGCCGCGCGGCGCCAGATGAAAATAGCTTCATCCTGCGTCGCGGCACGCGCCTGTGAAACATGTTTCATCCGTGCGTCGGCCGCGCTGCGGCCGGGGCCGCCTACGCTGACGTCATGCGGCATCGGGCCGCGAAACCAGGAGCTACCGGATGAAACTGTCGACCACCGTCGCCTGCATGCTGCTCGCATGCGCCAGCACCGCCGCATTCGCGGGGCCGCACCTCACCCCGCAGGAATGCAATGCATACCCGTTCGTGCACACGGGCCGCGACGTCACGCGGGCGGACCTCGTGCGCGAGCTGACCGAACTCGAACAGGTCGGCTACGATCCCGCCCATGCGAGCCCGTACTACCCCGACGACCTCGACGGTGCGAAGCGTCGGCTCGCCGCCGAGTACCGCGCGGACTGCACGCATGCGCTGACGGCCGATGCCGGCGTGCGGCACTGACCGCCCTGCCCCGCGCGACGCAGCAGCGGGAAAAAACGAAAAGGCGGCACGTGCCGCCTTTTCTTCATGAACGCGCATGGAGGTGAACCCGATGCGCCGCGCCGCCGCTCAACGCGACATCATGTTCATGCTCACGTTGTGCATCACCCACAGCGTGCCGACGATCAGGATCGCGGCAGTCAGCACCGTATAGCTGAACGCCATCACGTTCCAGCGCTGGCCCGACGAGCCGTTCATGTGCAGGAAGTACACGAGGTGCACGACGATCTGCACGAGCGCGAGCACGGCGAGCCCGATCAGCGACGCATGCGGCGACAGCACGCCGCCCATCACGAGGCCGAACGACGCGGCCGTGAGCAGCACCGACAGGATGAAACCGGCGACGTAGCCGCCGACACTGCCGTGCCCTTCTTCGAGTTGAGACGAATGCGAATGGGCCATTTAGATCACGCTCGCGAGATAGACAAAGGAAAACACGCAGATCCACACGATGTCGAGGAAGTGCCAGAAGAGGCTCAGGCACGTCAGGCGTCGCAGGTCGCGATCGGTCAGGTCGCCGCCGCGCAACACGATCTGCGCGGCCAGCACGATCATCCACAACAGGCCGGCCGTCACGTGCAGCCCGTGCGTGCCGACCAGCGTGAAGAACGCCGACAGGAACGCGCTGCGCTGCGGGCCGGCGCCTTCCGCGATCAGGTGCGAGAACTCGCGCAGTTCCATCGCGAGAAACGCCGCGCCGAGCACGAACGTCACTGCGAGCCACGCGAGCAGCGCACCGCGCCGCTGCTTGTACGCCGCGAGCATCGCGAAACCGTACGTGATGCTCGACAGCAGCAGCGCGGCGGTTTCCACCGCGACGCCCGGAATGTCGAACAGCTCTTTCGCGGTCTGCCCGCCCGCGTACTGGTGGCCGAGCACCGCGAACGTCGCGAACAGCGCCGCGAAGATCACGCAGTCGGTCATCAGGTACAGCCAGAACCCGAACACCGAATGCGACGGCGGATGGTCGTCGTGCTCGAGCAGGGTTGCGCTCAAGGTTTTCTGCAACATCAGTTGGCCTCCAGTTCCACGTCGTCGACGCGCGCCGGGCGCTTCGTCGGCTGCTTGTCTTCGGTCTTGCGCACCGTCGACGCAGGGATGTAATAGCCGTCGTTATCGCGCGAGCTGTAGATCACGAGCGTCGCGATGATCCCGACGAGCCCGCCGATCGCCATCCACCAGATGTGCCACACCAGCGCGAAGCCGAGCACCAGGCTGAAGATCGCGATCACGAGGCCCGCACAGGTATTCGACGGCATGTGGATGTCGCGGATCACGGCCGGGTTCGGCCGGCCTTCGCCGCGCGCCTTCATGTCCGCATACGCGTCGAGCGTGCGCACCTGCGGGATCACCGCGAAGTTGTAGTCGGCCGGCGGCGACGACGTCGCCCACTCCAGCGTGCGGCCGCCCCACGGGTCGCCCGTCGTGTCGCGGTACTCCGGCAGATGGCGGTTGCGGATGCTGACCACCAGTTGCAGCAGCTGGCACGCGATGCCGATCGCGATCAGCACGGCGCCGAACGCGGCGACCAGCAGCCACGGATGCCAGGCCGGGTTGTCGTAATGGTTCAGGCGGCGCGTCATGCCCATGAAGCCGAGCACGTAGAGCGGCACGAACGCGACGTAGAAGCCGACCTGCCAGAACCAGAATGCCGCCTTGCCGAGCTTCTCGTTCAGCTTGAAGCCGAACGCTTTCGGAAACCAGTAGTTGAAGCCCGCGAGATAACCGAACAGCACGCCGCCGATGATCACGTTGTGGAAGTGCGCGATCAGGAACAGGCTGTTGTGCAGCACGAAGTCCGCGCCGGGAATGGCCATCATCACGCCGGTCATGCCGCCGAGCGTGAACGTGACCATGAAGCCGATCGTCCACAGCACGGGCGTCGTGAACTGGATCCGGCCGCGATACATCGTGAACAGCCAGTTGAACACCTTCACGCCGGTCGGAATCGCGATGATCATCGTCATGATCCCGAAGAACGCGTTCACGTTCGCGCCCGAGCCCATCGTGAAGAAGTGATGCAGCCACACGAGGAACGACAGCACCATGATCGCGCAGGTCGCGTACACCATCGTCTTGTAGCCGAACAGCGGCTTCTTCGCGAACGTCGCGATGACTTCCGAGAAGATCCCGAACGCCGGCAGGATCAGGATGTACACCTCCGGATGGCCCCACGCCCAGATCAGGTTCAGGTACAGCATCGCGTTGCCGCCGGCGTCGTTCGTGAAGAAGTGCATGCCGAGGTAACGGTCGAGGCCGAGCAGCGCGAGCGTCGCGGTCAGGATCGGGAACGACGCCATGATCAGCACGTTCGTGCAGAGCGCCGTCCACGTGAACACCGGCATCTTCAACAGCGTCATGCCGGGCGCGCGCATCTTGATGATCGTCACGAAGAAGTTCACGCCGGTCAGCAGCGTGCCGACACCGGAGATCTGCAGCGCCCACAGGTAGTAGTCGACCCCTACCCCCGGACTGAACTGCAGCTCCGACAGCGGCGGGTACGCGAGCCAGCCCGTCTGCGCGAATTCGCCGATCACGAGCGACAGGTTGATCAGGATCGCGCTGACCGCCGTCATCCAGAACGACAGCGAGTTGATGAACGGGAACGCGACGTCGCGCGCGCCAATCTGCAGCGGCACGATCAGGTTCATCAGGCCGACCATGAACACCATCGCCATGAAGAAGATCATGATCACGCCGTGCGCGGTGAAGATCTGGTCATAGTGGTGCGGCGGCAGGTAGCCGGGCGCGTTGTACGCGAGCGCGAGCTGCATGCGCATCATGATCGCGTCGGCGAAGCCGCGCAGCAGCATGATCAGCGCGACGATGATGTACATCACGCCGAGTCTCTTGTGGTCGACCGTGGTCAGCCATTCCGTCCACAGCCATTTCCAGCGGCCGGTGATCGTCAGCGCGGCGAGAATGCCCAGCACGACCAGCCCCATGAAGGCGCCGGCCCCCATGATGATGGGCTGATCGAACGGGATCGCCGAAAGTGTGAGTTTGCCGAACATGCGTTACCCCTTCGTGCCGCAGGCGGCGTCCTTCAGGTCGAGGACGTGGCCATCGTTGTATTTCGCGATGATGTTGTGGAAGAGCCGCGGATCGACCGACGAGAAGTAGCGCACCGGCGCCTTTTCGCTCGGCTGCGCGACGCTGCCGTATACGGTCGCGTCGAGCCGGTCCGGCGACGCCTTCACCTTCTGCACCCACGCATCGAACTGCTCGCGCGGCTCGGCGAGCGTGCGGAACTTCATGTCGGAGAACCCGCGGCCGCTGAAGTTGGCGGACGTGCCCGCGTAATTGCCGGGCTCGTCGGCGATCAGGTGCAGGCGCGTCTGCATGCCGGCCATCGCGTAGACCTGGCCGCCGAGCTGCGGGATGAAGAACGAATTCATCACCGAATCCGACGTGATGCGGAAGTTCACCGGCGTGCCGACCGGAATCGCGAGCTGGTTCACCGACGCGATGCCGAATTCCGGATAGATGAACAGCCACTTCCAGTCGAGCGCGACCACCTCGACGTCGATCGGCTTCACCGCCGATTCGAGCGGCTTGTACGGATCGAGTTCGTGCGTGGTCTTCCACGTGAGCACGCCGAGGAACAGGATGATCAGCGTCGGCACCGTCCAGATCACGACCTCGATCGCGGTCGAGTGCGACCAGTTCGGCGCGTAGGCGGCGTTGCGATTCGACGCGCGGTAACGCCACGCGAACCATAACGTCAGCAGGATCACCGGCACGACGACGATCAGCATCGCCCACGTGGACGTCGCGATCAGCGCCTTTTCGGCCGCCCCCACGCTTCCTTTCGGATTTAGTACATCTAAATTACAACCTGACAGGCTCAATGCCGCGCCCATTGAAAGCAGCGCCGACCAGCCTCTTGATGCTCTTCTTTTCATCACACAGCCCGAGGGTCATTGAATCCGTTTGCGTATGCCCGATGCGCATTCGATTCACGAAATTGGCCGAATCATACGTCGCGCGAGTGCGATGAAAAACCGGTGCATGCGGCAAATCATCATTGCAAAATCTGCCGTGAGTCACATTGTCGCGGGGCAATTTCACGCAGCCGGAAGCGCGCCCGGCACTTGCCGTGCCGGGCCGCGGATCGATGTGTGCGCAACGATGCGCGCCGCGCGATGCGGCGGGCTTGCGCGGCGTGGTGCGGCTCGGTGTGCCGCGCTCAGTCGTGCGTCGATGCCATGTACGACGGCAGCGCCGGCGCGGGGCCATCCCCCGCCGGCACCTTCGAATGGCTCGCTTCCTGGATCAGCTTGCCGACGGTCGGATCGATCGCATCGGTGAACGGCTTCGGATCGATGCCGACCGCCAGCACGATCAGCGCGAGCGACGCGAACATCACGATCTCGCGACGGTTCAGGTCGGCGAGCTTCGCGATCCGCTGGCTCGCGACCTTGCCGAACACCACGCGCTTGAGCATCCACAGCGTGTACGACGCGCTGAGGATCAGCGTGAGCGCCGCGATCGCGCCGATCCAGAAGTTGAAGCGGATCGCGCCCATGATCACCATGAACTCGCCGACGAACCCCGACGTGCCCGGCAGCCCGACGTTGGCCATCGCGAACAGCAGCGTGAAGGTCGCGAAGCGCGGCATCACGCCCGCCACGCCGCCGTATGCGGCGATCTCGCGCTGCCGCGTGCGATCCACGAGCACGTTCACGCACAACAGCATCGCGCCCGCCACGAAGCCGTACGACACGAGCTGCACGATCGCGCCTTCGACGCCGATCCGGTTGAACAGGAACAGCCCGAGCGTGACGATGCCCATGTGCGCGACCGTCGAATACGCGAGCAGCTTGCCGAGATCGGTCTGCGCGAGCGCGATCAGGCTCGCGTAGACGATCGCGAACAGCGACAGCGCGATCACGGCCGGCGCGAAGAAGTGGCTCGCGTCGGGCGTGATCGGCAGCGCAAAGCGCAGGAACCCGTAGCCGCCGAGCTTGAGCATCGCGAGCATCAGCGCGGCGCCCGTCGGGCCGTCCGTGTACACGTCGCTCAGCCACGTGTGGACCGGCCACATCGGCACCTTGACCGCGAACGCGGCGAAGAAACCGAGGAACACCAGCAACTGCGGCGCGAAGCCGAGCTGCAGCGTGCGCCACACGGCCATGTCGAACGTATGCGACTGCGCGTACAGGTACAGCATCGCCATCAGCAGCAACAGCGAGCCGGCGAACGAGATGAAGAAGAACTTCACGGCCGCATACACGCGGCGCTCGCGCCCCCACGTGCCGATCAGCAGGTACAGCGGGATCAGCGTCGCCTCGAAGAAGATGAAGAACAGCAGCCCGTCCTGCGCGACGAACACGCCGACCATCAGCCCCGACAGGATCAGGAACGACGCGTAGTACTGCGCGACGCGCACGGTGACCGATTCCCACGACGCCACCACTACCACCAGCGTCGTGAACGCGGTCAGCACGACGAGCCACAGCGACGCGCCGTCGATGCCGACCCGCCATCCGGCATTGAATGCCGCGAGCCAGTCGCGTCTTTCGACGAACTGCATCGCCGCCGAATGCGCGTCGAAACCGGCAATCAGCGGAACGACGGCCGCCAGCCCGGCAATCGAGCCGACCAGCGCAATCAGTCGTATTCGGCGGAAATGCTGGTCGGAACCGGCGCGCAGCAGGCCCGCGCCGAACAGTATCGGAACCCAGATGGCCAGGCTCAGAAAGGGGAAATCATGCATGTCAACAACGCCTTGAGGAGGTCGCGCCTTGCATCGGGGACAGGCGCGACGAAAGGAACGAAATCAAATCGACAGGTAGATTTCGTGAATCGCCAATGTTGGCTAAATGTAAAGCAGCATCACCGGAAAACTTGATGCCGCTCAAACGCGATCGGGTTAACCAGCATAAGGCGATTGATTGTTTTCTGCAGCGCAGCAGAGCATTGTTTTTCGCCTTCGGCGTAGGCCAATGATTTATATGCGTAATTTTTTGTATTGACCGATGCGGCGCGCGCCAGGAATAGACGCAGCGCCGCATTTTTGATACCAACCGGTCGTTTCGAAGGGCCGGAACGACCGGATTGACGGCTCGCGGTGGGGAGATCGTGCAGGGTCGCCTGCCTTACACACGCCCTTTCATTTTTATTTCACAGGGGTCGCGTGATCTTTTCCGCGACAGGAATCGATCGCACGACCATAGAAAGCTCATTTCACGATCGAATACAGCAGCGACCCCGAAAACAGAACCAGCAGCACCGACGCCGAACGAAATAGCGCCGTGATATGACGCGGCCCGGATGCCAGTATCCTCGTCACGCGCCCGAGGCTCGCCCAACCCGCTCCAATGGGCACGAGGACCAGCAGAAACGCACCGAACGCGACGGCCCCGTTACCGACGTTCTGAAACGCCTGGAGTGGAAACGCCGTACTTGCAAGCAGAAAAGCCTTCGGATTCAATAGCGTGGCGACGACGACATCGTGCCACGTCACCGGCTTCGAACGCCGATCCTCTTCCAGCGTGCCCCGTGCCCACATTTTTGCCGCCAGCAGCAGCAGATACGACGCGCATGCCAACTTGATCACGCTCAAGATTTGAGGATGCGCCATGGCGAACGCCAGCAGCGAAACGCCCCAAGCCGAGATAGCGATGACGTAGCCTGCGCCTTCGGCGAACAGGAGCGGGAGGGTTCGCGTCAGACCAACGCTTATTCCGGACGAAAAAAGTAACGTGTTGGTCGGTCCCGGAACGATCAATACCAGGGCCGAGTAAAGGCATATCGTAATGAGTTGATGCGTATCCACTGCAATCTCGATCGAAGGGGTGAGCCAATGTATTCGGCTTCGCGCGCTACGAGGCGATGTCGGTCCCGCCTATCGAACTGCACAACTGCGCAAGAATATCGAGACCCCGCGCCGGCTCCCGTACAAACGGATTCGTCTGGTCCCACGCATAACCCGCCAGAATCGAGCAGACCATGCGTTTCACGTCGGAGGCCTTGTCTTCGTGAAACACGATGTCTTGCAGCGCGCCCGAGTACCAGCGTTCGACGAAGGCGCGGAAGGTGTCGATGCCCTTGCGCAGCGCGATGTCGTAATCACGTGCCCAGTCGACCGACTCGCCACGCAACTGCCGTTCGAGTGCGGCGACCGCCAGTTGAGCCGAGCGCATCGCGATCGTCACGCCCGACGAAAAGATCGGATCGAGGAATTCGCCCGCGTTGCCGAGCAGCGCATAGCCGGGGCCGTGCAGGGTCTCGACGTTCGACGCATAACCCGAGATGCGGCGCACGGGCATCACGAACGGCTTGCTGCCGACCAGTCGCGACAATGTCGGCTCGCTTTGCAGCAATTCGCGCAACAACGATTCCTGTCGCGCGTCCGGCACGTCGAGAAACCCGGCATCGGCCACGCAGCCGACCGACGAGCGCCCGTTCGTCAGCGGGATCATCCAGAACCACACGTCGCGTCGCTCCGGATGAACGGCGATGCAGATCTTGTCGCGATCGGTCGACCCGGCCGGCAGGCTGTCCTCGACGTGCGAAAAGAGGGCCGCTCGCGTCGGCAGGCCGGTCGGCGCGTCGAGATCGAGCAGTCGCGGCAACACGCGGCCGAACCCGCTCGCATCGAGTACGAACGACGGCTGAACGGAATAGTCGTGCCCGGCTTCGTCGACGATGTCGAGCCGCGGCTTGTCGCCCGGCTGGAAGGCGCGCACCGTATGGCCGAATCGCACGTCCGCGCCCTGTTCGGCCGCACAACGGATCAGCAGATCGTCGAAGGCCGCGCGCTCGACCTGATAGGCCGTCCCCCAGCCCACGGAAAACTTCTCGCGAAAATCGAACGACGACATCCTGTCGCGATAGACGAAGTACGCGCCGTTCTTGAACTGGAAGCCGGCCTCGACGACCGCCTGCAGCATGCCCGCCTCCTCGAGATACTGCATGCTCTGGGGCAACAGGCTTTCTCCGATCGAAAAGCGCGGAAAATGCTGACGCTCGAGCACCAGCACCGAACGGCCGGCCTTGCGCAGCAGCGCGGCCGCGACGGCACCGGAAGGCCCGGCCCCGATGATCGCGACGTCGATGGAATTCGATTTCATTTCACTCATGCTTGCCAATTCAGTCCGATTGATTGGGTATCTTATGTTTCTGACGCCACGATCCGGCGTTGCCAACTACAATAGGCGCTCAACAAATCCAAGATCGATGAGAGACCCATGACGTCCTCCCGCACGCACGCGCCCGCCTATGTTCCCGAAACCCGGTTCGGCATCTGGTTTCTTCGCACGCATACGTGGGAACATCACGTGCTCAAGGTTGCGATCGACGATCTGAAGCGGCTCATCGCGGCGCCGCTGCCGTCGGCCCCCGTCCTCCTCGACGCAGGATGCGGTCAGGGCAAGTCGTTTCGCCTGCTGAGCGAAGCGTTCGCACCCGCCAGGATCATCGGTATCGACTGCCACGACGACTCGCTCGCGCATGCGTCGGAAGCGGCGCATCGCTGCGCCACGCCCGTCGAACTGCGGCATGCCGACTGCACGCAGATTCCGCTTGCCGATGCGAGCGTCGACATCGTGTTCTGCCATCAGACCTTTCACCATCTCGTCGATCAGGACCATGCGCTGGCCGAGTTTCGCCGCGTGCTGAAACCCGGCGGACTGCTGCTGTTCGCCGAATCGACCGACGCGTACATCAAGTCGTGGGTGATCCGGCTGCTGTTCCGCCACCCGATGGAGGTTCAGAAAAGCGCCGACGGCTACCTTGCCATGCTACGCGACGCCGGGTTCGGTTTCGACACCCGCAACGTGTCGTTCCCCTATCTGTGGTGGAGCCGCGCGAAAGACTTCGGACTCCTCGAGCGCATCGGCCTGTACGCACCGAAACCCGGCAAGCGCCGCGAAACGCTCGTCAACGTCGCCGCGCGCAAGCCTGCCTGAGCCAGCAAGGCCGCCGTTCGGCGGCCCCCTGCTACCGGCCGGTGCCGGTTACTGCTTCAACGTCACGACCTCGCCCGTCAGCGCCGCGCCGGCAACCACCGCGCCGGCACCGCACGTGTACTCGCTCGGGCTGGAGCGCGACACGTTGCGGTAATTGCTCTTGATGCCGACCACCGCATTGCCGCCCTCCTTGCGCGCGCGCGCCTGAAGCTCGATCACGGCCGACAGGAATACATGCTGACACGCCGCCTCGTCGCTCTTGCCGAACGCGTTGGTCTTCTTGTTGGTCGCGAACGTCCCGTACGACTTCATCACGCGCGGATGCGGCTGATCGCCGAAATAGAGCGCGACGCCGTCGTCGAGCTTGCCTTCCTCGCTCTTCAACGCGCTGTCGATCGGATAGTCGCGGATCGTATCCCGTGCGTAGGCGGCCGAAGCCGCGAACGTCGCGCCGATCAATGCCAGTGCCATGCGATATTTCACGTGTGCCCCCGTCATTGAGCATTCAACTGCACGACGTCGCCCGACACGGCAATCGCGCCCGCACTGCCGCTCACGCCACACGTATATTCGGTCGTCGAATTCGAGCTTTTTTCATGGAAGCGCGTCGTCACGTTGATGACCGCATTCCCGCCGTGATGCTTCGCATAAATGCGAAGACGGTTCAGCGCTTCCGCCAGCGCTTGCTCGCACGTCGGCTGCTCGCTTTCGACCCGGCGCACGCGCACCGATTCCGAACGCGGACCGATGCTGGTCTTGACCTCCGGATGCGGCTGCGCACCGAAATAAATCGCGACGCCGCTCGTGTCCGGTGCCGTTGCCGCTGCCGGCAGAGGCAGCGAACGCACCACGGTGCCGCACCCGGTCAGCAACGATGTCGCGACCAACATGCCGGCCAGATGTCGTGTGTGCTTCATTGTTATCGTCCTCTCAGCTCAGTAAGTTCACTTCAATCGCCCTTCCAGGCGTCCAACAACACACTTGCACAGCTGCCGCCGAATCCGAACGAAACCGACAGCGCGCGTTCGATCGCGAATTCGCGCGCGTCGCGCACGAGCGGCATGCCGGCTATCGCGGGATCGGGCACATCGCCGACGGCCGAGCCCGCGACGAAGCCGTCGCGCATCATCAGGATCGTATAGATCGCTTCATGCGCACCGCTCGCGCCGAGCGGATGCCCCGTCATTCCCTTCGTCGACGAGAACGCCGGCACGTCGCCGCCGAATACGTCGCCGAGCGCTTTCAGTTCCTCGACGTCGCCGCGCTGCGTCGACGGCGCGTGCGTATTGACGTAGTCCGGACGCCGTTCGCCGCCATGTTCGAGCGCGCCACGCATCGCGCGCGCCATCCCCGGCGCATGCGGCATCGCCATGCCGGCGTTGTCCGTGCATTGGCCGAATCCGCTGATCTCCGCATGAATTCGCGCGCCGCGCGCGCGTGCATGCTCGAGCGATTCGAGCACCAGAATGCCGGCGCCGGACGCGATCACGAAACCATCCCTGTCAAGCGCATACGGACGCGACGCGCGGTCCGGCGTGTCGTTGAAACCGCTGGACAACACGCCCATCGCGTCGAACATCAACGTCATGTTGTCGTGCAGCGCCTCGCTTCCACCGGCCAGCACGATGTCCTGGCACCCGGAGCGGATCAATTGCGCCGCTTGCCCGATCGCGAGCGCCCCGCTCGTGCACGCGGACGACGGCGAGTACGACACGCCCTCGATGCCGAACACCTGCGCGACGCATGCCGACGCCGTGCTGCTCATCGCCTTCGGCACGACATAGGGCGGCGTCTTGTCGATGCCGCGATGCTGCGCGATCGTC
Source organism: Burkholderia sp. BCC0398 (assembly GCF_902833245.1). Lineage (NCBI taxonomy): Bacteria > Pseudomonadati > Pseudomonadota > Betaproteobacteria > Burkholderiales > Burkholderiaceae > Burkholderia > Burkholderia sp. BCC0398. Next base: position 319,177 of record NZ_CADFEM010000006.1, read on the forward strand.
ATCGCGTCGTCGTAGTCGGCCATCGATCCGATGCCGGACCCGACGATCGCGCCCACGCGCGGCGAACGGAGCACGTCGGCAGCGAGGCACGCATCGTCGAGCGCCGACGCGGCCGCATGCGCGGCAAAGCGCGCCGTGTCACCCATGAAGCGTTCGTGCTTGCGGGCAAACCGCGCTGCCGGGGCGACCGACGCCACGCCGGCGACCTGGCTGCGAAAACCGCGCTCGCGCCATGCGTCCACGCGGCTCACACCCGAGTGACCGGCGCGCAGCGCGGCCGATACTTCGTCAAGCGCGTTGCCGAGGCACGACACGATGCCGAGCCCCGTGACGACGACGCGCGCCGTCATGCGGCGACCCGCCGGAAGATCAGCGACGTGTTGATCCCGCCGAACGCGAAGTTGTTGCTCATCACGAATTCCGCTTCGATCCGGCGCGCGTCGCCGACGATGTAGTCGAGCGGCGCGCAGGCCGGATCGATCGTATCGAGATTGAGCGTCGGCACATACCAGTTGCGCTTCATCATCTCGATCGTCCACCACGCCTCGAGCGCACCACATGCGCCCAGCGTATGCCCGACATAGCTCTTCAGCGAGCTGATCGGCATGCGTTCGCCGAATACGGACGCGGTCGCATGACTTTCCGCGACGTCGCCCCGGTCGGTCGACGTGCCGTGCGCGTTCACGTAGGCGATCGCATCGGCATCGAGCGCCGCATCGCGCAGCGCGACACGCATCGCGACCGCCATCGTCTCCGCGGTCGGCTGGGTGATGTGCGCGCCGTCGGAATTGCAGCCGAAACCGACGATCTCCGCATGGATCGTCGCGCCGCGCGCCATCGCGTGCTCGTATTCCTCGAGCACGAGCGTCGCCGCGCCTTCACCGACCACCAGCCCGTCGCGATCGGCATCGAACGGCCGCGGCGTCAGGTTCGCGGCATCGTTGCGCGTGCTCGTCGCGTACAACGTATCGAACACCGCGACCGCCGGGCCGGACAACTCCTCCGCGCCGCCCGCCAGCATCAGCGCCTGCTTGCCCGTCGCGATCGCCTCGTACGCGTAGCCGATTGCCTGGCTGCCGGACGCGCAGGCCGACGACGTCGGCACGATCCGGCCTTTCAGATCCCAGAACAGGCTGACGTTGACTGCCGTCGTGTGCGGCATCATCTGCACGTAGCTGTTCGACGTGACGTCGCGCATCGATCCCGTCTCGATCATCGTGCCGAACGCGCGGATCGGCTCGACCGATCCCGACGACGACCCGTACGCGACGCCCATCCGGCCGTCCCGGATCGACGCGTCGTCGCCCAGCCCCGCATCGGCCAGTGCCAGTTCGCTCGCGCGCACCGCGTACATCGATACGGGCCCCATCGAACGGGTCTTCTTGCGCGGATACGTGCGCGGCAGCTCGAACGCCGGCAGCGGGCACGCGAGCCGCGTATGCAGCGCTTCGTAGCAGTCCCATTCCGGCATGTAACGCACCGCGTTGCGCCCGTCGCGCAGGCGCGCCTCGATGTCCGCCCAGCTTTGACCGAAGGCGGTCACGCCGCCCATTCCCGTCACGACCACTCGCTTCATCACACCATCCCGCCGTTGACGCCGATCACTTGTCGGGTGACGTAGGTCGCCGCATCCGACATCAGGAAGCCGACCACCGCCGCGACTTCGTCAGGCTGGCCGACGCGGCCCATCGGGACCGTCTTCAATGCCTGTTCCAGCGGCACGTCGTCGAGCATGCCGGTATCGACCAGCCCGGGCGCGACGCAATTGACCGTGATCTTTCGCGATGCCAGTTCGACCGCCAGCGCCTTGGTCGCGCCGATCAGGCCGGCCTTCGCGGCGCTGTAGTTGACCTGGCCGCGATTGCCCATCACGCCCGACACGGACGCGATCGTCACGATCCGGCCGCCGCCGCGCAGACGCACCATCGGCATGGTCAGCGGATGAACGACGTTGTAGAACGCGTCCAGCCCGGTTTCGATCACGATATCCCAGTCCTCCTCGGACAGCGCCGGAAACGCGCCATCCCGCGTCACGCCCGCGCTGCAGACGATCCCGTAGTACGCGCCGTGCGCGTCGACGTCGGCCTCCAGTTCACGCCGGCACGCCGCGCGATCGCGCACGTCGAACTGCAGCACGCTCGCCGTGCCGCCCTGCGCGCGAATCGTCGCGGCGACGCTTTCCGCGTCGTCGCGGCCGGTGCGGCAATGAACCGTCACGGCGAAACCGTCGGATGCCAAGCGCAGTGCCACGGCGCGGCCGATGCCGCGGCTCGCCCCTGTCACGAGAACTCGCCGAGTCATGAATTGAAACTCCCTTCGATAAAAGTCTGAAAATCGCTCGGTTGGTACACCTTGACGACGGCTTCCGCGCAGCACTCGCCGTCGGCATGAATCGCGCACTCGTACGCGCCGTGCCCCTCGTCGCCGCGCAACAGTTCCCGCGCGACGATGCGCAGCGTCGTGTCCGTGCGGAACGCGGGGCGATGCGCGACATAGCGGTTCGCGCCGAGCAATACGCCCGGCTTCGCCCGGCCGCCCGCATGCGCGGCGAGCAGGCCGACGTGCGCGGCGATCGCCTGCGCCATCAGCTCGATGCCGATCCACGCCGGCATCGCACCGCTGTCGTCGGCGTACCACGCATCGCGGCGCGCCATCGCGCTCACCTCGATGCCGGTTTCCGAGCAGCGCTCGATCGAGTCGAGCAGCAGCATCGTGCCGCGATGCGGCAGCACGTCGCGCACGTCGCCGACAGGAATATCCGCGCCGCCGTGCAGCGCGTCGATCAATGGTCCGGCTTGCATGTCAGGTCCCCAGAATCAGGCTGGCATTGCTGCCGCCGAAAGCGAACGAATTGCTCATCACGTAACGTCCGGTGGCATCGCCGGCCAGACGGCGCTCGCCGTCGACGAGGTCGAGTGCCGGCAGCGCCGGATCGTGCTCGCCGTCCCAGACGTGCGCCGGCAGCGCGATCCCGCGGGCCAATGTCAGCCAGCCGAATCCCAGCTCGGTCGCGCCTGCCGCGCCGAGCATGTGCCCCGTCAGCGGCTTGGTTCCGCTCGCCGGCACGCCGTGCGGAAACACGCGGGCCATCACGTTCGCTTCCATCTCGTCGTTCAGCCGCGTCGCGGTCGCATGCAGGTTCACGTAGCCGATCGCGGACGCAGCCACACCCGCGTCCGCGAGCGCGGCGCGCAACGCGTCCTCGGCGCCGTGGCCCGCCGGATCCGGCGCCGAGATGTGATGCGCATCGCTCGACTCGCCGACGCCGGCCAGGCGAACCGCCGCTTCGTCGCGGCTCATCACGAACAGCGCGGCGCCTTCGCCGATCGTGATACCGCAGCGGTTCCGGCTCATCGGATTGGTCCGGCCCGGGCTGACCGATTCGAGCGACGCGAAGCCCTGCAGCGTGAGCTCGCACAGCGAATCCGCACCGCCGACGACGACCGCATCGCAGAGCTTCAGCCGCAGCAGGCGGCGCGCGGCCGCGAACGCCTTCGCGCTCGACGTGCAGGCCGTCGACAGCGTATAGGCCGGCCCGCCGACACCGAGTACGGCCCGCACGAACGGCGCGGCCGTGCCGATTTCCATCTGTCGATAGTCGAATCCGGCGGGTGTCGTGCCGGTCGCGGCACGCTCGGCGAGCGCCTGTTCCGCCGCCTGAATGCCGGACGTACTCGTGCCGATCACGACCCCGACCCGGCGCGGACCATGGCGCGCGATCGCCGCGGCGATGGACGATTCGATCTGCGCGAGCGCGGCGAGCAGCAGCCGGTTGTTCCGGCAGTCGAAATGCGCGAGCGCGTCAGGCGGCGCGATGTCGAGCGCGGACCGTACGTGCCCGACCCAGCCGCCGGCGGGAACGTCGGTACGCGGCGTCATGCCCGGTGCGACGCCCGCGCGCAATGCGGCGACGATCTCGTCGGTCGTTGCGCCAAGCGCGTTGATCATGCCGGGCGCGGACAGGTAGACCGGCGTCTGTTTCGAATTCATGCGCGACGCTCCTTGGCGGATGGCGTGGCGAGCGGTGCGAACAGCACCGACAGTACGATGCCGATCGCGAGCGTCGTGCCGAAGCTGCGCAGCGCGGGCATCGCGCTCGCGCCGAGCATGCCGAACGACAGCAACGTCGTGGCCGCCGACAGCAGCACGCCGGTCCATACGGCGCCGATCCCGGCCTGGTCGCGCAGGCATCCTTCGCGGAGGAACACGGCGTAATTGGCGCCCACGCCAAGCACCAGCATCAGTGCCAGCCAGTTGAACAGCGTGAGCGGCACCCGCGCATAGCCGAACGCCGCGAGCGTCAACGCGATGGCGAACACGACCGGCAACGTCGTCGCGATGCCGCCGCGCATGCCGTATCGCCACGTCAGCAGCGCGGCGACCACGACCAATGCGCCGATCAACCACAGGCCGCTGTCGACCCGATACGCGCCGAACAGGTTCGACACGCTCGCGGCCTTGTCGACCCACGATACGCCCGGCAGCGTGCGCGCGAGGGCCGCGAACGTCGCCGCGTTCGTCGCATCGACCCGTTCCGGAATCGCGAGTGCCGCATCGACGGGACCGGCGCCGCCGTTCACGCGCCCGAGCCACAGATGCCGGAACGGCGCCGACCAGCGTGCCGCCAGCCAGCTGTCGACCGACAGCGTCGCCCGAGCATCGCGGGAAAACGCCTGAATCCATGCGTCGGCGACGTCGTCGCGGAAACCCGCTTTCGCGAGCGTCTCGCGCAGCGCGGCGACATCGGCGAACACGTGCGTGTCGAGCACGGCGCGGTCATGTGCCTGCTGCTTCGCCGACGGCACGAACGTCGCGATCGACTGGATGCGGCCGAGCTGCTGCCGATCGAGCGCTCCGACCAGCGCCTCCGAGCGCTCGAGTACCTGTTCCTGCGACGCACCCTGGATGACGAAGAACTGTGCCGTATTCGCCAGTCCGACCGCCGCCCGGATATTGCCTTCCTGTCGAGCAAGACTCGCATCGCGCTGAACCAGCAGATGAATGTCGTCATCGCTCGTCAAGCGCGCCCAGCCCGGAATCGCGACCAGCGCAACGAGCACCGCGGCGGCCACGGCACGCCGGCCCGCGAGCAGCGACTGCCATCCGCTCAGCAGGCGCGCGGCGCCCGAGAAAACGCGGGACGGCACGCGCCGCGGCGCCTGCGTCAGCATGAGCGGCAAGAAGCCGGTCACGGCGGCGAATGCGCAGAGGATCCCGACGATCGCAAAGCACGCGATCTGCTTGAGCGCCGGGAACGGCACCCACATCAGGATCGCGTAACCGAGCAGGCTCGTCGCCAGCGCCACCGCGAGCGCCGGCCGCACCGCCGCCGCGCCGCGCCGCGCGTCCCACTGCCGCCCCGCGGACAGGTACGCGACGAAATACTGGATCGAATAATCGACGGCCTCGCCGATCAGGCTCACGCCGAACACCAGCGTCAGCAGGTGCAGCTTGCCGAATACGAGCAGCGTCGCCGCCAGCGCGCACACGATGCCGAATGCCGTCGACGCAAACGCGAGCACCAGCAGACGCGGCGAACGGAATACGCTCATCAGCAGCAGCGCGATGCCCGCCAGCGACACGGCGCCGATCACGTGCACGTCGCGCTCCGCGCTGGCGCGTGCGGCTTGCGCATAAAACACCGCGCCGGCCCGGTCGACACGAACGCCGCGAAAGTCCGTCGCCAGCGCTTGCTCCGCATCGGCCGTCGCGATACGCACCGCGTGCTGGACCCTGGATTCATAGGCCGAGCCCGGCAGCGACGTCATCACGAGCACACCCGTTGCCCCGTCGCGATGCGACACCAGCATCCCGTCTTCGAGCGACAGACTCGATGCGGCGAGCGGCAGTTCGCCGAGCCAGTGCTGCAGCCAGCCGAACGGATCGTCGGCCACGGCGGTCTGCAGCCCATCGACCGGCGGCGCATAGAGCCGCCGGGTCAACCGTTCACCGAGCGTGGCGTCGCCTTGTTCGAGCGACCGGCGATCCGCGTCCGTCAGCAGGCCGAAACGGGCCGGCAGGTAGGTGGCCGCGATCTGCGACAGGTCGAACGGCGGCACCTCGACCGTCACCGACCGAAATGCGCCGCTCGCGCCGAGCCGCGCGCCAAACCGCTTCGCGGCGGCTTTCGCGCGGGCGGCGTCCCGGTCAGTCACCAGGTAGACGGTGCGATTGCCGAGCGCATCGCCCAGCATGTCGACCGCGCGTTCGGCAACCGGGTTCGCCTCGGTGGCCGGCAGCAACGCTAGCAGGTTCGTCTGCAGCGGCGCCGGCCCGCTGAAGCGCCACAGGATGTAGGCGACGGCCGCCAGCGTGACGAGCAGCCATGCGGCGCACTGCACGCGCCGCCGGGCCCGTTCGCCCGCCACGCCGATCGCGTCGCGCGCCGGGTCCATCAACGCGCCTCCAGCCACGCGCGCTCGGCAGGCGCAGGCGCGTCGACCGGCGTCGTCCGCCCGAACTCGAGCACGGTCACGTTGCCGTTCGCGAACGTCATGTCGAGCCGGCCGAGATAGGCGCCGCCACGCATGTCGAGCATGCGGATCGCCTGGGCGAGCTGCGGCTGATTCGGCCGCAGGACCATTCGCCAACGCTCCGGCGTGCCGCTCGCGTCGACGTCGAATTGCGCGTACAGCGCGGACAGGTCGCCGCCCAGCATGTCGCGCATCATGCGCGACACCTGTGCGACGCCACGGCCGCCACTACTGGACGCGACGAGGCGCCCGTCCGCGCCCGCCTCGCGCACGCCGCGGTCGGTAATCACATAAGTGGCCTTGTAGGGCGTCTCGATTCGCCAGATGACGCCCGACCGGCGATCGAACAACATCGATCCGGTGCTGACGAGCGGTTGCTTCATCGCCGACAGCGTCTGGGTCTGTCGAAAATCCGCGCGTATCGCGTCGACCCGCGCCAGCCGCATCGCGATGTCGGACACGAGCGCGGCATTCTCCGGCCGGGTCGCGGGGGTCGGCACCGGAGCGGCCATCGCGTCACCGCCGGCGAGCACCGCACAGGCGGCGAACATCGCCACCAGCCGTCTGCGGATCGGATTCAGGCCCATTGCGCACGCACCCGTTCGATCAGGGCCGGCGGCGCCACGAACTGCAGCTCGCGCGTCGTCGCATCGACCGCCAGTTGCACCGTATACCCCTTCGTCAGACGCTCACCGGAGGCCGCATCGACGATTTCGTAACCGATCTTCAGCCGGTTCTCGAATTCGAGCAGCGTCGCACGCACGTCGAGCTGCTGGCTGTAATGGGCCGGGCGAACGTACTTCAGATGTGCCTCCACGACCGGCCACAGGTAGCCTGACGCCAGCATCGCCGGATAGTCGTAGTCGATCATGCGCAGCAACGCCGCGCGGCTGCTTTCGAAGTACTTCAGGTAATGACCGTGCCAGCAGACGTTCATCGCGTCGACATCGTGAAACAGGACCTCGACGCGAGCCGTCGCGGTCAGCGGCGGACGAGATGCGTTCATGCCGCCTCCCCGCGCCGGATGCCGCCGGATGCTTCGCCGATCGGCTCGCATGCCGCAAGACGCGCGGTCAGCGCACGCAGCTCCGCTTCGAGCGGCCGGTCCTCGACCACCAGCGGCGACTGGCGGCCAACGTCGTCGATGAACGCGCGCAGCGCGGGCGAAAGCTGTGTCCCGGGGGCGTCGCGCAGACGCAGCCGGGCGGCCTGCACGGTCGCGAGCACATGCGCGGCGGCAACCTGTTCGGTCAGCGCCAGCACGCGCAGGCAATCACGCGCGGCGATGGTCCCCATGCTGACCTTGTCCTGATTGTGCGACTCGGTCGAACGCGAGAACACGCTGGCCGGCATCGTATGCTTCAGCGCCTCCGCGGTCCACGCGGAAGAAGAAATCTGCACGGCCTTGAACCCGTGGTTGATCGCCACGCGCTCCGGCGCCGCGCCGGTCAGGTTGCGCGGCAGTCCGTTGCTGAACTTGTCGTCGACCAGCAGCGCGAGCTGGCGGTCCATCAGATCGGCGAGGTTCGCCACGGCGGTCTTCAGCGCGTCCATCGCGAACGCGATGTGACCGCCGTAGAAATTGCCACCGTGCAGCACGCATCCTTCGTCCGGATCGATCAGCGGATTGTCGTTCGCACTGTTCAGTTCGTTCTCGATGTCGCGACGCATCCACGACAACGCGTCGCGCGCCACGCCGATCACGTGCGGCGCGCACCGCACCGAATAGCGATCCTGCAGACGGCGTCCGGGCAGTTCATCGCGCCCGGCGAGATCGCCGCGTATCCATGCGGCCGCCTCAGCCTGCCCCGCATGCGGTTTCGCGTCGAACAATCGTGCATCGAAGTGCCCCGCCCGCCCGTCGAGCGCGACGGTCGTCAATGCGGTCAGGCGGGCCGCCATCCGCGTCAGGTGATCGGCACGGGCGAAGGCAAGACAGGCCAGGCCGGTCATGACCGCCGTGCCGTTCATCAAGGCCAGTCCTTCTTTCGGTGCAAGCGACAGCGGCGCGCGACCGATCGCGTCCCACGCGGCGCGCGCGTCCCGTTCGTCGCCATCGAACGATACGGTGCGCTCGCCGACCAGCGCCGCTGCGACATAGGACAGCGGTGTCAGGTCGCCGCTGGCGCCAACCGAGCCTTCCGACGGAATGCGCGGCAGGATCCGGTGATTCACGAGATCGGCCAGCCGTTCGAGCAACATGAACCGCACGCCCGAGTAGCCGAACGCGAGCGAGTTGAGCCGAGCGACGACGATCGAGAGCGTTTGCGTCGCGTCGAACCAGTCGCCCATCCCGCACCCGTGATAGCGCGTCAGTTGCAGCGGCAGCGCTTCGACGAGCGCCGGCGGCACCTCGACCACGCACGCGTCGCCATAGCCGGTCGTTACCCCGTAAAGCGTGCCGCCATTCGCGAGATAGTCGCGCAGCCAGGTTGCGCCGCGCTCGATCCGCGCGCGCCATTCGGGCGCCGCGTTCAGCGCGACCGGCGCACCGTCGCGGGCGACCGCGACGACGTCCTCGATCGTCAGATGCCGGCCGCCGATCACGACGGGCGGCCGGTTCGCGTGCGCGGCGACGGTCGCCGCGGCGTCGTTCATGTCATGCTCGGCCACGCGGACCTCCATCGGGCCGCGCCCAGAAATCGAAGAAGTTGAACCATTGATAGGGAGCCTTGCGGCAATAGTGTTCGAGCCGCGCGGCATAGCGCTGCGCCCATTCGGCAACGTGGCCCGCGCGCTCGCGGCGCGGCAGCTCGATCCGGTCGGCGAACGGTTCGAAATAGAGCCGGTAGCCGCGCCCCTCCTTCAGGCAGAAGAACAGGTAGACCGGGCAACCGAGTGCGTGCGCGAGGATGTACGGGCCCTGCGCGAACGGCGCCGTCGCGTCGAGGAAACAGGCGTCGACCGTCTTGCCGGAATCGCGCGGCGGCACGCGGTCGCCGACGATCACGAGCAACTCGCCCGCGTCGATGCGCGACTGCATCATCATCGCCGTATCCGGTCCGAAGTCCGCCACTTCGACGAGCTGCTTGCCGAATTCCCGATTCGCGCCGGCCAGCACACCGGTAAAACGCTTCGCATGCTCGGTGTAGACGATCGCCGTCACCTTCGTGTGCGCGTCGCGCAGCGCAAGCGCCCGGGTCATCTCCAGGTTGCCCAGGTGCGCGCCGATCACGAGCGCGCCGCGCCCGCTCGCGGCGAGCGTATCGAACGCGGACGAATCGTCGAAGCGCACGTCGAGTTCGTCGAGACGGCCGGACCATGCGACGAACTTGTCGAATCCCGCCTGCGCGAAGGCAAGCATGTGCCGGTACGCACTGCGCCATCCCGGCTTCGGCACGTCCGCCGCTCGCGCGTCGCGCAGCCGCGCGATATAGGCATGCGACGCGGTGCGCGCCGTGCGATTCGTCAGCACGAAGTAACCGACGATCGGATGCAGCCAGAGCGACGTGAAGCCCTTGCCGAACCAGCGGCAACTGAGCGCCAGCAACGCCATGCCGATACGGCTGCCGCGTTCCGGCAGGCGCCACCACGCGCGCGTGTGCGCCGCCGGCGATGCGCCGCGCCGCCCGACGAGCCGACGGGTCAGCAGCATCGGTGCGCGCGCCAGCATCCCCGCGACGAGCCGCGCATGGCTCATGCTGATGCGCACGTTGTCGCGCCAGACGTCGAAATGCGACACGCCGTCGGCCGGGTAGACGACGCGCGTCGGGACCGTCTTGAACGTCAGCCCGCGCCAGTGCAGCCGGACCAGGATTTCGCTGTCGAAAGCCATTCGGGTCGGCATCGATACCGCGTCGATCAGTTCGCAAACGGCAGCGACCGGATAAAGCCGAAACCCGCACATCGCATCGGGGATGTCGAGCGACAGCGTTTCGATCCATACCCACACGTGCGTGAGGTAGCGGCCATACAGGCGGGCCTTCGGCACGCTGTCGTCGAAACGCGGCCGGCCCAGGATCACGGCGTCCGGCGCCGCCTGCGCGGCCGCCACGAACGTCGGCACGTCGGCGGCATCGTGCTGGCCGTCGGCATCGATCTGAATCGCGTGCCGATAGCCGCGGGCGCGCGCGGCGCGCAATCCTTCCATGACCGCCGCGCCCTTTCCGGCGTTGACGGGCAACCGCAGCAGCGTCACCGACGGCGCATAGTGCGCGGCCAGCGCGGCCAGCACCTGTTGCGTCGGTGCATCGCTGCCGTCGTCGACCACCAGGATCGGCAGGCCGTGCACGACGAGGCGCGCCAGCGTGCCGCCGATCGCTTCGCGATGGTTGTAGATCGGAATGACGATGCAGGTGTCGCTCATCACTCCGCCGCGCCGTAGACCAACACGCCCGACGTGCATTCCCGCCCGGCGCAGCGAAACGCGAAGCGCGCACGTCCGCGTACGGGGTCGTGCGCGATACGCAACGCCAGCACCGCACCCGGCGGCACCGGCGCCTTGAATTTCAGGTGTTCGATGGAACGGATGGCGCGCGCGGCCGGTATTTCGCGGCCGGCGAGGCGTGCGGCCCAGTCGATTTGCACGACACCGGGCAGGATCGGCAGCCCCGGAAAATGCCCGTCGAAATGCGCGAGCGCGGCCGGCACGCGCAGCTCGTAATGCAACGCGTCGTCGCTGCGCCACGAAGCGAGCAGTTCGAAACCCTCCGGCGTGGCCGTGAACGCGGCCGCCAGCGCGACGGCCGGCAATTTGCCGCGCGCATCGAACGGCATCGTGTGCGGGAATCGCCAGTAGCGCGGCAAGGCGGCCGCGTCGAAGTACGCGCCGAGCGCATGCCGCAAGATCGTGGCAACCGCAAGTCGCCCCTCGCTCGCGAGTGCGTCGCGCCCCGCCGCGGTCAATACCGCGACGACGCCGACGTGCGCACGGGTCGTGCCGTCGACCACCACGGCCGCCGCCTGCTCGACGTAGGCGTGCGCATGTAACCGCGCCTCGAGTTCGGGCAGCGAAACACGCTTGCCGTCGAGCTTGACGACGCGATCGCGCCGCCCCGCGAGTGCGAAGCGACCATACGCGTCGAAGCGCGCGGTGTCGTCGGTGGGGTGCCAGCGGTCGTGACCGAGATGGGCGGAACGCACGCACAGCACGCCGTCGTCATCGCAACGCACGTCGACGCCCGTCAGCGGCTGCCACGCGGACGAGACATCCTGACGCCGCCACGCGATGCCGCCGGTTTCGGTGCTGCCGAAGATCTCCAGCGGCGCGGCGCCGAACGCGTTCGAATAGACGATCGCTGCATCGGCCGACAGCGGGCCGCCCGACGAGAAGAACGCGCATGGCGGCGGCGCCTGCATCGGAAAGCCGGGTAACGCCGGCCAGCGCATCAGTTGCGACGGCGTGGAAACCACCACACCGCCACCGTATTCGGCCAGCCGCTGCTGCAGTTGCAGCGGCTCGAGCACCGGCATTCGGTCGAACGCACGGCCCGCTGCCAGCGGCCACAGAATCCTGAAGAGCAGTCCGTAGATGTGGTGATGCGGCACGCTCGACAGCGTCACCGCCGCCCCGATACGGTCGCCCCATTCGCGCTGCAGCGTGCGCACTTCGGCATCGAACTGCGCGAGCGACTTCCGCACCGGTTTCGCGGTGCCGCTGCTGCCCGACGTATAAAGCGTCACCGCGGCGGCAGCGTCGATCGGGCGGGCGGTGATATCCGATTCGCCCGCCGTGTCGCGCTCGCACGCGGCCAGTGCCGGCGCGTCCAGCACCAGGTCGTATGCATGAGCCAGATCGCCGAGGTAGCCTGGCGCGTTGCTCGCCGGAATCACGATTTCCCCATGGGTCGCCGCGACCGCGAAGAATGCGCACGCGAACGCGTACGGATCGTCCGTGCAGATCGCGACCCGACGCGCGCCGCGCGCGTCCACCAGCCGGGCGATGGCGTCCACGCGGGCCCGCAGGTCCCGCAGCGTCAGCAGCGCGGTGCCGTCGCGACAGACCGCCACGCCGCTATCGACTTCAGCACACAGCATCTCGTGCAGTGCGATCATGCGCCCCCCGCCCGTTTCCGCGTCGGTACGACGACGAGCCTGCGCCACAGCCACTCGCCCGCAAGCAGCATCCCGATCAGCACGTACGCGATCAGCCCGTTGTAGAGCGCCCATGATTCACGACTCCAGTACAGCGCCGTATAAACCGAAAAACCGCCGTTGACGATGAAGAACGCGCACCACGCCTGGGTGACGCGCCGCGTATACCGGACGATTGCCGGGCCGGGCTCGGGATAGGTCAGTCGTGCGAATTTTTCGATCATTGTCGGACCGTGCCGCAGGGTGGCGCCGAACGCGACCAGCAAACCGGCACTCACGCATGCGGGATAAAGATGAAGAAGTCGCTCGCTATCGGTCACGGCAATCGCGACCGACAACGCGGTCAATGCACCGGCCACGCACCAGTCGAGCGTCGTGAGCCGTTTGAGCGCCTGCGCCAGCGGGCCCTTGCCGATCGTGCGCTGCAGCCACAGCAACGCAACCAGCAGGCAACCGACGTAACGCGGCGACATGCTTTGCCACGCAAACAGGATGACGAGCGGATAGGCCACGACCAGCGCCACCCTGGCAGCGACCGCTGACCAGCGCGGCAGGATCGTGCCTGTAGTCGCCCGCATGCCCGTCACCGTGATCGTCACGCGCGCACGAGCAGCGCGTGAACGGCGGCAACGACGTCACCGACGGTCCGAACCGACTTGAACTCTTCGGGCTTGATGCGCTTGCCCGTCATTTCCTGAAGCTTGATGGCCAGATCGACTGCGTCGATGCTGTCCAGGTCGAGTTGCTCGAACAGGTGCGTATCGGGCGTCACGCGCTCGGGCTCGATCGCGAAATTCTCATGAAAGATCGCGCGGATGCGCTCCAGGATTTCAGCGTCGGTCACGAGTGGGCCCCTTTTTCCAGCACGGCTTCTTGCGATGCGTGATGAGACTGCTGATCGGCAATGAAGGCCGCCAGCGTGTTGATCGACCGGAAATGCGCTTTCGTGCGCTCGTCGTTCGCCGCGATCGTCAATTGAAACTTCTTGCGCAGCATGATGCCGACTTCCAGTGCATCAACGGAATCGAGCCCGATCCCGTCGGTCGAGAATAGCGGCGCGTCGTCGTCGATTTCGTCGACCGTCATGTCGCTAAGATCGAGCATCTCGATCAGAAGCTGCTTAATTTGCAGTTTTAAAGTATCCATGCTGAAACAGGCGTTGAGTAATGTGTACTTCCACCTCGCGGGCAATGCTGCGAGCGGCAATCGACGGCGGCGCCACGCTCGGCGCCAGCCGGTTCGGATCCATCGGTTCCAGCACGTCGATGCGCATGCGAAACGCACGAGACGGCACGTGATACCAACGAAGCGTCTTGGTAAATACCGGCGGATCGCAATCGATCAGAACCGGCTGGATCCGCGTGCGCGACTGCAGCGCCATATGCGCGAAGCCGCGCGAGAACGCATGCAGGCGATCGCCCCCTGGGCTGCGCGTCCCTTCCGGAAAGATGATCATCGTGTAGCCCGCCGCCAGTTGCCTCGCTCCGGCCTCGACGAGATCAGTGGCATCTGCATTGCTTACGTACTCGGCTGCACGGACGATGCCCCAGAAACACGGGTTGCCCCAGTGACCGCGCTTGACGACGCAGCATGCCTTCGGCGTCAACGACAGCAGCACCATGACGTCGAGCCAGGTCGGGTGATTGGCGACAACGATTGCCGGGCCGCCTTTTGCAAGGCGCTCGACGCCGCTCAGCTCGAGCCTCATCACGCCGATACGCTGCAGTAATGCAACCAGCGCGCGGAAGAAATAATGGATGACAAGTGTCACGCCGCGCTGACGCGAGCGCCGGTGCGGCCATACCCCGCCGACGACGATTGCCAGCAACGAGAACACCGATCCGCACAGCGCAAAAAAAACCAGGCTCGCGCCAGTCGCGAACAGGCGCCAGCCGTAGTCAAGCCGCGCGATCATGCCAGCTCCATCGCCACGATGCGTGCTGACCGCGCCACGACGCCGTCGTGCGCGCCGACAGACAACGCAGCACCGCCGCGCTTTGCGTACCGGCCGCATCGCCGGTCGCCCCCGCCTCACTCGGGCCATCCTCCGCCACTTCACAGACCAGATGACCGGCCGGCTCGCCGGCATCGAGCAGAATCGCCAGCCCCACGCTCTCCGTGTCGTCATCGACGTCGCCGTAGACGGGATCGGCCGGCTCGTGCGCATAGACGAGCAACACCGGCGATGCCGGCGACGTTTCGTATTGGGAATAAGCTTCGAGCAGCGCGTAACCGAGCGTTTCATGCCCGGCCGCGACCGCGGTCGCGGCGGACCGGTCACGCCGGGCGATTCCGAATATGCCTGTAACGGCATTGAGGACCGAAAGACTGAAGGCCGTCGGCGAGACAGGTTCCGCGGCGCCAATGGCGGCGAGAATGCCGCTGGTACGCACCAGTTCGCCGTGACGCGATGCGAATACCACACGCACCGGATTTTCCGTCCCGACACAGTCGTAGGCGACCTGAAGCGCGAGACGCGACAGCCGGCTCAAGCGACGTCGCACCATCGGATCGAGGGCTTCGACGCCCGGCACCCCCGCGGTCGAAATCGACGTCCATCTGGCGATTGGCATGGTCCAATGCAAATCGGCCATTTTTTTGTTCTCTTTGAGATTACTTCGCTGAGGGTAATTTTTCTATTGTGCTGCTCGCCAGTGCGCTGTCACACCCCGCTTTCGCCGAGCGCGCTGTCGTGTATATCGGCCTCAACGGAGGAGACATCGACTTATGGGCTCCCGAGCCACATATGCCCGATAAGACAAGCAATCACATCAGTGAGCACAATACGATCGCACTGCCAACCAGCTTAACTTATCCGGCGCATTGTTTCGGCGAGACTGTAGCAGGACCGTCGCGCAAAATCAACGCGAGGGCCCGGCGCACATCGGCATTTGATACTGTTTGCAAATTGTAATGAAGCCATCGATCCGGGGTCCTCGGAACGCGCTGAAGTATGGCTCGTCAGCAGTCGAAGAAGGATCAGTGAACGCCCCGCCACGCCGGAGGATCGCGCAATACCCAAACACCGGAAAGGCGACTTCTATTGGGCAACGCAAGTGGCCGGATTTCGATCGTCGTCGAACGCCAAAACCGGTTTGTGATGCCGGTTAAAGTAGCCGGCAAGGATGCCGAAGCCGTGGTCAACACATTGATACGACATGCCAGCGAATTATCGCCGAAACGATATAAGTCGCTGGCCTGGGACCGGGGTATGGAAATGGCGAATCACAAAGGCTTTACGGTCGCAACCGACGTTCGGGTCTCTTTCCGCGATCCGCGGAATCCCGGGCAACGCGACTCGAATGAAAACATGAATGGGCTGCCGAGGCAGTACTTCACGAAGGGTACTGACGTCTCTGCCTATTCCCAAGCCGAGCTCGACACCATGGCAAGAGGGCTCAACCAGCGCCCCTCGAGACGCAGAACCTTGATACTCCGGTTGAGCAGTTCCATCAATTTGGGGCATCGACCGGTTAATTTCGCACCCAACGCTAGCCGTTCCTTTACATGGAGCGGCAATAACCCGTCACACCGCCTCCGACCGTCGAAATGCGCACGGACCCGCGCGGAGCAGGGTTGCAAGGGTCTACGGAGGAGCCGAAAAAGAAAAAGCCCCGCAAGTCCGAGAACTTGCGGGGCTTTGTCACCGCTTTTGGCGGAGACGGAGGGATTCGAACCCTCGATCCAGGTTTTGGCCCAGATGCTCCCTTAGCAGGGGAGTGCCTTCGACCTCTCGGCCACGTCTCCCAAACTTTCGCTCGCACCAGGGAGGCAGTGCGACGAGAACGAAATAATATAGGGTTTCGAACCGCGCGTCAATTTCCGTGAGGCATTTTCTTCAATGCATCACGAAAAATTCACGACGCCTGGTCGAGTTCGAACACCTTGTGCAACGCTCGGACGGCCAGCTCCATGTACTTTTCGTCGATCAGCACCGAAATCTTGATTTCGGACGTCGAGATCATCTGGATGTTGATGCCCTCTTCCGACAGCGTGCGGAACATCTTGCTCGCGACGCCCACGTGCGAACGCATGCCGACGCCGACGACCGACACCTTCGACACCTTCGGGTCGCCCTGCACGCGCTCGGCGCTCACATGGCCCTGCACCTGGTTGGTGAGGATGTCCATCGCCTTCTGGTAGTCGCCGCGACCAACCGTGAACGTGAAGTCGGTTTTGCCTTCGACGCTCTGGTTCTGGATGATCATGTCGACGTCGACGTTCGCATCGGCCACCGGGCCGAGGATCTGATATGCGATGCCCGGCTTGTCGGGCACGCCCATCACCGCAATGCGTGCTTCGTCGCGCTGGAACGCGATGCCGGAAATGACTGCCTTTTCCATGGTCTCGTCTTCTTCAAAAGTAATCAGGGTGCCCGAGCGCATTTCTTCGTCGAGCGCAATCAGCGGATCGGTCAGGCTCGACAGCACACGCGTCTTCACCTGGTATTTGCCGGCGAATTCGACCGAGCGGATCTGCAGGACCTTCGAGCCGAGGCTGGCCATTTCCAGCATCTCCTCGAACGTCACGCGATCGAGGCGGCGCGCCTCTTCGACGACGCGCGGATCGGTCGTGTAGACGCCGTCGACGTCGGTATAGATCAGGCACTCTTCGGCGCCCAGCGCAGCGGCCACCGCCACCGCCGACGTGTCCGAACCGCCGCGGCCCAGCGTCGTGATGTGGCCGTCCGGATCGACACCCTGGAAGCCCGTGATGATCACGACCTTGCGGGCGTTCAGGTCGGCCTTCACGCGCTCGTCGTCGATCGAGTGAATGCGTGCCTTCGTAAACGCGCTGTCCGTCTTGATCGGCACTTGCCAGCCGGCATAGCTCACGGCCTCGACGCCGATTTCCTGCAGCGCGATCGACAGCAGGCCGACGCTGACCTGCTCGCCGGTCGACGCGATCATGTCGAGCTCACGCGGGCTCGGCTGGCTCGAAATCTCTTTCGCAAGACCGAGCAGACGGTTGGTTTCGCCGGACATCGCCGAAGGCACGACCACCATCTGGTGCCCGGCCTGATGCCATTTTGCGACGCGTTTCGCGACGTTCTTGATGCGCTCGACCGAGCCCATCGAAGTGCCGCCGTATTTGTGTACGATGAGTGCCATTGTCGTTCTGAACTGGAGGAGAAGCCGCACGGGCGCGCTGGGCAGGCCGCGTTGCCGTTCGGTCACGCGGCTTGTGGCTGTGGACGGACGACGAGGGGGACGGCTGGGACGCAACACGCAAGCGTGACGGATTTTGCCCGGAAGGCCGATCAGGCCGCGCAAACCGGGTACGTCACGCGGAAAACCTGCACAAAACGCTCAAAAATCGAGCCGAGCAAACGACCGAGCGTACCCGATAGACGCCCACTTGACAAGCCGCGCGCCGTGTCGCCGGCCGTTCCGGCGCTGTTTACCAAATGGTGAAAATGGGCGCGCCATCGCGCAGCCGGCAGCCCGCCGCCGCTATGCGATCAGCAGGTCGGGACGCCATTCGAGCCGGCGCCATGCGGCGGCGCCCAACGTCGCGTCGGCAAGCTCGCCGATGTCGCGATTGACGCCCAGCCGCGGCACGTAGATCAGCCGGTCACCCGCGAACAGCAGCGGCACGTCGCGCTGCCAGGCCGGCACGCCGCGCTCCTGGAACAGATTCTTCAGCGTCCGGCCAGGCCCGCCCGGCGACGTGCGCATCCGTTCGCCGCCGGCCCGCGCGCGCGCCGCCAGCCGCGCACCGCGCAGCAGCCCCTCCGGCACCGCATCGGCGCTGCCCGCATCGGCCGGCGCGAACACGAACGTGCCGCGCCATCCCGGCAGGTGCCACACGTCCTGTCCGTCCCATGCGAGTGCCACCTCCGGTTGCGACGTACCCGTGCCGTCGTCGGGCGGTTCGCTGCTGTCGCCCGCTTCCCAGTAGACGACGTCGCGATAGAGCCGCAGGCACTGCCCCGCGTGATCGACGCGCAGCGCATGCGCGTCGTGGGCCGCGCGCAGTTGCCGCATCATGTTGGCGAGCCGGGCCGCCGACGCGCCCGGCAAACCGAGCCGGCGCATCCAGAAGCGCAGCAGGTTCGCGCCGCGCGTGTCGTCGAAGCCGATCAGCGCGTCGCGCGACAGCGCCTGACCGTCATCGCGCGCGGCGACAGCGAAATCCAGCTCGGCCAGATCGTCGAGCAGCCGCTGAGCGGCCGCCGCATGCTGGGCCGCGCGACCGAGCGCGTCGCGAAAGCCCGGGAAATGCACGGCCAGCGCCGGCAGCACGTCGACGCGCAGCGCATTGCGCGCATAGCGCGTATCACCGTTCGATTCGTCGTCGATCCACGCGAGCGCGTGCTGCTCCGCATAGCGCTCAAGTTGTGCGCGCAACAGTCTCAGCAATGGACGCACGCGCTCGATGCTCACGCCGTCGGGGCGATAACGCGGGGCCATCGCGGCGAGCCCCGCGATTCCCGCCCCGCGCAGCAGTTGCAGCAGCACCGTCTCGGCCTGGTCGTCCGCATGTTGCGCGAGCCACAGCGCCGCCACGCCGTGGCGCTCGCCCATCTCGTCGAGCGCCGCGTAGCGACGCTCGCGCGCCGTCGCCTCGATACCGAGCCCACTGTCGCGCGGCACGTCGACGCGCATCGATTCGAACGCGACACCGAGCCGCGCCGCCTGCCCTTCGGCATGCGCGACCCACGCATCGGCGTTCGCGCTCAGGCCGTGATGCACGTGCAGCGCGACGCAGCGCGATGCGCCCGCGACGCGCACGGCCGCATCGAGCAGCACGGTCGAATCGAGGCCGCCGCTGTACGCGATCGCGATGCGCGCATCCGGCGGCAGGCCGGAAAGCGCAACGCCGACCGCGTCGAGTACGACGCGGTCGGTGGAGAATTCGGTGGGCGGGATCACGAGCGGGACGCGCGCGCAGCGGCGCGCGCATTGAATACACGGCCGGTCATGCGCCCGGTGTGGTTTCCTTGAACTTGCCGTAGGCCATCAGGCGCTCGAAGCGGCGCTCGCGCAGCGCATCGATGCTCATGCCCTGGAACTGGCGCAGCGAATCGGCCAGCGCACGGCGCAGCAGCGCGGCCATGCCCTTCGGATCGCGATGCGCGCCGCCGAGCGGCTCGTTGATGATCTTGTCGATCAGGCCGAGCGCCTTCAGGCGGTGCGCGGTCAGGCCCAGCGCTTCCGCGGCTTCCGGCGCCTTCGCGGCGCTCTTCCACAGGATCGACGCGCAGCCTTCCGGCGAGATCACCGAGTAGGTCGAGAACTGCAGCATCATCACGGTATCGGCCACGGCGATCGCGAGCGCGCCGCCCGAACCGCCCTCGCCGATCACCGTCGTGATGATCGGCGTCTTCAGCTCGGCCATCACGTACAGGTTGCGGCCGATCGCCTCCGACTGGCCGCGCTCTTCCGCGCCGATGCCCGGGTACGCGCCCGGCGTGTCGACGAACGTGAAGATCGGCAGTCCGAACTTCTCGGCCAGACGCATCAGGCGTTCGGCCTTGCGATAGCCTTCCGGACGCGGCATCCCGAAGTTGCGCGCGGCGCGCTCCTTCGTGTCGCGACCCTTCTGGTGACCGATCACCATGCACGGATGGCCGCCGAAGCGCGCGAGACCGCCGACGATCGACAGGTCGTCCGCGAACGCGCGATCGCCATGCAGCTCGTGAAAATCGGTAAACAGTTCCGCGACGTAATCGAGCGTGTACGGCCGCTGCGGATGCCGCGCGATCTGCGAAACCTGCCACGGCGACAGGTTCGCGTAGAGGTCTTTCGTCAGTTGCTGGCTTTTCTTCGACAGCCGCTCGATTTCTTCCGAAATATCGACAGCCGAGTCGTCCTGCACGAACCGCAGCTCTTCGATCTTGGCCTCGAGTTCGGCGATCGGCTGTTCGAAATCCAGAAATGTGGTCTTCATGTGTTCGAATCCTTGGGTCTTGCGGCAGCGCGTATTCTACCCGCGCGGGCGATGCTCAAAACCGGCTCTCAACTATTGATGTTTAAAACCCGATAGCCGGCGCTCAGGCGTCGGCGTCGGGCGCATCGAGGCTGCGCCACATGTACCAGGTCGCGACGGTGCGCCACGGCTCCCAGTTGGCCGCAACCTCGCGCGCCTCGCTGCGCGTGACGGGTTCTCCGCTGAAGTAATTGACGCTGATCGCGCGGATCAGGCCCGGGTCGTCGAGCGGCAGCACGTCCGGCCGCGACAGGTTGAAGATCAGGAACATCTCGGCCGTCCAGCGGCTGATGCCGCGGATCTGCGTGAGTTCCGCGATCACGTCCTCGTCGTCCATCGACATCCATTTGTCGACGTGCAGCGCCCCGGACACGAAATGCTGCGCGAGATCGAGGATGTATTCCGTCTTGCGCTTGGACAACCCGCACGCGATCAGCTTGTCCGCGCCGAGCCGGATCACCGGTTGCGGCGCGAGCTTCGGACAGGCGTCCTCGATGCGCGCCCACAGCGACTGGGCGGACGGCACCGAAATCTGCTGGCCGACGACCGAGCGCGCGAGCGTGACGAACGGGTCGCCGCGCTTCACGAGATGCGCGGGACCGAACTTCGGAATCAGTTTCTTCAGGATCCGGTCGCGCTTGACGAGGTCCGCGCACGCCTTGTCCCAATAGGCGGGGCGCACGACGACCTCCTCGCCGTCCGCCTCGGACGCCCGTGTCTTGCGGGCCGCGTCGGCGGCCGGCAGCGCGGCGGCCGGCTGCGCATGACCGTTCAGCGCGCCGTTCGGCACGGCGCGTGTCGCGTCCGCCTTCGTCGCCGGGACGCGCTTGGCTGCCGGACGCGCGGCGACCGGAGTCGCGCGCCTGACCGGCGCTTTTCTGGCCGTTGCCATCTTGCCTCCTACCTGACGGATCGGTCAGTGGAACGCACCGCGCTCATACGCGACGCCATTCGGTCGATCCGCCCGGTTTGTCTTCAAGTGCGATACCGGCTTCGAGCAATTCCGCCCGGATCCGGTCCGCTTCGGCATAGTCCTTCGCTTGCTTCGCCGCGACGCGCGCGGCGATCTTCGCTTCGATCTCGTCGGCCGCGAGCCCGCCCGCCTGCGCGGCGCCGGACGCCTGCTGCAGGAACGCGCGCGGTTCGCGGCCCAGCAGGCCGAGCAGGCCCGCCAGTTGTTTCAGTTGCCGCGCGAGCGACGCATCGCGCGTGCGGTTGACTTCGCCCGCCAGCTCGAACAGCGTCGCCACCGCGACCGGCGTGTTGAAATCGTCGTTCATCGCGGCCGCGAAACGCTGTGCGTGCGGCTCGTTCCAGTCGAGCGGGAGCGTGTCGGGCTCGACATCCTTCAGCGCGGTGTACAGACGCGTGAGCGACGCGCGTGCATCGTCGAGATGCACGTCGCTGTAATTGAGCGGCGAACGGTAGTGTGTGCGCACGATGAAGAAGCGCATGACTTCCGCGTCGTAACGCTCGAGCACTTCGCGGATCGTGAAGAAGTTGCCGAGCGATTTCGACATCTTCTCGTTGTCGACCTGCACGAAGCCGTTGTGCATCCAGTAATTGACGAACGTCTCGCCGGTCGCGCCTTCGCTCTGCGCGATCTCGTTCTCGTGGTGCGGGAATTGCAGATCCTGCCCGCCGCCGTGGATGTCGAAATGATTGCCGAGCAGCGAGCAGCCCATCGCCGAGCACTCGATGTGCCAGCCCGGACGCCCCATCCCGTACTTCGACGCCCACGACGCGCCTTCCGGCTCGTCCGCCTTCGCGCGCTTCCACAGCACGAAGTCGAGCGGATCCTGCTTCGCGTCGTTCGCGGCGACGCGTTCGCCCGCGCGGAGATCGTCCAGCGACTTGCCCGACAGCTTCCCGTAGTTCGCGAACTTGCGCACCGAGTAATTGACGTCGCCGTCGGTCGCCTGGTACGCGTAGCCGTTCGCCTCGAGCGTCTCGATCATGCCGAGCATCTGCGGGATAAACTGCGTCGCGCGCGGCTCGATGTCGGGCCGCTGGATGCCGAGCGCGGCTTCATCCTCGTGCATCGCGCCGATGAAGCGGTCGGTCAGCGACTTGATCGTCTCGCCGTTCTCGACCGCGCGGCGGATGATCTTGTCCTCGATGTCGGTGATGTTGCGCACGTACGTGACCCGATAGCCGATCGCACGCAGCCAGCGCTGGACGAGGTCGAACACGACCAGCATGCGCGCATGGCCCACGTGACAATAGTCGTAGACGGTGATCCCGCATACGTACATCCGCACTTCGCCGGGCTGGCGCGGCACGAAGACTTGCTTGTCACGCGCGAGCGTGTTGTAGATGCGCAGTGATTCCATAGAGATGAACCGTGAGCCGAAGGAAACCGCCCTGGCGAAGCTCGCCCAGCATGTGAAACGGACGGACCATCTGCCGCGGCGCCAGGCCGCGCGTCCTCGATATCACATGGGGCGGTCAGGCTGCAAGCACAGCGGTGACGGCCACGAGAGGCTAAGAAAGACTGTCTGCCGCTCGCCGGAACGCGCAGACGTTTTGTTAGAATGGGTCGGAGTATAACATTCCGATTTACGCCTATGAAACCTCATCGCGGCCGCGCGCCGAGCGCTGCGACCCTCGTTGCGACCACCGTCATGGGCGTCGCGCTGACGCTTTTCGCAGCGCCCGCGGCGCACGCGCAAAAGGCCCCGGCGGTCGCCGACGGCACCCCGGAAGTCGACGCATCGATCGCCGGCAAGCAGTGGAAGCAGGCGCTCGCGCAGCTCGACGCGCGCATCGCGTCGAACCCGCGCGACGTGCAGGCGCAGTTCAAGCGCGGCACCGTGCTGGCCCGCCTGAACCGCGACGACGACGCGATCCAGCAGTTCGTCGCGATCACGCAGGCGTACCCCGAACTGCCCGAGCCGTACAACAATCTCGCGGCGCTCTACGCGAAGCACGGCCGCTATGACGAAGCGCGCACCGCGCTCGTCACCGCGACGCAATCGAACCCGAGCTACTCGCTCGCGTACGAGAACCTCGGCGATCTGTACCTGCGCCTCGCGGCCGAATCGTACAAGCGCGCGCAATCGCTCGGCCGCACGAGCGGCGCGACCGCGCAGCGCCTCGCCGATCTGCAGAAAATCGTGTCGCCGTCGAAAGCCGCGCCAAACGCCCGCGCGACGTCGCCGGCCACGCGCGACTACACCGACCGCGCCGCCGCGAACGTGAGCACCACCACGCTGCCGATGTCGCCGACGTTCCAGTTCAGCGGTCCGTCGGGCGCACTGGCGGCACCGTACGTCGCGCCGTCGAAATAAGCGGCGCGGCCTTCCTTCCCTCCCAACCTGAGGATCGCAATGAAACGTCTGTTGCTGGCGCTTGGCGGCGCCGCCCTTCTCGCGACCGCGCCCGCGTTCGCGCAAACGGCCACCGCGCACCCCGTCGTGCAGCTGAAGACCTCGCAGGGCGACATCCGCGTCGAGCTCTATCCGGAGAAGGCGCCGAAATCCGTCGCCAACTTCCTCGATTACGTGAAGGCCGGCCAGTACAACGGCACGATCTTCCATCGCGTGATCAAGGGCTTCATGATCCAGGGCGGCGGCTACAAGACCAACTTCGAGGAAAAGCCGACCCGCGCGCCGATCCCGCTGGAAAGCCGCAATGGTCTGAAGAACCTGACGGGCACGATCGCGATGGCGCGCACGAGCGATCCGAATTCGGCCACCGCGCAGTTTTTCATCAACACGGTCGACAACGGCGGCCTCGACTACCCGAACCCGGACGGCAACGGCTATGCGGTGTTCGGCAAGGTCGTGTCGGGCCTCGACGTCGTGAAGAAGATCGAAGGCGTGGCGACGACCTCGCGCGGGCCGATGCAGGACGTGCCGGCGCAACCGGTCGTGATCGAATCGGCGAGCATCGTCTCCAAGTAAGCACCTGCCGGCACGTCCGGCGCCACACGCGGCCGCGTCGCACGACCGGCCGCGTGCCATTTAAACCGCCTCACCGAAGGAATTCATCATGGTTGAACTGCATACGAACCACGGCGTGATCAAGCTCGAACTCGACGCCGCGAAGGCACCGAAGACGGTCGAGAACTTCCTGAACTACGTGAAGAAGGGCCATTACGACGGCACCGTGTTCCATCGCGTGATCAACGGCTTCATGATCCAGGGCGGCGGCTTCGAGCCGGGCCTGAAGCAGAAGCCGACCGACGCGCCGATCGACAACGAAGCGAACAACGGCCTGAAGAACGACAACTACACGGTCGCGATGGCGCGCACGAACGATCCGCACTCGGCGACCGCCCAGTTCTTCATCAACGTGAACGACAACGACTTCCTGAACCACTCGTCGCCGACGCCGCAGGGCTGGGGCTACGCTGTGTTCGGCAAGGTCGTCGAAGGCCAGGACGTGGTCGACAAGATCAAGGGCGTCAAGACGGGCAACGCCGGCTTCCATCAGGACGTGCCGACCGACGACGTCGTGATCGAAAAGGCCGTGGTGGTCTGACGCACCAGCCGTTACGGAGGCACTTCGATGTTGCAGGAGAGTCCGCCGCGAAGCGTCTCCGCGGGCGTGCCGGGCGAGCGCGAATACGCGCAAGCCGCACGCCCGTTCCTGTTTCTGTCCGATCTGCACCTGAGCGAGGCGATTCCGAAGACGGTCGCCGCGTTCGAGCATTTCGTGAAATACACCGCCGACAGCGCCGACTCGGTGTTCATCCTCGGCGACCTGTTCGAATACTGGATCGGCGACGACATCCTCGACGACGATCCGTTCGCCGCGCGCATGGCCGCGCTGATGCACACGTTCTCGGAGCGCGGGATCGCGCTCTACGTGATGCACGGCAACCGCGATTTCCTGCTCGGCCGGCGCTTCATGAAGGCGGCCGGCGCAATGCTGTTGCCCGACCCTTCGCTGATCATGGCATTCGGCCAGCGCATCGTGCTCGCGCACGGCGACGCGCAGTGCACGGCCGACCGCGGCTACCAGGTGTTCCGCCGCTTCGCGCGCAACCGCGTCGCGCAATGGCTGTTTCTCGCGTGGCCGTTCCGCTGGCGCCGCGCGCTCGCGCAGCGCATGCGCTCGACCAGCGAAGCGGGCCGGATGCGCCCTGCTTCGGCCGCCTACGACGTCACGCGGGAAGGCGTGGCCGCGCTGTTCCGGAAAAGCCGCGCGAGCGTGATCATTCACGGCCACACGCACCGCCCCGCGCGCCACGCGGAACCGGGCGGGATCCGCTGGGTGCTGCCCGACTGGGATCTCGATCACGGCATGCCGCGCGGCGGCTATCTGCGCGTCGACTCGGAAGGCATCCACGCGATGCCGCTCGACTGACGCCGCCGCTGCCGTCGCACCGACCAGCAGCGATCAGTGCGCGTCACGTTCGTTACATCTGGCGTTCGACCGTCTTGCCTTCCAGCACCGCCGACAGCCTGCGCAGGTCGAGGCGCGCCGCGTCGGCGCCCTGCAGCGTTTCCAGATGCGTGCCGAGCCGCTCGAGCGCCGCGACGATTTCGTCGACGCGGCGGCTTTCCTTCGCCGCGTGATCGATCAACCCGTGAATCGCGAGCGACATCGGATCGTCCGCGTTCGGCGTGATCCCGTACGCGCAGAACGCCGCGCGCTCGGGCTGCGGCTTCGGCTGCGCCGGCATCACGATGCGCGCTGGATTGCCGACCGCGGTGCCGCCCGCCGGCACCGGCTTGACGACCACCGCGTTCGAGCCGATCTTCGCGCCCGCGCCGACCGTGAAACCGCCGAGCACCTTCGCGCCGGCGCCGACGATCACGCCGGCTTCCAGCGTCGGGTGACGCTTCGCGCCGCGCGTGAGCGACGTGCCGCCCAGCGTCACGCCCTGATAGATCGTGCAGTCGTCGCCGATGATCGCCGTCTCGCCGATCACGACGCCCATGCCGTGATCGATGAACACGCGCCGGCCGATCGTCGCGCCGGGATGGATCTCGATCCCCGTCAGGAACCGGCCGGCCTGCGACGCGAACCGCGCGAGCCAGTAGCGTTTCGCGCGCCAGCAGGCGTGCGCGAAACGGTGCAGCACGAGCGCATGCAGCCCCGGATAACAGGTCAGCACTTCCCACGCACTGCGAGCGGCGGGATCCCGCTCGCGAATCGTTGCAACGTCTTCGCGCAGTCTCGTGAACATGATGTGATCTGGGAAAAGGCCGGCGCGCATCGCCGGCAATGCCGGCCGTTATCGCGCCGGGTCATTTGCTTATGACGTCCGGCGATTGTAGGGCCAGTCGCGCCCGGCCGCACGCGGTCGCGCGTTCACCCCGCCGTCGGCGCGGGTATTCGGCCGGGACGCTCGTTGCGGCGGGGTTTCCGGAGGCGATCGGTCGGGAGAAACAGCCGGTTCGACGTCTCCGGCAGGCCGACGCACGGCCTGCCCGGCCGCACGCCGCATCCAGCGGACTCCCGCCCCGCCCGCCAATCGGAGCGCCGGCCGCCTACGCGTCGCCGTCCGGCTTACCCGACTTCAGCAGGATGTGCTTCGCGACGCCGCGCAAGATGTTGACCTCCTCGCGCTCGAGGCCCGTGCGCGCAAACAGGCGCCGCAGCCGCGGCATCAGCTTCTTCGGATTGCGCGGATCGAGGAAGTCGAGCGCGATCAACGCGTTCTCAAGGTGCACGTACATGCGCTCGATCTCGTCGCTCTGCGCGAGCGTGCCGGCTTCGGCCGGCGACTGCGCCGACGGCTCGCTCGCCTGTTCGAGAAACGCGACGCGCAACTCGTACGCGAGCACCTGCACGGCCTGCGCGAGATTCAGCGAACTGTAGGCCGGGTTGGCCGGAATATGCGCGAGCGCGCTGCACTGGTCGACATGCTCGTTCGCGAGACCGGTGCGCTCGTTGCCGAACACGAGCGCGATGTCGCCCACGCCGACCTGCGCGCTCGCCTGCGCGGCGGCCGCGCGCGGCGCGAGGCGCGGCGGTCCGTATTCGCGCGTGCGCGCGGTCAGCGCGATCGACCAGTGCACGCCGGACAGCGCTTCGCCGAGCGTCGGCACGACGTGCGCGGACGCGAGGACGTCGTCCGCGCCGCTGGCCATCGCGATCGCCTCGGGGTCGCTCTGCACGTGCGGCACGCGCGGCGCGACCAGTACGAGACGCGAGAAGCCCATCGTCTTCAGCGCGCGGGCCGCCGCCCCGACGTTGCCGGGATGGCTCGGCTCGACGAGCACGAAGCGGGTGGACGTGAAGCCGCCGGACGGCGGCGCGGACGAGGCCGCGCCCGACTCGGACGGCGCGGCGGTGTTCTGCGGGGTTTCCACTACGATACGACTCGGTTCATCAGAATGGCCGTATGGTATCGCCATCGCCCGCGCAAACCCACTCGTCCGGACGGCCAGTGGGGTTTCCCCGCATGCCGGTCGCCTGAAACCGCCGAAAATCGGGTAAAATCATGCCCTTACGCGTTGCGCTCGGCGCAGCGCGGGTCGTACCCCGCTCTTTGTCAATTCGCGTCTCACCTCGCCCCGGCACGCTTGCGCCGTTCCGGGCGGTTGTCCCACTTCGTGGCGGCCCGTGCCGCCGGCTACAGGATCCAGGCTCATGCATCCCATGCTCAACATTGCTGTCAAGGCTGCGCGCCGCGCCGGACAGATCATCAATCGCGCGTCCCTCGATCTCGACCTGATCGAGATCCGCAAGAAGCAGCAGAACGACTTCGTCACCGAAGTGGACAAGGCCGCCGAAGACGCGATCATCGAGACGCTGAAGACCGCCTACCCCGACCACGCGATCCTCGCGGAGGAATCGGGCGAATCGGAGAACGAATCCGAATTCAAGTGGATCATCGATCCGCTCGACGGCACGACCAACTTCATCCACGGCTTCCCGTACTACTGCGTATCGATCGCGCTCGAGCACAAGGGCGTCGTCACGCAGGCCGTCGTCTACGATCCGAACAAGAACGACCTGTTCACGGCCACCCGCGGCCGCGGCGCGTACCTGAACGACCGCCGCATCCGCGTCGGCCGCCGCGACCGCCTGTCGGACGCGCTGGTCGGCACGGGCTTCCCGTTCCGCGAGAAGGACGGCCTCGACGCGTACGCGCGCCTCTTCACCGAAATGACGCAGGCCTGCACGGGCCTGCGCCGCCCGGGCGCGGCGGCGCTCGACCTCGCGAACGTCGCGGCCGGCCGCCTCGACGCGTTCTTCGAGCAAGGCATCAACGTGTGGGACATGGCCGCGGGCAGCCTGCTGATCACCGAGGCCGGCGGCCTCGTCGGCAACTACACGGGCGACGCCGATTTCCTGCATCGCCATGAAATCGTCGCCGCGAACCCGAAGATCTACGCGCAGATGATTCCGATCCTGAACCGCTACAGCCGCATGCATCCGGCAGCGGAGTAAGCCCGGGCCGCGCCCGCGTGGCGCGGCTTTCGCGCAAGCCGCTCGCGCGACATCGTCGTGATGGCGCGCCGATCGCCCGACACGCGGGACAATCTTCCGTGTACGCGGGCCGCTTCGTGCGCCTATCCTGAAGTTGCTCGAGTTGCGCGTTCGAGCCGGCGTACTGCCGCTCGCACCGCTTGTCCCGCAACGACAGCATAGGGTTTGCGTCCGGCATGCCCGCGCGGCGAAGCACGCCGTAGGCGTGCCGGCCCCGCCTGTATCAACATCGCCACGGCGCCGTGGCAATCGCATCCGAGTCATCATGTTACGGCTAAGCGAAATTAAACTCCCCCTCGACCACCCCGAGAGCGCGCTCGAGGCCGCGATTCGCGCGCGCCTCGCGGAGCTTGGCGTGGCGCCAGACGGGCTGCTCCGTTACACCGTGTTCCGCCGCGCGCACGACGCGCGCAAGCGCGCCGACATCAAGCTCACGTATATCGTCGATATCGAAGTCAATGACGAAGCGGCCGCGCTCGAGCGCATCGCCGGCAAGCCGCATTGCGGCGTGACGCCCGACATGGCGTACCACTTCGTCACGAAGGCGCCCGAACACGCCGATTTCCTGCGCCCGGTCGTCATCGGCATGGGGCCGTGCGGGCTGTTCGCGGGGCTGATCCTCGCACAGATGGGGTTCCGTCCGATCATCCTCGAACGCGGCAAGGCCGTGCGCGAGCGCACCAAGGACACCTTCGGCCTGTGGCGCAAGAGCGTGCTCAATCCCGAATCCAACGTGCAGTTCGGCGAAGGCGGCGCGGGGACGTTTTCCGACGGCAAGCTGTACAGCCAGATCAAGGATCCGAACCACTATGGCCGCAAGGTGCTGGACGAATTCGTCAAGGCCGGCGCACCGGAGGACATCCTGTATCTGAGCCGCCCGCACATCGGCACGTTCCGCCTCGTCAGCATGGTGGAAAAAATGCGCGCGTCGATCCATGAGCTCGGCGGCGAAGTGCGTTTCGAAACCCGCGTCGACGACATCGAAATCGACCAGGGCAAGGTGCGCGCGCTCAAGCTGTCCAACGGGGAAACGCTGCGGTGCGACCGCGTGGTGCTGGCCGTGGGCCACAGCGCGCGCGACACGTTCCAGATGCTGCACGACCGCGGCGTCTACATCGAAGCCAAGCCGTTCTCGCTGGGTTTCCGCATCGAGCATCCGCAGGGGCTGATCGATCGCAGCC
The DNA here is from genome assembly GCF_902833245.1 of Burkholderia sp. BCC0398. NCBI lineage: Bacteria > Pseudomonadati > Pseudomonadota > Betaproteobacteria > Burkholderiales > Burkholderiaceae > Burkholderia > Burkholderia sp. BCC0398. The sequence continues at coordinate 349,187 of NZ_CADFEM010000006.1, forward strand.
GCTTCGGCAAGTTCGCGGGCCACAAGCAACTCGGCGCGGCCGACTACAAGGTGGTCCACCACGCAAGCAACGGGCGCGCGGTCTACAGCTTCTGCATGTGCCCGGGCGGCACGGTGGTCGCCGCGACCTCGGAGCCGGGCCGCGTGGTCACCAACGGGATGAGCCAGTATTCGCGCGCCGAGCGCAATGCGAACGCGGGCATCGTCGTCGGCATCACGCCGGACGACTATCCGGGCGGCCCGCTCGCGGGCATCGCGTTCCAGCGCAAATGGGAAGAACGCGCGTTCGAACTCGGCGGCGGCGATTACCGCGCGCCGGGCCAGTTGGTCGGCGATTTCATCGCGGGCCGGCCATCGACGTCGCTGGGCGCCGTGGAGCCTTCGTACAAGCCCGGCGTGACGCCGACCGATCTCGGCACCGCGCTGCCCGACTACGTGATCGAAGCGATCCGCGAAGCGCTGCCGGAGATCGACAAGAAGATCGCCGGCTTCGCGATGCACGACGCCGTGCTCACCGGCGTGGAGACGCGCACGTCGTCGCCGATCCGGATTCGACGCAAGGACGACTACCAGAGCATGAACGTCGAAGGCCTGTATCCGGCCGGCGAAGGCGCCGGGTATGCGGGCGGCATCTATTCGGCCGCGATCGACGGCATCGAAGTCGCGCAGGCGGTGGCGCTCAGCCTGACGTCGGCGCACGCGTCCTGATCGGCGGTACGGGGTCGGCGCGCGCAGGCTCGCAAGCCGGGCGCCGCCGCCCTGCTGCGCGCGTGGCAACGCTTTCGATCGGGAATGGTGAAAGCGCGCGCGGCTGCCGGCCATGCGCCCTTTCGTCGGCGCCTGATGGCCGGCGATCGTGAGCCAGCGCTCGAGGTCGGTTGCCGCTGCACGGCGCCGCCGGCAATCGACCAAACGGCCAACTTCGCACGTTCGCGTCGAAGCCACTGGTAAACTCGGGCAACCCAAGCAACAACTTCATGCCTGACCTATGACCACGCTGTCGCCCGAAGCCTTCGCAGGCCACACCCCGATGATGCAGCAGTACCTGCGCATCAAGGCCGATCATCCGGACACGCTCGTCTTCTACCGGATGGGCGACTTCTACGAGCTGTTCTTCGAGGATGCGGAAAAAGCGGCACGCCTGCTCGACCTGACCCTCACGCAGCGCGGTGCGTCGGCCGGCACGCCGATCAAGATGGCCGGCGTCCCGCATCACGCGGTCGAGCAGTATCTGGCGAAGCTCGTGAAGATGGGCGAATCGGTCGCGATCTGCGAGCAGATCGGCGATCCAGCCACGTCGAAGGGCCCGGTCGAGCGCAAGGTCGTGCGCGTCGTCACGCCCGGCACGCTGACCGATGCCGCGCTGCTGTCCGACAAGAACGACGTCTACCTGCTCGCGATGTGCACCGGCCACAACAAGCGCGGCGTCGCGGTCAATATCGGCCTCGCGTGGCTGAACCTCGCGAGCGGTGCGTTGCGGCTCGCCGAGATCGAGCCCGAACAGCTCGCCGCCGCGCTCGAGCGCATCCGGCCGGCCGAAATCCTGACCCCGGACGGCGCGACCGACGCCCTTCCCGCCGGCGCGGGCGCAAGCAAGCGCATGCCGGCCTGGCACTTCGACATCGCGTCGGGCACGCAGCGTCTGTGCGACCAGCTCGACGTCGCGAGTCTCGACGGTTTCGGCGCGCATTCGCTGACGAGCGCGTGCGGTGCGGCCGGCGCGCTGCTGCTCTACGCAGCGGCCACGCAAGGCCAGCAACTGCGGCACGTGCGCAGCCTGAAGGTCGAGAACGAAACCGAATACATCGGGCTCGATCCGGCCACGCGCCGCAATCTCGAACTGACCGAGACGCTGCGCGGCACCGAGTCGCCCACGCTGTATTCGCTGCTCGACACCTGCTGCACGACGATGGGCAGCCGCCTGCTGCGTCACTGGCTGCATCACCCGCCGCGCGCGTCGGTCGCCGCGCAGTCGCGCCAGCAGGCGATCGGCGCGCTGCTCGATGCGCCGGCCAACGCAAGCCTCGATGCGCTGCGCAGCGCGCTGCGCCAGATCGCCGACGTCGAACGGATCACCGGGCGGCTCGCGCTGCTGTCCGCTCGCCCGCGCGACCTGTCGAGCCTGCGCGACACGTTCGCCGCGCTGCCGGCGCTGCGCGAGCGCATCGGCGCGATCGTCGCGAACGCGGATGCGCTCGCGCGCGTCGACGCGGCGCTCGCGCCGCCCGCCGAATGCCTCGACCTGCTGACGAGCGCGATCGCCACCGAGCCGGCCGCGATGGTGCGCGACGGCGGCGTGATCGCGCGCGGCTACGATGCCGAGCTCGACGAGTTGCGAGACATTTCGGAGAACTGCGGGCAGTTCCTGATCGATCTCGAAGCGCGCGAGCGCGCGCGCACCGGCATCGCGAACCTGCGCGTCGAATACAACAAGGTGCACGGGTTCTACATCGAGGTCACGCGCGGCCAGACCGACAAGGTGCCCGACGATTACCGCCGCCGCCAGACGCTGAAGAACGCCGAGCGCTACATCACGCCGGAACTGAAGACCTTCGAGGACAAGGCGCTGTCCGCGCAGGAACGCGCATTGGCGCGCGAGCGCGCGCTGTACGACTCGGTGCTGCAGGCGCTGCTGCCGTTCATCCCCGAATGCCAGCGCGTCGCGTCGGCCCTCGCCGAGCTCGACCTGCTGGCGGCCTTCGCCGAACGCGCACGCGCGCTCGACTGGGTCGCGCCGACCTTCACCGACGAGATCGGCATCGAAATCGAGCAGGGTCGCCATCCGGTCGTCGAAGCGCAGGTCGAGCAGTTCATCGCGAACGACTGCCGGTTCGGCGCCGAGCGCAAGCTGCTGCTGATCACCGGCCCGAACATGGGCGGTAAGTCGACGTTCATGCGACAGACCGCGCTGATTGCGCTGATGGCGTACGTCGGCAGCTACGTGCCGGCGAAGTCGGCGTGCTTCGGCCCGATCGACCGGATCTTCACGCGCATCGGCGCGGCCGACGATCTCGCGGGCGGCCGCTCGACCTTCATGGTCGAGATGACCGAAGCCGCGGCGATCCTCAACGACGCGACGCCGCAAAGCCTCGTGCTGATGGACGAGATCGGCCGCGGCACGTCGACCTTCGACGGCCTCGCGCTCGCGTGGGCCATCGCGCGCCACCTGCTCGCGCACAACGCGTGCTACACGCTGTTCGCGACGCACTACTTCGAACTGACGCAACTGCCGGCCGAATTCCCGCAAGCGGCCAACGTCCACCTGTCGGCCGTCGAGCACGGCCACGGGATCGTGTTCCTGCACGCGGTCAACGAAGGCCCGGCGAACCAGAGCTACGGCCTACAGGTCGCGCAGCTCGCGGGCGTGCCGGCGCCGGTGATCCGCGCCGCGCGCAAGCACCTCGCGTATCTCGAACAGCAGTCGGCATCCCAGCACACGCCGCAACTCGATCTTTTCAGCGCGCCGCCGGCGGCCGTAGACGATCTCGAATGCGCGGACGCGCCGGCGCTGCCCGACACGCCGCATCCGGCGCTCGAAAAACTGCGCGACATCGATCCCGACGATCTCAAGCCGCGCGAGGCGCTCGACCTGCTGTACGAACTGCGTACGCTGGTCCGGTCGCACGATGCCGACGGGCACGCGTAAGCGCGTTGCGCGCGGCCTGCCGGCCCGCGCCGCCGCCGCGCTGGTCGCGGCGGTCCTTGCGCTGGCGCAGGCCGCTGCGCTGGCCGCGCCGCCCAAGCGCAGCGCGGCGCCCTACTCGTTCGCGGTCGTGTCGGGCGTCATCGACGTCCCGGCGGACGAACCGGCCGCACAGCGGCTGCTCGATGCGATCGCACGCGAGCGCAACCTCGCGTTCGTCGTCTACGCAGGCGATCTCAAAGGCTCGAAGGAAGCATGCCGCGACACGCTGTATGCGCAGCGCGGCGCGATCCTGGATTCGGCGCGCGTGCCGCTCGTGTTCATTCCCGGCCACGACGACTGGATCGCGTGCAGCACCGCGGCCGGCGGCGGCTACGACCCGGTCGAGCGGCTCGATTTCCTGCGGCAGACGCTGCTCGCCGACGCGGCGCTGCCCGATCCCGGCGCGCTGCAGATTACGCGGGAGAGCGAAGTCGCACGGTTCCGGCCGTATCGCGAAAACGCACGCTGGATGCGCGACGACATCGTCTACGTCGCACTCAATGCGCCGGCGCCGAACAACCATTATTTGACGGCGGGCGGGCGCAACGGCGAATTCGAGGATCGCATCGTCGCGAACGGCTTCTGGATCGACCACGCGGCCGAATATGCGAAGCGGCGCGAAGCACGCGCGATGGTCGTGATTTTCGAAGGCGATCCGCAGTTCGAACGCTATGAACGCTCGGAGCGCTTCGCGTGGCTGCGTTTCAACCGGCCGCGCGTGCGCGACGGCTTCCGTGAGCTGAAACGAACGCTGGTGAAGGCAGCGGCGACGTTCCGCGGCCCGATCCTGGTGATGCACGCGAGCGGCGAACCGCTGGCGAGCGGCTTTCTGATCGACCGTCCGCTGCATGGCGACGACGGTGAGCTGGTAGGAAACGTGACGCGCGTCGCGATCGGACCGCGCCATCCGGCGAATCAGTGGGTGAAGGTCAGCGTCTCGCCGGCGCGGCAGACGATCTTCAACGTGAGCCTGCAGGAGGTGCCGAAGAACCTGCCGGTGCCGCCCACGCTGCCGCTCGCGCCGCGCGACGACGTGCCGCTGCCGCAGATGCCGGAAATTCCCGCGCTGCCGGCGCTGCCCGACGCGTCGTCGGTCGCGCCGCCGCTGCAGGGCGACGGCGCCGCACCGGGCGGCGCGTCGTGGCCGGCACCATCCCCCGCATCGGGGCCGGCGCCGGGCCTGCCGGCAAGCTCAGTGCAGCGTACGCCCTGACGGCGCTTCGCCGTCTTCGTCGTCATCCTCGTCGACGATCTCGAGCCCTTCCGCGCCATGCGCGTGCTCGTGCTCGATTTCGTCTTCGGTGGCTTCGCGAACGTCCTTCACGGTCAGCGCGAAACGCAGCGCCATGCCCGCCAGCGGGTGATTGCCGTCGAGCACGACCTTGTCTTCGGCGATATCGGTGACCGTATAGATCAGCGAGTCGGCTTCCTCGTCACCGTCTTCCGGCGTGCCTTCGAACTGCATGCCCACTTCGAGCGGCTCGGGAAAACGGTCGCGCGGCTCGATCTTCACGAGTTCGGGATCGTAGTCGCCGAACGCATCTTCCGGCTCGAGCTGGATCTGCGCCTGGTAGCCCGCCTCGTGGCCGTCGAGCTGTTCCTCGATCTTGGGGAACGTGCCATCATAGCCGCCGTGCAGATAGACCATCGGCTCGTCGCTTTCCTCGATCAGATTGCCCTGTGCGTCCGACAGCTTGTAGGTGACCGACACGACGGTGTTTTTTGCGATTTTCATCCAATTCTCCCAAATACAAAACTCATTATACGATGCGCAACCGGTCTCAAGCCGAACCGCGGGATGCCGCTGCCGCCCCGCTCGGCGCGCCGCCTTCCGATCTTCCCACGCCGCTGCTCGGCGGCCTGACGCCGGCGCAATTCATGCGCGGCTACTGGCAAAAGAAGCCGCTGCTGATCCGCCAGGCGATCCCCGGCGTCGCGTCGCCGGTCACGCGCGATGCATTGTTCGAACTCGCCGCCGACTATGACGCCGAATCGCGATTGATCACCCATTTTCGTAACAAGTGGCAACTGTCGCACGGTCCGTTCGAGCCCGACTCGCTGCCTGCCGTCACGCGCAAATCCTGGACCTTGCTCGTGCAGGGGCTCGACCTGCACGTCGACGCGGCCCGTGCGCTGCTCGACCGCTTCCGCTTCATCCCCGACGCGCGGCTGGACGACCTGATGATCTCGTATGCGACGGACGGCGGCGGCGTCGGCCCGCACTTCGATTCGTACGACGTCTTCCTGCTGCAGGTCGAAGGCCGGCGCCGCTGGCGGGTCGGCGCGCAGAAGGACCTGTCGCTGCAGCCGGACGTGCCGCTGAAGATCCTCGAGAACTTCGAGCCGAGCGACGAATGGGTGCTGGAACCCGGCGATATGCTGTACCTGCCGCCGCACATCGCGCACGACGGCGTCGCCGAAGGCGAGTGCATGACCTGCTCGATCGGCTTTCGGGCCCCGTCCGCCGGCGAGCTGGGCGCCCAGTTCCTGTATTACCTCGCGGAGCGCGGCGGCCTGCGCGACGCGGGCGGCGACGACCTCTACCGCGATCCGAAGCAGCCGGCCGTCGACGCGCCCGCGCAGTTGCCGCCGGCGATGGTCGACCGTGTCGCCGAGATCGTCGACGCGATCCGCTGGCGCAAGCGCGACGTCGCCGAATTCCTCGGCTGCTACCTGAGCGAGCCCAAATCGAACGTCGTTTTCGACCCGCCCGAGCGTCCGCTGTCCGAGGCCGCGTTCGTTACGCAGGCATCACGCCGTGGCGTGCGTCTCGACAGAAGGGCCGCATTGATGTATAACGCGCGCTCGTACTTCATTAATGGCGAGGAAGGTCCGCTCGAGCAAGCCGAGGAATGGCTGCCCGAACTGGCCAATCAACGCCAGATGGAGGCGAAACGGTTTGTAACACTATCCCGGGGTCCCTCGATGACAGCCTTGTTGCACGAGTGGTATCGTGCGGGCTGGATACGGGTCGGAAGCCGGAATTAGTGTGAGTCGCCCCGTATGCCCATGCAGATCAAATTCTGTATGGGAAAGACAACGTATTGACCCCGCATTTGTCGACGGTCGATAGGAAAGTGCATATAATTTCCGCCCAAGCCGTAGGGAAGATTCACGCTCTAAGAAGTGCATCTCCACCAGCGGCCCAGGTCGGTGTTGGAGCACATTACCGGTATTGTTTCGCGCTGTTGCTTACCTTTAACCATAAAAGGACGTGATCATGAAGAAATCCCTCCTCGTAGCTTCCCTGTTGGCTGCTGTTGCACTGGCTGCTTGCAACAAGAGCGCTGATCAAGCTGCTTCGTCGGCTGCTAGCGACGCATCGGCTGCTGCTTCGTCGGCTGCTTCGGCAGTTGCTGGTGCTGCGAGCGACGCTTCGGCTGCTGCTTCGTCGGCTTCGGCTGCTGCGAGCGACGCTGCTGCTGCAGTGGCGTCGGCTGCTTCGGCAGCGACGGCTGCTCCGGCTTCGGGCGCAAGCCAGTAAGCCTTCAGCATCAGCTGAAAAAAAACCGGCCCGAGGGCCGGTTTTTTTACGTCTGCCGCTTTCGAATCGAGCGCCCGGCAGCCGCTTCGGGCCGCCGCAGCGGCCCTGCCCCGCTCATCCGAGCATCAGCCAGTCGAAGCCCGCGTCCTGCGAGGCCACGACCACGTCCTCCCCGTCCGTCCCGAGTACGCCGCCAAACGCCTGGCGGGCCAGTTCCGGCAGGTTGTTCTGCTGGCTCAGATGGGCCGCGACCAGATGCTGGAGACGGCTGCGCTCGAGCGACGCGAGGATGTCGGCCGCCGCGTCGTTGCTGAGGTGGCCGTGGTTGCCGCCGATCCGCGCCTTCAGCGACTGCGGATAGCGGCTCGCGGCCAGCATCGCGGTATCGTGGTTGGATTCAAGCACCAGCGCGTCACAGCCGCTCAGGACGGCCGTGATGTGCGGCGTAGCCATCCCGACGTCCGTCAGCACGCCGAGCCGGCGGTTTCCGTCCATGAACACGAACTGGAGCGGTTCCCGCGCATCGTGCGGGACCGTATAGGGCATCACGGCCAGATCGCGTATCGCGGCCGTCTCGTCGCCCCACAGCACGTGGAGATCGACATCGGCCTCGTCCGCGCCGACCGCGCGCGCGGTGCCCCAGCTCATGTAGAGCGGCAGCGACGCGCGGCGCGCGAGCGTCAGCGCACTGCCGACGTGGTCGCTGTGTTCGTGGGTAATGAGGATCGCATCGAGATCGGCGATGCAGAGATTCAGTCGGCCGAGCCGGCGCTCGACCTCCTTGGCGGAAAAGCCGCAGTCGAGCAGCACGCGGGTGGTCGTCGTGCCGCTCGAGGCCTCGACGACCAGCGCGTTGCCTTCGCTGCCGCTTCCGAGGCTGGCGAATCGCACGCGCTCAGTTCAGCTGCGCGTGCAGCAGCGAAATGATCCGCTGCGCGTCCGACGAGTTGTCGACTTGGCCGTTCGCGCCGATCACCGCCACCTGCGTGCCGCTGGCGCCTGCCGCGCGCACGTTGATCAGGTATTCCTTGCCGGGCTTGGCTGCCGACGGGCCGCCGTAGAACAGCTTGCCGAACAGGCCGTCACGCTTGAGCTCTTCCATCGAATTCGCATAGCGCACGGTATAGACGCCCTTCTCGCGGTCGCGATTGTCGACCGTGAAGTTGGTCCGGTCGAGCGCCAGGCCCACGCGCAGCCACGCGCGATCGAACGACTCGGCCAGTTGCAGCGTCGCCGCGCCGCCGCTCGTGTCGCTGACCTGCGCCGGCGCCGTCGCCGGGCGCGCATCGGTCAGCAACTGCTTCGCCTGCGCGTCGGTCAGGCCGAACTTCTGCATCAGCTTCGACAGGAACACGGCTTCGAGCACCGGGTTGCGCGGACGCTCCTCCCAGCGCGACGACGTGCCGCCCTGCGGGCCGACCATCATTTCTTCCATCGCGCTATGCGTGATCGAGATGTCGGTGTTGCCGTCCGACGTCCGGTTCACGAGCGTGCGGAAGCGGTCGCGCGTGCCCGACGAGTACGCGAAATCGATGACCCGGCCGATCGTGCGGCGGAACCAGTCGTCCGGAATGTTCGCGCGGTTCTCGGCCCAGTCGGTGGCCATGATGCCCGTCGACGGCGCATCGGTCTTCAGCGAGAAGCCGTTCTCCTGCCAGAACTCCTTCAGGATCGGCCACAGCTGCTCGGGCGTGCGGCCGTCGACGACGAGCCAGCGGCGATCGCCGTCGCGCTCGATGTGCATGCCGAGCGGATCCTGCGCGCTCGGGATGCCGTCGGTCGCGTTGCCCGCTTGCGTCGTGGCCCGCGGCGGCAGCGTGCCGAGTCCTGCGTTGGTCGGTGGCGCGACGAACTGCTGCGTCGTCTGCACCGGCTTCAGGTCGCTCGGCACCGCGAGCGGCGGCGCCGAGCCGGTGTTCTTGTAGTTGACCCGGTCGGGGGCCAGGTAGTCGTTCAGCGTATCGCAGCCAGCGAGCGCGCCCAGCGCCAGCGCCACCACCGACAACTGGATGGCGCGAGAGGAAATGGCGAAACGTTTCATGAAATCCTTCGTCTTGCTAGAACGCTCGTCAGGAGCGGCGCCGGACGGAGCCGGCCGGTGCGGGTTGATCAGGGGTCGAGCCGGCGGCCGCAGGACGCGGCCGCGTCGGCATCAGGCGAGAACGCCGGCCTCGACGAGGGCCGAACGCACGGCATCGTGGCAGCGCTCGTCGAGCGCCGTGAGCGGCAGCCGGATCCCGCCCTGCATCTTGCCCATCGCCTGCAGCGCCCACTTCACCGGGATCGGGTTCGCTTCGATGAACAGATTCTTGTGCAGCGACAGCAGCTTCATGTGCAGTTCGCGCGCCGTTGCGACGTCGCCGGCCAGCGCCGCGCGGCACAGCTCGCTCATCGCGCGCGGCGCGACGTTCGCGGTCACCGAGATGTTGCCGTGGCCGCCGAGCAGCATCAGCGCGATCGCGGTCGGATCGTCGCCGCTGTAGATCGCGAAATGCTTCGGCGCGGCCTTGATCAGGTGCGCGGCGCGATCGATGTTGCCGGTCGCTTCCTTCACGCCGATGATGCCCGGCACCTGCGCGAGGCGCAGCGTCGTCTCGTGCGCCATGTCCGCGACCGTGCGGCCCGGCACGTTGTACAGGATCACCGGCAGGTCGACCGCTTCGGCGATCGTCCGGAAGTGGCGGTACATGCCTTCCTGCGTCGGCTTGTTGTAGTACGGCACGACCTGCAGCGTCGCGTCCGCGCCGACGGCCTTCGCGTGCTTCGTCAGCTCGATCGCCTCGGCGGTCGAATTGCCGCCGGCGCCCGCGATGATCGGGATGCGTTTCGCCGCATGCTCGACCGCCGTGCGGATCATCAGGATGTGCTCTTCGACGCTGAGCGTTGCCGACTCGCCGCTCGTACCGACGACGACCAGCGCATCGGTGCCTTCCGCGATGTGCCAGTCGACCAGTTTGCGAAACGCCGGCAGATCGAGACTGCCGTCTTCGAGCATCGGGGTGACGATCGCGGGGATGCTGCCGCGGATTTGAATGCCGTCTTGGGTGCCGTTAGCCATGAAACGCGATTGAGTATGTACCGGTAAACATTGAGATTGTAGCGGATTAGCCGGGCAGTTCGTAACGTGGAATTCCCGCCCCCGCCTTCGGGGTCGCGCCCTCGCGCACTGCGCTAAGACGCTGGACGAATGCCTCGCGCGGCGCGGCGATGAAACCGTCCTCGTACGCGACCACCCGCAGGCGGCCGTGCACGGCGTCCAGCAACTCGCCCGGGGCGAGCAGGAACGCGGGGTTGGACGGTTTTCCGACCGTTTCGTTTCCTTGCGCGAAGGTTTCGTAGATCAGCACGCCGCCCGGCGCCACCGCATCGAGCAGATGGGGCCAGAGCGGACGATGCAGGTAGTTCGTGACGATCACGGCCGCGTACTGCTCGCCGGCCGGCAGCGGCCACGGCGCGCCCTCGAGATCGGCCGCTCGGGCATCGACACCCGGAATCGCGCGCAATGCGGCCAGCGCGGCCGGATCGCGATCGAGCGCGACGACCGGATGCCCGCGCGACGCGAACCCGCGCGCATGGCGGCCGCCGCCCGCGGCGACGTCGAGCACCGCGCCGCCGGCCGGCACGAGCCGCGCCCATTGCGCGACCCAGCGCGACGGCTCGGCCTGGCCGACGTGGCCGCCCGCAGCGGCGATGACGGATTCGCTCATGCGCCGGATCAGTTGTACGACAGGCCCATTGCGTCGCGCACGTCGCGCATCGTTTCCGTCGCGTACTTGCGCGCCTTGTCGCAACCGTCCGCGACGATCGCACGCAGCAGCGACGGATCGTCCATGTACTTCTGCGCGCGCTCGAGCATCGGCTGCTGTTCGCGCAGGATGCCTTCGACGACCGGCTGCTTGCAGTCGAGGCAGCCGATACCCGCCGAACGGCAGCCCTTCTGCACCCACTCGTGCGTCGCTTCGTCCGTGTAGACCTGGTGAAGCTGCCACACCGGGCACTTGTCGGGATCGCCCGGATCGGTGCGGCGCACGCGGGCCGGATCGGTCGGCATCGTGCGGACCTTCTTCGTGATCGTGTCGGCGTCTTCACGCAGGCCGATCGTGTTGCCGTACGACTTGGACATCTTCTGCCCGTCGAGGCCCGGCATCCGCGACGCTTCGGTCAGCAGCGCCTGCGGCTCGACCAGGATGATCTTGCGCGCGCCTTCGAGATAGCCGAACAGGCGCTCGCGGTCGCTCATCGACAGGCTTTGCGATTCCTGCAGCATCGCGCGCGCCTGTTCGAGCGCCTCGTCGTCGCCTTCCTGCTGATACGCGTTGCGCAGCTCGTGATAGAGCTTCGCGCGCTTGCCGCCGAGCTTCTTCGCGGCGTCGAGCGCCTTCTCCTCGAAACCGGGCTCGCGGCCGTACAGGTAGTTGAAGCGGCGCGCGATCTCGCGCGTCATCTCGACGTGCGGCACCTGGTCCTCGCCGACCGGCACGAGCGAGCCGCGATACAGCAGGATGTCGGCCGCCATCAGCACCGGGTAGCCGAGGAAGCCGTAGGTGGACAGATCCTTGTCCTTCAGCTTCTCCATCTGCTCCTTGTAGGTGGGCACGCGTTCGAGCCAGCCGAGCGGCGTGCTCATGCCGAGCAGCAGCGCGAGTTCCGCATGCTCGGGCACCTTGCTCTGGATGAACAGTGTCGCCTGCGCGGGATCGATGCCGGACGCGAGCCAGTCGATCAGCACGTCCCACACGTTCTTCTCGATGACCTCGGGCGTCTCGTAGTGCGTCGTCAGCGCATGCCAGTCGACGACGCAGAAGAAGCACGGGTACTCGGACTGCAGCTTCACCCAGTTTTTCAGCACGCCGTGGTAATGACCGAGGTGCAGCGACCCGGTGGGTCGCATGCCGGAGAAAATACGTTCTGGGAACATGATTGTCGTTAGAAAAGCGAGGCGAAGGGGGACAGGATGGCGCTCAGGACGGCGTAGCCGACATTGACGAGCGGACGCAGCCAGAAGTTCGTCAGCACGCCCGTCGTGACGAGCACGAGGACGATGATGAAACCGTACGGCTCGATGCGCGACAGCGCGATCGATTGCCTGGTCGGCAGCAGCGCCGCCAGGATGCGGCCGCCGTCGAGCGGCGGCAGCGGAAACAGGTTCAGCACGCCGAGCACGAGGTTCGCGCTGACGCCGGCGAACGCCATCCGCGTGAAGAACGGCTCGTCGACGCCGACGGCCGGCAGCACGAGCGTCAGCAGGCCCCAGACGAGCGCCTGCACGAAGTTGCAGGCCGGGCCCGCGAGCGCGACCCACAGGCTGCCCCAGCGCGGATTGCGCAGGTTGCCGAACGATACCGGCACCGGCTTCGCATAGCCGAACAGGAACGCGCCGCCGGTCAGGAAGTACATCGCGAGCGGAATGGCAATCGTGCCGAGCGGGTCGATGTGGCGCATCGGATTGAACGACACGCGCCCCATCGCGTACGCGGTGTTGTCGCCGAGCAGGCGTGCAGCGTAGCCATGCGCGGCCTCGTGCAGCGTGATCGCGAAGATCACGGGCAACGCGTAGACGGCGATGGTCTGTATCAGGGAAGCATCCATATCGCGTTATTGTAACAAGCGCACTCGCGCAAAAATGAACGGCGCGCTCATGCGGCCGAGAGGCCGAACGGTTCGAGCGCGCCGCGCCCCGCGCGGATGAGTTCGGGCGCGTCGCCGGTCAGGTCGATCACCGTCGACGGTTCGCGCGGGCAGGCGCCGCCGTCGATCACGAGGTCGACCTGTTTCTCGAGGCGCGTGCGGATTTCCTCCGGATCGTTCAGCGGTTCGTCGTCCGGCGGCAGGATCAGCGTCGTGCCGAGCAGCGGCTGGCCGAGCGACTCCAGCAGCGCGAGCGTGATCGCATGATCGGGCACGCGCAGCCCGATCGTCTTGCGCGACGGGTGCGACAGCCGGCGCGGCACTTCCTTCGTCGCCTGCAGGATGAACACGTACGGGCCCGGCGTCACCGACTTGATCTGCCGGTACTGGCGGTTGTCGACCATCGCGAAGTTGGCGAGCTCCGACAGGTCGCGCACGAGCAGCGACAGGTGCTGCTTCTCGTCGAGGCCGCGAATCCGGCGCACGCGCTCGACCGCATCCTTGTCGTCGAGATGGCACGCGAGCGCATAGCTCGAATCGGTCGGCATCGCGATCACGCCGCCCTTGTTGACGATCTCCACCGCCTGCTTGATCAGGCGCGGCTGCGGATTATCCGGATGAATCCTGAAGAACTGGGACATGGGGACACGTAAAGAGGGAGAAGTCGGATGCACGCATCGGCGGCAACGCGGGCCGCCCGAAGCCGCCCGGCGTCAGAGCCAGCGCTCCCAGACCGGTGTCAGGTCGGGCGGCAACGGCGGCAGGCTGCCGAGCTCGATGCGGCCCTCGCCCGGCGCATGGAAATCCGAGCCGCGCGACACTTCGAAGCCGAAGCGGCGTGCAACGTCCGCGTATTCGCGGTACTGGTCGGGCGTGTGGCTGCCCGTGATGACCTCGATCGCGCGGCCGCCGAGATCGATGAACTCGCCGAAGAACGCGTCGAATTCGACCGGCGTATAGCGATAGCGGCCCGGATGCGCGACCACCGCTTCGCCGCCCGCCGCGCGGATCCAGCCGACCGCGTCGGACAGCGACGCCCAGCGATGCGGGACGAAGCCGGGCTTGCCGTCGCCGAGCAGGCGATCGAACACGTCCGACGTCGATTCGGCGTGGCCGTTTTCGACGAGAAAGCGCGCGAAGTGCGTGCGCGAGATCAGGTCGGGATTCGACACGTATTTCAGCGCGCCTTCGTACGCGCCGGGAATGCCGAGCGTCGCGAGTTGCTCGGCGATCGCCAGCGCGCGCGCCGCGCGGCCGTGGCGCGCGCGGTACAGGCCGTCGACCAGCGCCGGATGGGCGGGATCGATGTGCAGACCGACGATGTGCACGGTGCGCGATGCCCACGTGACCGAAATCTCGACGCCGCTCAGGTAGCGCATGCCGAGCGCTTCCGCCTCGCTGCGCGCCGCCGCCTGGCCGCCGATCTCGTCGTGATCGGTCAGCGCCCACAGGGTCACGCCGCCCGCATGCGCGCGGCGCGCGACGTCGGCAGGCGACAGCAACCCGTCGGAAACATTGGAATGGCAGTGGAGATCGGCGTTCATTATCGGCATCGCAGGTAAGGCCTCATTCTACTGCAACGCCGCAATTGCGCCGCCCGGCCGCCGTGCCGCCCGCGCCACGCGCCTATGCGCAGAACGCCTCGATCAGCGCCGCGATCTGCTCGGGCTGGTCGTGGTGCACCATGTGCCCGGCATCCTCGATGAGCTTCTCGCGCCAGTCCGGGAATGCGTTGAAACGCGCCTTGAATTCGGGCAGCGGGATGTCGCCGGCGATGTAAGCGAGCGTCGGCGAATTGACGGCCTCGACGTGCAGCACCTTCGCGCGCACCTGTTTCCAGGTCGCCATCACTTCGTCGAGCCGGTACAGCAGCGGGCCGGGCATCTTGTGCGCCGGGTCGGCCAGCAGGTGGTAGAGGCCGTCGTCGCCGCGTTTCGACCAGTGCGCGGCGAGAAACGCGGCGCGGCGCGGGTCGAGCCGCGGATTGGTCTTGATCAGGCGCGCCGCCACGTCGTCGAGGGATGCGTACGGCCGCAGCGCGGGCGGCTGGCGCAACTCGTCGAGCCAGCCGCGCAGCCGGCGCGGCGCCTGTTCGGCGCGGGCCGGCGCGAGCCCGAACCCTTCGAGATCGACCACCCGCCGCACGCGCTCCGGCCGCGCGCCGGCATACAGGCACACGACGTTCGCGCCCATGCTGTGTCCGACCAGATTCACCTCGCCGGTCGGCGCATAGCGGTCGACGAGCGCATCGAGATCAGCCAGGTATTCGTGGAACCAATAGTGGCCGCCGCCCTGCCGCGCGACCGGCCAGTCGGACAGCCCGAAGCCGCGCGCATCGGGCGCGATCACCCGCCAGTCGCCCGCGAGCGCATCGACGACGAACTGGAACGACGCCGCGACGTCCATCCAGCCGTGCAGCATGAACAGCGTCGGCGCATCGGGCCGGCCCCAGCGCCGCACATGCAGCTGGACGCCGCGCACCGTGACGAAATCGGAAACAGAACTCGAGGCAGTCATTGCAGCCGCTCAAAAAAAAGAATGGTCGTTCGATTATAGCGGCGCCCCGGCTCCGGCGGCCCGCGATCGAGGTACCGCTCTAGCGGCGAGGTCGTTCCGGCGCCGGCCGGCAGATGGCATCGATCCGGTGCGCGAGCCGGCCGGCGGCCGTCCGGACGCGGCCGAACGCGATCCGGCTAATGCGCGGGGCGTCCGTCCGCCGCGTCCTGCGCGGCCAGTTCGTCGAGTTCGGCCTGGTCGAAGCCGGCATCGCGCCGCGCATCGAAATTGAACGGGCCGCGCAGTCGCGGTGCGTGGTACTGCTCGGCGAGCTGCCGATAGGTCTGCACGGGATCGCGCCCGGCCGCGTCGCACAGATGACGGAACCAGCGGTTGCCGATCGCGACATGGCCGATTTCGTCGCGCAGGATCACGTCGAGGATCGCGGCCGACGCATCGTCGCCCGCCTGCACGAGCCGCGCGCGGATCGGCGGCGACGCGTCGAGCCCGCGGGCCTCGAGCGTCCGCGGCACGAGCGCCATGCGCGCGAGCACGTCGTCCCTGGTCCGCTCGCACATCTCCCACAGCCCGTTGTGCGCGGGAAAGTCGCCGTACGCATGCCCGAATCCGTCGGCGAGCCGGTCGGACAGCAGCGTGAAGTGATAGGCCTCCTCGGCCGCGACCTTCAGCCAGTCCGCGTAGAACGCGTCCGGCAGGCCCGCGAAGCGCCAGACCGCGTCAAGCGCCAGGTTGATCGCATTGAATTCGATATGGGCAAGCGCGTGCAACAGCACGGCACGCCCTTCCGGCGACCGCATGCTGCGCCGCTGCAGTTCGCGCGGCTCGACGAGCGGCGGCCGTGCCGGGCGCCCGGGCAGACCGGCCGGTTCGCGCAGTTCAAGCGCCGGCGCGATCGCGGCCTGCCCGGCCCGCAGCGCATCGTGCAGCACGCGCACCTGCGCGGCCTTGGCCGCCGGCTCGGCAATACGCAGCGCGTCGAGCGCCACGCTGCGCACACAGGCGGGCGCCGGGCCGAAAGAAGAAGACACGATGCTCATAAACGGGGACACCTTGCGTACGCATGCGGGAGCACAGGCACGCGACGGTTTACAATATGCGTTTGTTCCGCGGCGCCAGGCGCCGAGCAAACCGGACGCGCCATTCTACCGGCGCCCATCATCGAAGAGACAAGGAGACCCCGTGACGATCTACAAGCTGGGCGATACGGCCCCGACGATCCACGAAAGCGTATTCGTCGCCGATACGGCAGCCATCATCGGCAAGGTCGTGCTCGAGGAAAACGCGAGCGTGTGGTTTGGCGCGACGATTCGCGGCGACAACGAGACGATTACGGTCGGCGCCGGCAGCAACGTCCAGGAAGGCGCGGTCCTGCATACCGACCCGGGCTTTCCGCTGACGATCGCCGACAACGTGACGATCGGGCACCAGGCGATGCTGCACGGCTGCACGATCGGCGAAGGTTCGCTGATCGGAATTCAGGCGGTGGTCTTGAATGGAGCGATCATCGGCCGCAACTGTCTGGTCGGTGCCGGCGCGGTCGTGACGGAAGGCAAGACGTTCCCGGACAACTCGCTGATTCTCGGCGCACCGGCGAAAGTCGTGCGCGAGCTGTCGGCCGAAGACGTCGCGCGGCTGCGCGCGAACGCGAAGACGTATGTCGAGCGACGCGCGCATTTCAAGGAGCAACTCGTGCGGATCGGGTGATCCGCACGGATTTCAAGGAAGAAGAGTGAGCGACCAGTTACAGAAATTCATGTTCAATGCGGCGCCCGTGCGCGGCGAGATCGTTTCGCTGCGCAACACGTGGCAGGAAGTACTCGCCCGCCGCGACTACCCCGCCCCCGTGCGCACGGTGCTCGGCGAGATGATGGCCGCGTGCGCGCTGCTGTCCGCGAACCTGAAATTTCACGGCACCCTGATCATGCAGATCTTCGGCGACGGGCCGGTCCAGATGCTGGTCGTCCAGTGCGGGTCCGACCTGTCGATGCGGGCCACCGCGAAGTTCGCCGGCGACGCCGCGCAGACGATCGGCGACGACACGCGCTTCGCGTCGCTCGTCAACGCGAGCGGCCACGGCCGCTGCGTGATCACGCTCGACCCGGCCGACAAGCTGCCGGGCCAGCAGCCGTACCAGGGCATCGTGCCGCTGAACGGCGTCGACGGCCCGCTCGAATCGGTGTCGCAGGTGCTCGAGCACTACATGCATCATTCGGAGCAGCTCGACACCCGGTTGTGGCTCGCGGCCGATCGCGACCGCGCGGTCGGGATGCTGCTGCAGAAGCTGCCGGGCGACGGCGGCATCGTGCCGCGCAACGCCGAAACCGATATCGACACGTGGGAGCGCGTGTGCACGCTCGGCGCCACGCTGTCCGCGAAGGAGCTGCTCGAGGTCGAACCGGAAGTGGTGTTCCGCCGGCTGTTCTGGCAGGAAAACGTGCAGCACTTCGAACCGGCAGGCACGCGCTTCCAGTGTTCGTGTTCGCGCGAGAAGGTCGGTGCGATGCTGCGCATGCTCGGTCGTGAGGAAGTCGACAGCGTGATCGTCGAGCGTGGCCACGTCGAGATCCACTGCGAGTTCTGCAACCAGCGCTACGAATTCGATCCGGTCGACGTCGCGCAACTGTTCGCGGCGCCCGGTGTCGAAACCGGCATCGCACCCGCGACCGACCAGCGTCACTGAGTCGCGCGTGAGCCGCATGCCCGTGCCCACCAGCGGCACGGCGCGGGCGCATAATGACGCACGAGCGCCGCACGCGCGGTTCGAGCGCCGGAGGCACGGCCTTCGGCGCCAGCCGCTTTCCACGGTCGGCGCGCCGCAGGAGAAACACATGAATCGCCGCCCCTTTTGCACCGTCCGCATCGTCGTCCTGACGAGCATGGCCGCCGGCACGCTCGCGCTTGCCGGCTGCGCGATGCCGCCGCCGACTGCCACGATCCTGAGCCGCCTGCCGGAACCGGGTGCGTCAGGCGGCCAGCCGCCCGTGCTGTCGAGCGCCGAACGCAAGCGCTACGACGAGATCGACCGGCAGGTGTTGCGCGAGCAGAATAGCGCGATGGCGGCCGAAGCGGCCGCGCGCGCGTGGGCCTATTACTCGCCGCCGCCGGTGACGGTCTACGGCGGCTACTACGGCGGATGGGGCAATCGCTGGGGCACGGGCGTCGGTTACGGCTACCCCGGCTGGTGGTGGTGAACGGGCGTCGCCCGATCGATTGACGACCGGCAGGAAATAAAAAAGCGCGGCATTTCCCGCGCTTTTTCAATGGATTCGACGTACCGCGCTCAGTGATGCGCCGGCTTGGCCTTGTCGCCGCCGTGATGCCGCGACGGCTTCGCGATCGACTGCGGATTCGGCACGACCCGCACCGGCGCCGCGGACACGGCGCCGCGCGTCGACGTATTCGACGGCGTGGTGTTCACCGGTCCTGCAGGTGCATTCGGCGACACGAACTGCACGAATACTTCGCCATCCTTCACCATGCCCATCTCGTAGCGCGCACGCTCCTCGATCGCCGCGGTGCCGCTCTGCAGATCCTGCACTTCGCCGGCGGTGCGCTCGTTGCGCAGCTTCTCGTCCGCGTTCTTCTGCAGCTGGTCGTCGAGTTGCTGACGCAATTCGTGCACCCGCAGCCAGCCGCCGTGTCCCCACCATAGGGGGTACTGAATGAGCGCCAGCAAGGCAATCAGGACGACAGTGACAAGCCGCATGTAAGAGACGCAGATATAAGAAGCGCCGCTCCGCGCACAGGCACAGAGCGGCGTCGAGATGACGAACCCGATAGTAGCGCGTTAGCGCAGGTTATAGAAAGCCGATTTGCCCGGGTAGCTCGCGATGTCGCCGAGATCTTCCTCGATACGCAGCAGCTGGTTGTACTTCGAGATGCGATCGCTGCGCGACAGCGAACCCGTCTTGATCTGACCGGCGTTCAGGCCGACCGCGATGTCCGCGATCGTCGAATCTTCCGTTTCGCCCGAGCGGTGCGAGATCACGGCCGTGTAACCCGCGCGCTTCGCCATTTCGATCGCCGCGAACGTTTCGGTCAGCGTACCAATCTGGTTGATCTTGATGAGGATCGAGTTCGCGATGCCCTTCTCGATGCCTTCCTTCAGGATGCGCGTGTTCGTGACGAACAGGTCGTCGCCGACCAGTTGCACCTTCTTGCCGAGGCGATCGGTCAGCAGCTTCCAGCCGTCCCAGTCGCTTTCGTGCATGCCGTCCTCGATCGACACGATCGGGAACTTGTCGGCGAGCGTCGCGAGGTAGTCGGTGAATTCGGCCGACGACAGTTGCAGGCCTTCGCCCGCGAGCTGGTACTTGCCGTCGTGGTAGAACTCGGATGCCGCGCAGTCGAGCGCGAGCAGCACGTCTTCGCCCGCACGGTAGCCGGCCTTCTCGATCGCCTGCAGGATCGTCGACAGGCACTCGTCGTTGCTGCCGAAGTTCGGTGCGAAGCCGCCTTCGTCGCCGACCGCCGTGCTCATGCCGCGGTCGCTCAGGATTTTCTTCAGCGCGTGGAACACTTCCGCGCCGCAACGCAGCGCTTCACGGAACGTCGGCTGGCTGACCGGGACGATCATGAATTCCTGGATGTCCAGGCTGTTGTTCGCGTGCGCGCCGCCGTTGACGATGTTCATCATCGGCACCGGCAGTTGCATCGCACCCGAGCCGCCGAAATAGCGGTACAGCGGCAGGCCGGCCTCTTCGGCGGCGGCCTTCGCGACGGCCATCGACACGGCCAGCATCGCGTTCGCGCCGAGGCGCGACTTGTTGTCGGTGCCGTCCAGCTCGAGCAGCGTCTTGTCGAGGAACGCCTGTTCCGACGCGTCGAGGCCCATGATGGCTTCGGAGATTTCGGTGTTGATGTGCTCGACCGCCTTCAGCACGCCCTTGCCGTTGTAGCGGCCGGCTTCGCCGTCGCGCAGTTCGATCGCTTCACGCGAGCCGGTGGACGCGCCCGACGGCACCGCCGCGCGGCCCATCGTGCCCGATTCGAGCAGCACGTCGCATTCGACGGTGGGGTTGCCGCGCGAATCCAGAATCTCGCGGCCGATGATATCTACGATTGCACTCATGGGTTTCCTCTGAGAATGACGATGGATTCTTCAAACTGCAACGGCGTGCGCGCCGGAACCGCTTTCGCTACAGACGCGCGAAGCCGTCGCAAGGTTCATTCGATCTTTAATTGAAATCGTTTTCCAGGAGCGGATTGCGCTTCACCGCCTGGTCGAGCGTGACGAGGGTCTCCAGCAACGCGCCCATGCGGTTCAGCGGCACCGCGTTCGGGCCGTCCGACTTCGCCTCGGCCGGATTCGGATGCGTTTCCATGAAGAGGCCCGCGACGCCCGTCGCGACCGCCGCACGGGCGAGCACCGGCACGAATTCGCGCTGGCCGCCCGAGCTCGTGCCCTGCCCGCCCGGCAACTGCACCGAGTGGGTCGCATCGAACACGACCGGCGCGTTCGTCTCGCGCATGATCGCGAGCGAACGCATGTCCGACACGAGATTGTTGTAGCCGAACGAGACGCCGCGCTCGCACGCCATGAAGCGGTCTTCCGACAGACCGGCTTCACGCGCCGCGTCGCGCGCCTTGTCGATCACGTTCGTCATGTCGTGCGGCGCGAGGAACTGGCCCTTCTTGATGTTGACGGGCTTGCCCGAGCGCGCGCACGCATGGATGAAATCGGTCTGACGGCACAGGAACGCCGGCGTCTGCAGCACGTCGACGACCGACGCGACCTGCTCGATCTCGTCGATCGAATGCACGTCGGTCAGCACCGGCAGGCCGAGCTGACGCTTCACCTCGCCGAGGATCCGCAGGCCCTCGTCCATTCCGAGGCCGCGAAACGACTTGCCCGAACTGCGGTTCGCCTTGTCGTAGGACGACTTGTAGATGAACGGGACGTTCAGCTTCTCGCAGATCTCCTTCAGGCGACCGGCCGTGTCGATCGTCATTTGCTCCGATTCGACGACGCAGGTACCCGCGATCAGGAAGAAAGGCTGGTCGAGACCGACCTCGAAATCGCACAGCTTCATGCTTGCACTCCGCGCGCTTGCTTGTTGGCGAGCGCGGCTTCGACGAACGACTTGAACAGCGGATGACCGTCACGCGGCGTGGACGTGAATTCCGGGTGGAACTGGACGCCGACGAACCACGGGTGCATCGAACGCGGCAGTTCCATCATTTCCGGCAGATCCTCGCTCGGGGTACGGGCGCTGATGATAAGGCCGCCGGCTTCGAGCTGGGGCACGAAGCGGTTATTGACTTCATAACGGTGGCGATGGCGCTCGTTCACGTCCTTGCCGTAGATTTCTTCCGCCATCGTGCCCGGCTTGATCGGGCAGCGCTGCGAACCCAGGCGCATCGTGCCGCCGAGGTCGGATTCCTCGGTGCGCGTCTCGACCTTGCCTTCGCGGTCGTACCATTCGGTGATCAGCGCGACCACGCGCTCCGGCGTGTCCGGATCGAATTCCGTGCTGTTCGCCTGCTTCAGGCCGACGACGTCGCGCGCGAATTCGATCACCGCGAGCTGCATGCCGAGGCAGATGCCGAGATACGGCACCTTCGACTCGCGCGCATAGCGAACCGCGGCGATCTTGCCTTCCGTGCCGCGACGGCCGAAACCGCCCGGCACCAGCACGGCGTCGAGATGCTTCAGGCTGTCGACACCGTTCGCCTCGAGCTCTTCCGAGTCGATGTACTCGATGTTGACCTTGGTCGACGTGTGGATCGACGCGTGACGCAGCGCTTCGATCAGCGACTTGTACGACTCGGTCAGATCGACATACTTGCCGACCATGCCGATCGTCACTTCGTGCTTCGGATGCTCCAGCTTCTCGACGAGCGCCGACCACATGCTCAGGTCGGCGTCCTTCGGCGACAGCTTCAGTTCCTCGCAGATGATCCGGTCGAGGCCCTGGTCGTGCAGCATCTGCGGAATCTTGTAGATGCTGTCGGCGTCCCACACCGAGATCACCGCGTCTTCCGGCACGTTCGAGAACATCGAGATCTTCTTCGATTCGTCGTCGGGGATGCGGCGATCCGCACGGCACAGCAGCACGTGCGGCAGGATGCCGATCTCGCGCAGCTTCTGCACGCTGTGCTGGGTCGGCTTCGTCTTCAGCTCGCCGGCCGTCGCGACGTACGGTACGAGCGTCAGGTGCACGAAGCACGCGCTGTTGCGACCGAGGCGCAGGCTCATCTGGCGTGCGGCCTCGAGGAACGGCAGCGACTCGATGTCGCCGACCGTGCCGCCGATCTCGACGATCGCGACGTCCGGCTCGCCGCAGGTGGCCGATGCCGCCCCGCGCTCGATGAACGCCTGGATTTCGTTCGTGATGTGCGGAATGACCTGCACGGTCTTGCCGAGATAGTCGCCGCGGCGTTCCTTGCGGATCACCGATTCGTAGATCTGGCCGGTCGTGAAGTTGTTGGCCTTGCGCATCTTCGTGCTGATGAAGCGCTCATAGTGGCCGAGGTCGAGGTCGGTCTCCGCTCCGTCTTCCGTCACGAACACTTCGCCGTGCTGGAACGGGCTCATCGTGCCGGGGTCGACGTTGATGTAGGGATCGAGTTTGAGGAGGGTGACTTTCAGACCGCGCGATTCGAGGATCGCGGCGAGAGAGGCGGCGGCAATACCCTTGCCGAGGGAAGAAACTACGCCGCCGGTGACGAAAACATATTTGGTCATCGCTGGATGCTCGCGGGAAAAACGGATTATACCGTAAAGCCCGCCCTTCTCTCAGCAATTGGCGTGATGATCGCGCCCTTTCGTGCCGGCCCGCGCGGACCCGCGCCGATCGCGCGCGCCGGCGCGAACCGGCCGGCCGGTCGGCGCGCCGCGCATGCGCCGGCGGGCATTCCGGCCGCCCGGCGAAACGTCAGGCACGCTTCGCGAGCGGCGCGCCGGCCTGCGAAACGCCGCCCTACTCCGTCTTCAGCGAATTCAGCATCCGCTGCAATGCGCGAGCAGTCTCGATCGGCCGTTCCATCGGGAACAGGTGGCTCCCCTCGAGCCATTCGATGCGCCCGCGCGTCGCGCGGCGCGTCGCATCGAGCCCGACCTGCCGCACCTCGCGCGAGCGCGTGCCGGCGAGGAAGCCGAGCGGCACCGGCGCGCCGTGCGCGAGCCGCGGGCCGAGCGTGTGCGGCAGCGTCCGGTAGATCAGGTATTCGACCTGCCGGTCGAACGCCAGCGCGCGCTCGCCGTCGGCACCGGCCTGCGGGATGCCGTGGTCGATATAGTCGGCGAGCATCCGCTCGTCCCAGCGCGCGAACGCGGGCTTCTCGCGGAAGTGCCGCCACACTTCGTCGCGGCTCATCCAGCGCGTGCGCCGGTTGCGCGTCGCCGCGGCCGGCGACAGCCGCTCGTCGAGCCCCGCCCACTGGCTCGCGCGCAGCGCGCCGGCGCGCCAGCCGGCGATGATCGGCGAATCGATCATCACGACGCCGCGCACCCACTGCGGCTTCTTCAACGCGGCCATCAGCGACAGGTAGCCGCCGAGCGAATGGCCGACGAGCCAGACCGGGCGCTCGTAGCGGCTGCCGATATCGTCGAGCAGTTGTTCGACGAGATGCGGCCAGTCGCGCGTCACCGGGTAGCGGCGATCGTGGCCGATCCGTTCGATGTAGCGCAGCTCGTAGTCGTCGGCCAGTTCGGCGAAGATCGTCCGGTACGTCGACGCCGGAAAGCCATTCGCATGCGAGAAGTGGAGGATGTCCTTCAAACGACGATGTCTCCTTTGTCGACGAGAGTTAGCGCTTTAGCGCTTACTCTCGTCCCATGCTTCGCGGTCGGCGGGAGTTAACGCTTCAGCGCTTACGCCAGCCCCATCCTTCATATTTATGTATGTCGGAACCGTGCTTCGGCACGGTACGCCGGCCCCGGATTTTCCGTCCGATACACCAGCCTTCGCCGCGCTCACCGGTCCATCCAGTACCGGCGCTGTTCGTCGCGATAGCGCGCACATGCGAACCCGCCGGCCGGCGCGACGTCGAACCGCACGGCGCCGTCGCGATCGGTGCGCGGCAGCGGAATCCCGCGCGCCTCGTAGCGGGCGAGGACCGTCCGGTGCGGATGCCCGAAGCGATTGCGATAGCCTACAGGAAAAGCCGCGACGCGCGGCCCGACCGAATCGAGGAAAGGCTCGATCGACGACGTACGGCTGCCGTGGTGCGGAACGACCAGGATCTGCGCGGCCAGCGCGTCGCGCGCATCGACCACCAGCCGGCGCTCGGCGGCGGCCTCGATGTCGCCCGTCAGCAGTGCCGACGTGCCGCCCGCATCGATGCGCAGCACGCACGATTGTCCGTTCGACGAACCCGTGCCCACCCCGCCGGGTGGCCACAGCATCGTGAAGACGACACCGTCCCAGGTCCACCGCTGCCCCGCCGCGCATGGCAGCCGATCAGCCACGCCGGCCGCCTGCGCATCGCGCCACAGCCGGTGGCGCGGCGCAATACCGGCCAGCAGCTGGCGCACGTCGGCGGCCGCATAGACGGCCGGCGCGCCGCCCGCATGATCGGCATCCGCATGACTGAGCACGAGCGAGTCGATCGTCGCGATGCCGCGCGCGCGCAACGCCGGCGCGACGATCCGCGTACCGGCGTGGGACGACTCCGCGCCCGGCCCCGCATCGAACAGCAACGTCCGGCGCGCGGTTTCGACCAGCACCGCCGCGCCTTGCCCGACGTCGAGCACGGTCAGCCGAAAGCCGCCCGGCGGCGGCGCATCGGGCGCCGGCGCGACGAGCGGCAGCCACGTCAGCGGCGCCGCCCAGCGCAACGGCCAGCCGCGCGGCATCAGCGCCCACGCGACACCCACGCAGGCGAGTGCCAGCACCGGCCAGTCGGGCATGCGCAGCCAGAACACGCCGGCCGGCCAGTCCGCCAGATGACCGAGCAGCGTCATCATCGGCGCGAGCGCCGCATGCGCAAGCCGAAAGGCCGCCGCATCGAGCGGCGACGGCAACGCGATGCCGGCCAGCACGACCGGCGTCACGACCGAGCTGACCCACGGAATCGCGAACGCATTGCCGAACGGACCCGACAGGGAGACCTGCGCGAACCAGGCGGCGGTGAGCGGCGCGAGACCGATCGTCACCGCGTACTGCACGCGCGTCGCCTCGGCGATGCGGCGCCGGCAGCGCGTCGCCCACCCGCGCAACCTCCTCCGCAAGCCGGCCGTGCGGCTTTCCGCGCCCGCTTCATCCACATCGTCGAGCTCGCGCACCGCGCGCCAGCCGGCGACGGCCAGCAGGATCACGGCGACCGCGCCGAACGACAGCCAGAATCCGGCCGACAGTACGGCCCACGGATCGGCGAGCAGCACGCCGCCGAGCGCCGCGCACAGCACCGCGGACGTCGGCACGCTGCGGCCGGCCAGATACGCGACGCCGCCGCCCGCGATCATCCACCACGCGCGCTGTGCCGGCACGTTGAAGCCGGCGAGCGCGGCGTAGCCCGCGGCAGCAACCAGCGCGGCAAGCGCGGCCGCGTACGGCGCCGGCAACACGAGCGTCGCGGCCCGCGTGCGCCAGCGCACGCGGCGCCACACCATCGACACGAGCCAGCCGGCAATCGCGCCGACCAGCCCGACATGGAGACCGGAAATCGCGACCAGGTGGCTCGTGCCCGTGTTGCGCAGGACGCGCCAGTCGTCGTCGCCAATGCCCGACTGGTCGCCGATCGCCAGCGCCGCGACGATGCCGCGGTGCGCCGCATCGGCACCGAGCACCGCGCCGATGCGTGCGCGCAGCGTGTCGCGCACCCGGTCGATCGATGCGCGCCATCCCGATGCGCGCGCATCGAGCAATACCGCCCGACGCGGCGCACTGACATAGCCGATCGCACGAATGCCGGCGGCCAGCCACGCCGCCTCGCTGTCGCGCACGCCGGGATTGGCCTCGGCGTGCGGACGCTTGAGACGCACGACGAAACGCCAGCGCTGGGCCGCACGCAAATCGGGCAGCGCTTCGCGTGTCGCGGATGCGCCATACGCGCGCCACGACAGCCGGATCAATGGCGGGAAACGGGTGAGCCCCGCATCGTTCGACTCGACCGCCAACAGCAGCCGCGCGCCCGTTTCGTCAACAACGGGCAACCCACGGATCACGCCCGTGACGACGATGTCGCGCCCTTCCCATTCGACAGGCAGGCTGTCGCGCAGCCGCCATTCGGCGCGCGCGGCCGCATAGCCGAACCCCGCGACGCAGGTCGCGACCGCGCACAGCATCCATCCACATACCAGGACCGCGCGCGTGCGCCGTCGACGCGCGCACCATGCGCCCAGCGCCGCGCAGCCCGCGAGCACGGCTGCTCCGATCGTCCATGCGATCGCCCCGGGCAACGCCGCCTGCCGCTGCAGCACGACGACGCCGAGTGCGAACGCGATCCACCCCACGCGCATTCCGCCTCCTCGTCGACCCGGCGCCCCCTGCCAATGCGGCGCCTTCCGGCAACGATTATGCGGACGAAAGGGCGAGTCGCGGCAGCGCGGCGAGCGCGTTAGCCGAAGTGCATACGGCCAGTTCGCCAGTATCCAGCCCGCGCAATTCGGCGAGCACGCCGCCGATGCGCGGCACCTGGTCGGGCGTGTTGCGGGATTTGTATGCCCATTCGGGCGCGATGTCGGGCGCGTCGGTTTCGACGACGAGCGCGTCGAGCGGCAACTCGGTGGCGAGCCGGCGGATCTGTCGCGCGCGCGTGAAGGTCACGTTGCCGCCGAAGCCGAGATGCAGCCCCTGCGCCAGATACGCTTCGGCCTGCTGAAAACTGCCGTTGAACGCATGCGCGATGCCGCGCCGCACGCCGAAACGGCGCAGCCCGGCCAGCACGCGGTCCTGCGACTTGCGCACGTGACACAGCACCGGCAGGTCGAATTCCCGCGCCAACTGGAGCTGGCCCTGGTAGAAGAACTGCTGCCGGTCTTCGTCGAGCCCCGGCACGAAATAGTCGAGCCCGATCTCGCCGATCGCGACGAAACGCGGATCGTCGAGGCTCGCCTCGATCTCCATGCGCAGCCGGTCGAGATCGGCGTCGCGCGCCTGCGGCGTATACATCGGATGGATGCCGAGCGCATAGGCCGCGCCCGGCGTGCGCTGCGCGAGTTCGCGCACCGTCGTGAAGTTGTCGCGCCCGATGCTCGGGATCACGATGCGCGACACGCCGGCCGCGCGCGCAACCTGCGCGACCGCGTCGCGGTCGGCGTCGAACTCGGCGGCATCGAGATGGCAGTGCGTGTCGATCCACATGTCAGCGGTCCTGCGCCGTTGCGCCGTGCCGCGACAAACCGGCGGCCGGCCAACGGCGTGGCTTTTTTACACCGGCAGCGCCGGCTCCTCGTGCAGCACCCCGTCGCGCAGCCGCATGATGCGGTCGCAGCGCGCGGCGAGATCGGGGTCGTGCGTAACAATCACGAAACTCGTTTCGAGCGTCTCGGACAGTTCGAGCATCAGGTTGAACACCGTGTCGGCCGTCGTGCCGTCGAGGTTGCCGGTCGGCTCGTCGGCGAGCACGCACGCGGGCTTCGTGACCAGCGCGCGCGCGATCGCGACGCGCTGCCGTTCGCCGCCCGACAGTTCGCCCGGCCGGTGCTTCGCACGCGGGCCGAGACCGACGCGTTCGAGCATCGCCTGTGCCTGCGCGCGCGCGTCCTCGGTCGTCATCCGGCGGATGCGCAGCGGCATCGCGACGTTGTCGAGCGCCGTAAACTCGGGCAGCAGGTGGTGGAACTGGTAGACGAAGCCGAGCGCGCGGTTGCGCAGCTCGTTGCGCTCGCGCTCGGCGAGTTGCGTAAACGGCTTGCCGAGCAGCGACACTTCGCCGGCGCTCGGTTCGTCGAGCCCGCCCAGCACGTGCAGCAGCGTGCTCTTGCCGGAGCCCGACGCGCCGACGACCGCGAGCTTCTCGCCGCGCCGCACCGTCAGCTCGGTGTTGTTGAGCACCTGCACGTTGAAGCCGCCCTGCACGAACGCCTTCGTGATCCCGCGCGCCTGAAGCACGTATTCCTGCATACCTGCCGAATCCTGTCTGTTGTGTTGTTGTCGTGAATCCGCGAATGCGGCCGCGCGGTCATTCATAGCGGAGCGCCTCCGCCGGCTTCACCTTCGCGCCGCGCCAGCTTGGATAGAGCGTCGCGACGGCCGACAGCGCGAATGCGATCAGCCCGATCCGGATCACGTCGCTCGCGACCAGTTCGGACGGCAGCTCGCTGATGAAGTACACCGACGGCGGCAGGAACTGCACGCCGAACAGGTGCTCGATCATCGGGATCAGCCACGGGATGCTCCACGCGATCAGGCAGCCGAGCGCGACGCCGGACGCGGTGCCGACGAAGCCGATCGTCACGCCCTGCACGACGAAGATCTTCATGATCGACCCCGGCTGCGCGCCGAGCGTGCGCAGGATCGCGATGTCGGCCTGCTTGTTGGTCACCGTCATCACGAGCGACGACACGAGGTTGAACGCGGCCACCGCGATGATCAGCGTGAGGATGATGAACATCATCCGCTTCTCGATCTGCACGGCCGAGAACCACGTCTTGTTCTGCTGGGTCCAGTCGCGGATGTACAGGCTGCCCGACAGCGTATGCGACAGCTCGACCGCGACCTGCGGCGCCTTCTGCATGTCGGTGAGCCGCAGCCGCACGCCGGTCGGCGCGTTCATCCGGAACAGCGCCTCGGCGTCGCGGATGTTGATCATCGCGAGCGTGCTGTCGTATTCGTAGTGGCCCGATTCGAACACGCCGACCACGGTGAACTGCTTCAGGCGCGGCATCATGCCGGCCGGCGTGATCGAGCCTTCGGGCGCGACGAGCGTGACCTTGTCGCCGACCGTCACGCCGAGATTGCCGGCGAGCGCGTCGCCGAGCACGATGCCGAACTGGCCCGGCACGAGCGCGCCGAGCTGCCCGGCCTTCATGTCCTTGCCGATGTCGGACACCTGCGGCTCGAGCGACGGCTCGACGCCGCGCAGCATCACGCCGCTCACCGCGTCCTGGCGCGTGAGCAGCGCCTGCGCGTCGACGTACGGCGCGGCGCCGATCACTGACGGATTGCGGCGCGCTTCCTGCGCGGTCAGTTGCCAGTCGGGCATCGATCCCGTCGGCGAGAACACCTCGACGTGCGCGAGCACCGACAGCATGCGGTCGCGCACTTCCTTCTGGAAGCCGTTCATCACCGACAGCACGACGATCAGCGCCGCGACGCCGAGCGCGATCCCGAGCATCGATACGAGCGCGATGAAGGAAATGAAGCCGTTGCCGGTCGTGCGTTTGCCGGCGCGCGTGTAGCGCCAGCCGATCTGCCATTCGTACGGAAGTTTCAAGCGAATCCTTTCTGCTGGTTACGGCGGGAGGCACGCCGCGGCCGGACCGCCGCCGGGTGGCGGCCGGCAGCCCGGGCACGGTCGAAAAAACGGCCGCCGGACGCGAACGGGCCGTCAGCCGGCCCGATCACGCGCGCAGTTTGCCATACAATGCGCACCATCATGCACGACCGACGCCTCCATTTTCTCGTTCCGTTCGCGCTGCCGTCGGCGGCCGACGCGGCCTCGCCCCTGCACACGCTGGACAGCCCCGCGCTCCAAAAGTTGCTCGCCCGCGCGACTCTCGTCGAGCGTGTGGCCGGCGAGGACTTCCAGCGCACGCTGCCGCACGAGCGCTGGCTGGCAAGCCGCTTCGGCGCCACGCAGGGCAACGCCGCCGACGAGGCGCCGCTCGCGCCCTACATGCTGCTGGCCGACGGCGGCGATCCCGGCACCCAGGCATGGGCGTGCGTCGAGCCCGTGCACGTCGAAATCGCGCACGATCACCTGGTACTCGTCGATCCGGCTTCGCTGGCGCTCGACGACGGCGACGCGGCCGCGCTGCTCGCGGTCGCGCGGCCGCTGATCGAGGAGCTCGGCGTGCGGCTCGAAGCGCCGAACCCGGCGCGCTGGTACCTGTCGAGCGACCAGCTCGCGCGCCTTGCCGGCGCCGCGCCGCTGCGCGCCAGCGGCCGCAACATCGAGATCTGGCTGCCGCACGAGGCGCATACGGGCGAGCGCTCGCGGATGTGGATGAAACTGCAGAACGAAGTGCAGATGGCGTGGTTCCAGCACCCGGTGAACGAAGCCCGCGAGGCGCGTGGGCTGCCCGCCGTCAATTCGGTCTGGTTCCATGCGCAGGGCACGCTGAAGCCGGTCGGCAAGCCGTTCGCGCGCGTGCTGTCCGCGTCGCCGGCCGCGCTCGGCCTCGCACGCGCCGCGCACGCCGAAGCCGACGGCCTGCCCGCGACGTTCGGCGCGCTGCCCGCCGCCGATGGCGCGACGCTCGTCGAGCTGCCGACGCTGACCACGCCGTTCATCGAGCAGGACTGGGCGCGCTGGCACGACGGCCTCGCCGCGCTGGAGCGCGACTGGTTCGCGCCCGCGCTCGCCGCGCTGCGGAACGGCGAGCTGGCGAGCGTCGACGTCACGCTGTGCGGCGACACGGGCTCCGTGACGCTGCACGCGACGCGCGGCGACCTGCGCAAGTTCTGGCGCCGCCGCGCGCTTGCCTCCCTGTTCGAATAACAAGCCAACCCGAATGACCCGGATCGTTACCCGCCCCGTCGCGCCCGCCGACGCCGAAGCGCTCGCGCGCCACGGACTGCACCCCGTCCTCGCGCGCCTGTACGCGTCGCGCGGCGTGCAGTCGCCCGTCGACATCGAGACCGCGCTCGCGCGCCTCGTTCCGCCCACCGAGCTGAAAGGCTGCGCCGATGCGGCGGTGCTGCTCGCCGACGCGATCGCCGACCAGCGGCGCCTGCTCGTCGTCGCCGACTACGACTGCGACGGCGCGACCGCCTGCGCGGTCGCGGTGCGCGGCCTGCGGATGTTCGGCGCGCAGATCGACTACCTGGTGCCGAACCGCTTCGAATACGGCTACGGCCTCACGCCCGAGATCGTCGAGCTCGCGGCTGCGCGCAAGCCCGACCTGCTGATCACCGTCGACAACGGGATCGCGAGCGTCGCCGGCGTCGAAGCCGCGAACGCGCGCGGCATCGACGTGCTCGTGACCGACCACCACCTGCCCGGCGACGCGCTTCCCGCCGCGCGCGCGATCGTCAACCCGAACCAGCCCGGCTGCGCGTTTCCGAGCAAGCACCTCGCCGGCGTCGGCGTGATGTTCTACGTGTTGCTCGCGCTGCGCGCCGAGCTGCGTCGCCGCGGCGCGTTCGCGAGCAAGGAAGCCGAGCCGCGGCTCGACGGCCTGCTCGACCTCGTCGCGCTCGGCACCGTCGCCGACGTCGTACGGCTCGACGGCAACAACCGCGTGCTCGTCGCGCAGGGGCTGCAGCGCATCCGCAACGGCCGCATGCAGCCGGGCATCGCCGCGCTGTTCCGCGCCGCCGCGCGCGAAGCGCGCACCGCGTCGGGCTTCGACCTCGGCTTCGGCCTCGGCCCGCGCCTGAACGCGGCCGGGCGGCTATCCGACATGTCGCTCGGCATCGAATGCCTGATCACCGACGACATCGGCCGCGCGTGGGATCTCGCGCAGCAACTCGACGTGATGAACCGCGAACGCCGCGAAATCGAAGCCGGCATGCAGCAGCAGGCGCTCGCCGATCTCGCCGACGTCGATCCGGCCGACGCGTGCACGATCACGCTGTTCAATCCCGAGTGGCACCAGGGCGTGATCGGCATCGTCGCCGGCCGGCTCAAGGAAAAGTTCCACCGCCCGTCGTTCACGTTCGCGCACGCCGACGACGAAGGCAAACGGGTCAAGGGATCGGGCCGGTCGATCGCCGGCTTCCATCTGCGCGACGCGCTCGACCTCGTGTCGAAACGCGAACCGGACCTGATCGTCGCGTTCGGCGGCCACGCGATGGCGGCCGGCCTCACGCTCGACACCGACAACGTGCCGCGCTTCGCGGCCGCGTTCGAGTCCGTCGCGCGCGAATGGCTGTCCGACGACGCACTCGCCCGCGTGATCGAGACCGACGGCGAGCTCGAGGACGCGTACTTCACGCCGCAGTTCGTCGGCCTGCTCGACGAGGCCGTGTGGGGGCAAGGGTTTCCGGCCCCGCTTTTCTCGGGCGAATTCGACGTCGTGTCGCAGTCGCTCGTGAAGGAAAAGCACCTGAAGCTGCAGCTGGCGCGCGGCCGCCAGCGCTTCAACGCGATCTGGTTCAACCACACCGAGCCGCTGCCGGCGAGTGCGCTGGTCGCGTACCGGCTCGTCGCCGATACGTGGAACGGCGTCACGCGCGTCCAGCTGATCGTCGAACACGCGGCCGGCTGAGCATCGCACCCGGCCCGCGACGCGCCGCCGCGCGCGCGCCGCGCCGGATGGGCCGTCAACACGCGTGCTGGCACCGTTTGCGTCACCGGGCAAGCCCGCCGATCGGCTATAATTCCGCTTTTTTACGAAGCAAGAATAGCGAACGATCATGGAAGCGGAACGTCTCAACGCGATCGAAAGCTCCCTGCTCGACCTGCGCAACCGCGCGGGCGAGCTTCGGGGGTATCTTTGACTACGACGCCAAAGCTGCGCGTCTGACCGAAGTCAACAAGGAACTCGAAGACCCGAACGTCTGGAACGACTCGAAGAACGCCCAGGCGCTCGGTCGCGAGAAAAAGCTGCTCGAAGGCGTCGTCACGACGCTCACCGCGCTCGATAGCGACCTGCGCGATGCGCTCGACCTGTTCGAGCTGGCGCGCGAGGAAGGCGACGAGGACACCCTTCTCGCGTCCGAAGACGACGCCGCGAAGCTCGAGGCGCGCGTCGGCGACATCGAGTTCCGCCGGATGTTCTCGAACCCGGCCGATCCGAACAACTGCTTCATCGACATCCAGGCCGGCGCCGGCGGCACCGAGGCATGCGACTGGGCGTCGATGCTGCTGCGCCAGTACCTGCGCTACTGCGAACGCAAGGGCTTCAAGGCCGAGGTGCTCGAAGAGTCCGACGGCGACGTCGCCGGCATCAAGAACGCGACGGTCAAGGTCACGGGCGAATACGCATACGGCTTCCTGCGCACCGAAACGGGCATCCACCGTCTCGTGCGCAAGTCGCCGTTCGACTCGTCGGGCGGTCGCCATACGTCGTTCTCGTCGGTGTTCGTCTATCCGGAAATCGACGATTCGATCGAAGTCGAGATCAACCCGGCCGACCTGCGCATCGACACGTACCGCGCGTCGGGCGCGGGCGGTCAGCACATCAACAAGACCGACTCCGCGGTACGGATCACGCACATGCCGACCGGCATCGTCGTGCAGTGCCAGAACGACCGCTCGCAGCACCGCAACCGCGCCGAAGCGATGGCGATGCTGAAGTCGCGCCTGTACGAAGTCGAAATGCGCAAGCGCCAGGCCGAGCAGGACAAGCTCGAATCGAGCAAGACCGATGTGGGCTGGGGCCACCAGATCCGCTCGTACGTGCTCGACCAGAGCCGCGTGAAGGACCTGCGCACGAACGTCGAAATGAGCAACACGCGGGCGGTGCTCGACGGCGACCTCGACGACTTCATCAGCGCGAGCCTCAAACAGGGCGTGTAAGCGTCGCGGCGCGGCCGGCCCGCGCCGCCCTTCCCGTTTGCGTTGCCGCACCCCACTCCGAATTCCGACCATCATGACCGAACCGACCCAAACGCAGCCCGCCGTCACGGCGGACGACAACCAGATCATCGCCGAGCGCCGCGAGAAGCTGCGCGCGTTGCGCGAGCAAGGCGTCGCCTATCCGAACGATTTCCGGCCCGAGCACCACGCAGCCGACCTGCAGGCCAAATTCGCCGATTCGGACAAGGCCGCGCTCGAAGCGAACCCGGTCGAGGTGTCGGTGGCCGGCCGCATGATGCTCAAGCGCGTGATGGGCAAGGCGAGCTTCGCGACGGTGCAGGACGGATCGGGCCAGATCCAGTTCTTCGTGACGCCGAACGACGTCGGCGCCGACACCTACGACGCGTTCAAGAAGTGGGACCTCGGCGACATCGTCGCCGCGCGCGGCGTGCTGTTCCGCACCAACAAGGGCGAGCTGTCGGTCCAGTGCAAGGAGCTGCGCCTGCTGTCGAAGGCGCTGCGTCCGCTGCCGGACAAGTTCCACGGCCTGTCCGACCAGGAAATGCGCTACCGCCAGCGCTACGTCGACCTGATCGTCACGCCGGAAACGCGCGACACGTTCCGCGCCCGCACGAAGACGATCGCGTCGATCCGCAAGTTCATGGACAACGCCGAGTTCATGGAAGTCGAGACGCCGATGCTGCACCCGATCCCGGGCGGCGCGGCCGCGAAGCCGTTCGTCACGCATCACAATGCGCTCGACATGCAGATGTTCCTGCGCATCGCGCCGGAGCTGTACCTGAAGCGCCTGATCGTCGGCGGCTTCGAGCGCGTGTTCGAGATCAACCGTAACTTCCGGAACGAAGGCGTGTCGCCGCGTCACAACCCGGAATTCACGATGATGGAGTTCTACGCCGCGTACACCGACTACCGCTGGCTGATGGACTTCACCGAGCAGTTGATCCGCCAGGCGGCGATCGATGCGCTCGGCACCGCGACGATCCAGTACCAGGGCCGCGAGCTCGACCTCGCGAAGCCGTTCCATCGCCTGACGATCACGCAGGCGATCCAGAAGTACGCACCGGACTACACCGACGGCCAGCTGTCGGACGACGCGTTCCTGCGCACCGAACTGAAGCGCCTCGGCGTCGACGTGTCGCAGCCGGCGTTCCTGAACGCAGGCATCGGCGCGCTGCAGCTCGCGCTGTTCGAGGAAACCGCGGAATCGCAGCTGTGGGAGCCGACCTACATCATCGACTACCCGGTCGAGGTGTCGCCGCTCGCACGCGCATCGGATACGGTGCCGGGCATCACCGAGCGTTTCGAGCTGTTCATGACCGGCCGCGAAATCGCGAACGGCTTCTCGGAGCTGAACGACCCGGAAGACCAGGCCGCGCGCTTCAAGAAGCAGGTCGAGCAGAAGGATGCGGGCGACGAGGAAGCGATGTTCTTCGACGCCGACTACATCCGCGCGCTCGAATACGGGATGCCGCCGACCGGCGGTTGCGGGATCGGTATCGACCGTCTGGTGATGCTGCTGACCGACAGCCCGACGATCCGCGACGTGCTGCTGTTCCCGCACCTGCGCCGCGAAGACTGACGCCCGCCACCGCGTGTGCGCCGCGTCCCGTGGCGCGCACGCGTCGGCTTTGTAACGACGCGTAAATCCCGCCAGCCGGCGTCCGCCGGCCTTCGATCCTCCCCCGTTTTATTCCCTCGTCGCGACGCGCTTCTCCGGGTTTTCCCGGAAACGGCCGTGAATGCCCCGCTGCAATTCGTTACACCTTGATACGGCGCGCCGCTGGGCCGTGGACGACACTCCTGTTGCGTCACCACGCATGACCACGGGACCAGAACGAGGCGCCGGAACGCCGAGTCTGCTCGCTCCCGAGCGTGGGATCCTGCTCCGGCGCAGCGCGCCGATCCGGATCGACCTTGGAGAACAAAATGGACAACCAGAATCAGACCACGCCGCAAAAGCAACGCCTTCACCCGCTGATCGCCACTGCAGCGGGAGCCGTCATCGTCGCCAGCCTCGCGGCGACGGCAGCGATCACGGGCGTCTTCCCGAAAGCCACCAGCAGCAACGAACAGAACGGCCAGACCCAGGCCGCGCTGATCGCGTCGCAACCGGCCGTCGATACGGCCGCGGCCGCCAGCGCCGCGCTGGCCGCGCAAGCGCAGCGGCAGGCCGCGGAACAGGCCGCCGCGCAGCAGAAGGCCGCCGTCGCGCAGGCCGAGCCGAAGCCCGCGCCGCGCCCGGCCGCGCCGCACCGCCGTCACACGACCGCACCGCAGCCGCCGCAATACGCACAGCAGCCGTCGGCGCCCGCGCAAGCCTACTGCCAGAGTTGCGGTACGGTCGTCGCGATCACGCAGACGCGCACACCGGGCCAGAGCTCGGGGATCGGCGCCGTGGGCGGCGCGGCGGCCGGCGGCCTGCTCGGCAACCAGTTCGGCCACGGCAACGGCCGCACCGCAATGACGATCATCGGCGCGCTGGGCGGCGGGCTCGCCGGCAACCAGGTCGAGAAGCAGGTTCGCGCGGAAACCGACTATCAGGTGCAAGTGCAGATGGAAAGCGGCGCGACGCGCACGTTCACGTACCACAACCCGCCGCCGTTCGGCCAGGGCCAGCGCGTGCGGATCGAGAACGGCACGCTGGTCGGCGCTTGAAGCTGATCGCGTAATCGCAGGCGTCCCCTGCCCGCGCAACGTGCGCGGGCAGCGCGCCCAAAACGAAAACGGCTCGCGAGCAAATGCTCACGAGCCGTTTTTCATTGGCGCGGCGTGCACCGTTGCAGCGCACGCCGTGACCGGTCGGGTCCGTCAGTCCTCGTCGTCGAAATCCGATTCGTCGATCCAGTGTGCCTGGATCGCCTCGAGGATCTTCTCGCCCGAGTGCGTCGGATCGTCGTCGAAGCCGTCGAGCTCGAGCACCCACTGGCGCAGGTCGACGAAGTTGATCCGCTGCGGGTCGATGTCCGGGTGCTTGTCCGCCAGCGCAATGGCTATTTCACGCGAATCGGTCCATTTCATCGCCTGCCTCCGGTTCCTGTCAGTGATTTTCCTTCGCGTGGTTGATCGAGTACTTCGGGATCTCGACCACCAGGTCCGAATCTTCCTTCACGATCGCCTGGCACGACAGGCGCGACGTCGGCTCGAGGCCCCACGCCTTGTCCAGCAGATCATCCTCGTCCTCCTCGGACGGCGTCAGATCGTTGAAGCCTTCGCGGATCACCACGTGGCACGTCGTGCATGCGCACGACTTCTCGCATGCATGCTCGATCTCGATCCCGTGATCGAGCAGGTTGTCGCAGATACTCTTGCCGGGCGTCGCGTCGATCACCGCACCGTCCGGGCACAGTTCGACGTGAGGCAGCACCACCAGTTGAGGCATGTTCGTTCCGTCAGTCAGGGTGCGGCGCCGCGCGCCGCACGTTCATCGTCGCGCGGGCCGTTGCCGGCCGATGCGCGGTTCGTGGGTTCAGATCTCGTCGAGCCGGCGGCCCGACAGCGCGCGCTTGATGCTCTTGTCCATCCGGCGCGCCGCGAATTCGTCGGTACCGTCGGCCAGCGCCTTGGTCGCCGCTTCGATCGCGTTCGTATCGTCGCCCTGCGCGACCGCGCGCAACGCCGCGGTCAGCGCGTCGACCTGCGCGCGCTCGTCGGCCTCGAGCAATTCGCCGTCGGCCGCCAGTGCGGCCTGCGTCGCCTCGAGCATCCGCTCGGCCTCGACCTGCGCTTCGCGCAGCGCACGGGCGCGCATGTCGATTTCGGCGGTCTTGAAGCTGTCTTCCAGCATCTTCGCGATGTCGTCGTCGGCGAGGCCGTACGACGGCTTCACGACGACCGACGCCTCGACGCCCGACAACTGCTCGCGGGCGAACACCGACAGGAGGCCGTCCGCGTCGACCTGATAGGTCACGCGAATGCGGGCCGCGCCCGCCGTCATCGGCGGAATGCCGCGCAGCTCGAAGCGCGCGAGCGACCGGCAGTCGGCGACGAGCTCGCGCTCGCCCTGCACGACGTGGATTGCCATCGCGGTCTGGCCGTCCTTGAAGGTCGTGAATTCCTGCGCACGCGCGATCGGAATCGTCGAGTTGCGCGGAATGATCTTCTCGACGAGACCGCCCATCGTCTCGACACCGAGCGACAGCGGAATCACGTCGAGCAGCAGCCAGTCGTCGCCGGTGCCGCGGTTGCCCGCGAGCAGATCGGCCTGGATCGCCGCGCCGAGCGCGACGACCTGGTCCGGATCGAGGTTCACGAGCGGCGGCTGGCCGAAATACTTCGCGACCGCGTCGCGGATCACCGGCATGCGCGTCGCGCCGCCGACGAGCACGACGCCCTTGATGTCGGCCGGCGTGACCTGCGCATCGCGCAGCGCCTTGCGGGTCGGCGTGAGCGTGCGCTGCACGAGCGGCTCGACGAGCGACGCGAACGTGTCGTGCGAAATCGTCTGCACGAGGTGCGCGCCGCTCGACAGCGTCACGTCGAGCGCCGCTTCAGGCGCCGACGACAGCGCTTCCTTCAGCACGCGCACGCGATCGAGCAGCAGGCGCACGTCCTCGGGCGCGAGCGTCTTCGCGTCGATACCGGCCTGCGCGAGCACGTGACCGAACAGCGCGTGGTCGAAATCGTCGCCGCCGAGCGCGGAATCGCCGCCCGCGGCCAGCACCTCGAACACGCCCTTCGTCAGCTTCAGGATCGACAGGTCGAACGTGCCGCCGCCGAGGTCGTACACCGCATAAAGGCCTTCGGCCGCGTTGTCGAGACCATAGGCGATCGCCGCGGCGGTCGGTTCGTTCAGCAGGCGCAGCACGTTGAGGCCCGCGAGGCGCGCGGCATCCTTGGTCGCCTGGCGCTGTGCGTCGTCGAAGTACGCGGGCACAGTGATCACCGCGCCGACCAGATCGTCGCCGAGCGAATCCTCGGCGCGATAACGCAGTGTCGCGAGAATCTCGGCCGACACTTCGACCGGGCTCTTCACGCCGTCGATCGTGCGGATCTGCACCATGCCCGGCGCGTCGACGAATTCGTACGGCGCGTTCGCCGCGCCTTCGACCTCGGCCTTGCCGCGGCCCATGAAGCGCTTGACCGACACGATCGTGTTGCGCGGATCGGTCGCGGCCTGCGCCTTCGCTTCGTGGCCGATGCGGCGGCCGCCCTTCTCGAGGTAACGGACCACCGACGGCAGCAGCACGCGGCCCGCTTCGTCCGGCAGGACTTCGGGCACGCTGTTGCGCACGGCGGCGACGAGCGAGTTCGTCGTGCCGAGATCGATCCCGACGGCGAGTCGCCGCTGGTGCGGCGCCGGCGCCATGCCCGGTTCGGAAATTTGCAGTAAAGCCATCTTGGTTCGTTCGGGCGCTCGGCCCGTTTGCTGCGCGTGCCGCCAGGCACGCGGTTAAGTTTCGAGGCGCTCGATCTGCGCGCCCACTTCCGACGCGACCCGTTCGATGAACATCAGCTGACGCACGGCTTCCGCGGCTGCCTGGTCGGCGCCGCTGTCGAGCAGCGTGCCGAGGCGCTCGACGCGCACGCGCTTCTCGTCGCTCAACTCGGCGAGCAATGCATCGAGCGCGTCGACGTTGCGGGCGGCCGCGGCGTCCTCGATGCCCTCGCGCCATTCCATCTGCTGCATCAGGAAGGCGGGCTCCATCGCCGTGTTGTTTTCCGCGCCGATGTCGACGCCGCGCAGCGACAGCAGATAGGACGCGCGCTTCAGCGGATCGCGCAGCGTGCGGTACGCCTCGTTCGCGCGCGTGGCCCATTGCATCGCGATGCGCTTTTGCGCATCGCCGGCCGCTGCGAAGCGGTCCGGATGCACTTGCGTCTGCACCGTCCGATAGGCGGTGTCGAGCGCCGTCTCATCGAGCGCGAATTGCGCCGGCAGGTGAAACAGGTCGAAATGGCTGTCTTTGAGCGAAACCATCGTCGCGTTCAATTCCGGTTCGTCGCGCGGCAAACGCCGCACATTAAAAAGGCGGCCCGTGCCGCCTGTTGCCCGCGTCGCGCGGAGGGAGCCGCGTCACACGCGGAACGATTCCCCGCACCCGCACTCGTCCTTCACGTTCGGGTTGTTGAACTTGAACCCTTCGTTCAGGCCTTCACGGGCGAAGTCGAGCTCGGTGCCGTCGATATAGGCGAGGCTCTTCGGATCGACGACGACCTTCACGCCATGGCTCTCGAACACCTGATCCTCGGGAGCCAGCTCGTCGACATACTCGAGCTTGTACGCGAGCCCCGAGCACCCGGTCGTGCGAACGCCAAGCCGCAGGCCCACACCCTTGCCGCGACGGACGAGGTATTTCTGCACGTGCTGTGCTGCTTTTTCGGTCAGTGTAATTGCCATGATGTCCTTGCCGCGGCGCGCCGCCGGGGCCCGCCGCGTTCCCTTCCCTAGCCGCTCGATGCCGTTCAGGCTGCTGCCTGATCGCTTTCCTTGGTGTCGTGGCGCTTCTTGTAGTCGGCCACGGCTGCCTTGATCGCGTCTTCCGCGAGGATCGAGCAGTGAATCTTCACCGGCGGCAGCGCGAGTTCCTCGGCGATCTGCGTGTTCTTGATCGACAGTGCCTCGTCGAGCGTCTTGCCCTTCACCCATTCGGTGACGAGCGAGCTCGATGCGATCGCAGAACCGCAACCGTAGGTCTTGAACTTCGCGTCTTCGATCACGCCGTCCGCGCCGACGCGGATCTGCAGCTTCATCACGTCGCCGCATGCCGGCGCGCCGACCATGCCCGTGCCGACCGTGTCGTCGTCCTTCGCGAACGAACCGACG
The DNA here is from genome assembly GCF_902833245.1 of Burkholderia sp. BCC0398. Lineage (NCBI taxonomy): Bacteria > Pseudomonadati > Pseudomonadota > Betaproteobacteria > Burkholderiales > Burkholderiaceae > Burkholderia > Burkholderia sp. BCC0398. Next base: position 389,797 of record NZ_CADFEM010000006.1, read on the forward strand.
TTGCGCGGGTTTTCGTAGTGATCCAGAACCTTGTTGCTGTAAGACATGACTCAGACTCCTTGACTCGTTACGTCTGCGTGCGTCAATCCGCCCGCGGTTGCATTCAATGCGGTATCAGTGCGCGGCCCATTCGATCGTCGACAGATCGATGCCTTCCTGGTGCATTTCCCAGAGCGGCGACAGTTCGCGCAGCTTCGCGATCTTGCTGTTCAGCAGATCGACCACGAAGTCGACTTCCTGCTCCGTCGTGAAGCGGCCGACCGTGAAGCGGATCGAGCTGTGCGCGAGTTCGTCGTTGCGGCCGAGCGCACGCAGCACGTACGACGGCTCCAGCGACGCGGACGTGCATGCGGAGCCCGACGACACCGCAACGTCCTTGATCGCCATGATCAGCGACTCGCCTTCGACGAAGTTGAAGCTGATGTTCAGGTTGTGCGGGACACGGCGATCCATGTCGCCGTTCACGTAGGTTTCCTCGATCTGCGACAGGCCGCGCAGCAGCTTGTCCCGCAGCATGCGGATGCGCTCGTTCTCGGTCGCCATTTCCTCGCGCGCGATGCGGAACGCCTCGCCCATGCCGACGATCTGGTGCGTCGCCAGCGTGCCCGACCGCATCCCGCGCTCGTGACCGCCGCCGTGCATCTGCGCTTCGATGCGCACGCGCGGCTTGCGGCGCACGTACAGCGCGCCGATGCCCTTCGGGCCGTAGGTCTTGTGCGCCGAGAACGACATCAGGTCGACCTTCAGCTTCGCGAGGTCGATCGCGACCTTGCCGGTCGACTGCGCGGCATCGACGTGGAACACGATGCCCTTCTCGCGGCAGATTTCACCGATCGTCTCGATGTCCTGGATCACGCCGATCTCGTTGTTCACGTGCATCACCGACACGAGGATCGTGTCCGCGCGCAGTGCGGCCTTGAACACGTCGAGGTCGATCAGGCCGTCGTCCTTCACGTCGAGGTAGGTGACTTCGAAACCGTCGCGCTCGAGCTCGCGGCACGTGTCGAGCACGGCCTTGTGCTCGGTCTTCACCGTGATGATGTGCTTGCCCTTGCCCTTGTAGAAGTTCGCGGCGCCCTTGATCGCGAGGTTGTCCGACTCGGTGGCGCCCGACGTCCAGATGATCTCGCGCGGATCGGCGTTCACGAGTGCGGCCACCTGTTCGCGCGCTTCCTCGACCGCACGCTCCGCGTCCCAGCCGTAAGCGTGGCTGCGCGACGCCGGGTTGCCGAACTGCTCGCGCAGGTACGGCACCATCTTGTCGACCACGCGCGGATCGACGGGCGTCGTCGCGCTGTAATCCATATAGATGGGCAGGTGGAGAGTCTCTTGGGTCATCTGTCGCTCCGGGTATTCTGTGCAGGGACTATGTGCGTTATGGGGGTTGGCGGGCGCCTTCGCGCTCACGAACTCGCGATGTTGAACACCGAATTGGGGCCGAGCGGCATCGTGCGCACGGGCTCGGCCGGTGCGGCGACGGGCTCCGGCGCGCGACGGTCGCGCAGCACCGCAGGGGCGCCCTCGCGTGCGCGCTGCTGATCGACGAGATCCTGCAGCGACACCGAATCGAGGTATTCGACCATCTTCTGGTTCAGCGTCGACCACAGCTCGTGCGTCATGCAATGGCCGTCGGGCTGCTTCGAGCCGTCGCACGTGCCTTTGCCGCCGCACTGCGTGGCGTCGAGCGGTTCATCGACCGCGATGATGATGTCGGCGACGGTGACGTCCTGCGCGCGACGCGCGAGGTTGTAGCCGCCGCCCGGGCCGCGCACGGATTCGACGATTTCATGCCTGCGCAGCTTGCCGAACAGCTGTTCGAGATACGAGAGCGAAATCCGCTGGCGCTGGCTGATGCCTGCAAGCGTCACCGGGCCCTGCTCCTGGCGCAGTGCCAAGTCAATCATCGCCGTGACGGCGAAACGGCCTTTGGTGGTGAGTCTCATGGTGTCTAGGGGACTGCAATCTTGACGATTTTGGTCAAGTATAAATATTTGACGTTTTTAGTCAAGTATCCATGTCTGTGAAAGGGTATTCGCAGACCGCTGAATATCGCGCGGTCAGTGCGCCGTGCGTGCGCGGAGCGTCTCCAGCAGACCCGCGCACGCGCGCTCGACCTGGTCGAGCACCTGCTCGAAGCCCTGCGCGCCGCCGAAATACGGATCGGCCACTTCGGTTTCGGTCGCGCCCGGCGCGAATTCCATCAGCAGGCGCACCTTGTCGCGATGCTGCGGCGGACAGCGACGGCGCAGCTCGGCGAGATTCGCTTCGTCCATCGCGAGCAGCAGATCGAACCGCTCGAAATCCGCCGCGCTCACCTGCCGCGCGCGCAGCGCCGACAGATCGTAGCCGCGGCTACGGGCTGCCGCCTGCGCACGCGTATCGGGCGGCTCGCCGACGTGCCAGTCGCCAGTGCCGGCCGAATCGATCGCGATCCGGTCGGCCAGCGCGGCCGCATCGACCTGGTGGCGCATCACGCCCTCCGCGGTGGGCGAACGGCAGATGTTGCCGAGACAGACGAAACAGATCGCAACGCGGGTCATCGCACTATCGAAAAGCCGCGGCGCACCGCGTGGGAGAAGAACACGCCATTATACAAAGGCGGCCGACATGACGCCGCCGCGCGAAGCGACGGTGTCATGCGTTACAGCGCCTTCGGCGCAGCGAGCGCCATGTCGCCGGATGCCGCGGGCAGCGGCTGCGCCGCGTCGCCGACCAGCCCGAACGACACCGCGCGCGCCAGTTCGGCGGACGCCTGGTGAACCGCGAGCGGGCCGCGCGACGGCGCATCGGCCATCGCATGCAGATAGGCAACCGCTGCCAGCGGAACCACGATTGCCAGCGGCCAGTACATCGATATTGTCTTTTTCATGATGCGGACCTCGTTGACCTCGTACCCCGAAACCCGATTCCGGGGACTACAGGCGAGATTCTATAGACCGCATCTATCAAGATAAATATGCAAATAGCGAACGCACTGTTGCCGCTCGCTGAACAGTGTCAGCCGAGGTGACTTTGCGACGCCGCGTACAGCTCGCGGAACGTGCGCCCGGTCGGCGTCGGAAGGTCGCGCGTATCCATCCAGCCGCCCATCATCGGCAGGCGCCGCAGCATGCCGCCGTCGCCGCCCAGCCGTTCGAGGACGCGCACCGCGAGCTTGGTCGTCAGCGCATACAGCATCGGGCGTCGGGCGAAGAACCCCCACGCGGCGAGCGCCGCGCGTTCGCGCCACGGTCGCAGGTGGCGCTCGACCTGCTTCTCGCGCAACGTGCGCAACAGGTGCGACAACGGAATCCCGGCCGGGCACACGCTGTCGCATTCGCCGCACAGCGTCGCCGCCTGCGGCAGGTCGAGCGTGCGGTCGAGCCCGACGTAGCTCGGCGTCAGCACCGATCCCATCGGCCCCGGATAGACCCAGCCGTACGCATGACCGCCGACCTTCTGGTACACCGGGCAATGGTTCATGCACGCGCCGCAGCGGATGCAGCGCAGCATCTCCTGGAATTCGCCGCCGATCAGGCCCGTGCGGCCGCCGTCCACGAGCACCACGTAGTTGTGCTCGGGGCCGTCCTCGTCGCCGGGCCCGCGCGGCCCGGTCAGCAGCGAGAAATAGTTCGACGTCTTCTGCCCGGTCGCGGAACGCGGCAGCAGCCGCATCGCGGTCGCGAGATCCTCGAGGGTCGGCAGCACCTTCTCGATGCCGGTCACCGCGACATGCACGCGCGGCATCACCGTGCACATGCCCTCGTTCCCTTCGTTCGTCACGATCGCGACCGAACCCGTTTCCGCGATCACGAAGTTGCCGCCCGTCACGCCCATGTCGGCCGACATGAAATGCGGGCGCAGCACCTCGCGCGCCTCGCGCGTCATGTCCGGGATCTCGGTGAGCCGCTCGCGCCCATGCGTGCGCGCGAACAGGTCGGCGATCTCGTCCTTGTCCTTGTGCACGACGGGCGCAATGATGTGGCTCGGCGGCTCGTTGTCGTTGATCTGCAGGATGTATTCGCCGAGATCGGTCTCGATCGACTGCACGCCCATCTCGGCGAGCACCGCGTTCAGGCGCATTTCCTCGGACACCATCGACTTGGTCTTGATGACCTTCTTCACGTCGTGCCGGCGCGCGATGTCGGCCACGAGCCGCGCGGCGTCCGCAGTCGTTTCGGCGAAGAGCACCGTCGTGCCGCGCCGCGTCGCCTCGCGCTCGAACGCCTCGAGCCACACGTCGAGATTCTCGAGCGCGCGGTTGCGGCGCGCCTTCAGCGCGGCGCGCGTGGCCGGAAAGTCGATCAGGGTCATCGCGTCGGCGCGCGCGGACACGAACTTCGTCGACAGCTTCTTCAGGTTCTGCTGCAGGCGCTGGTCGGCCAGCTTCTGGCCGGCGCGCGCCTTGAAATGCATCGATTGGACTTGCATCGCGGTATCGGGGGAAAAGTGAGCGGAACCGGGCGTCAGACGTCGCCCGCCAGCACTTGCGCGACGTGCAGCACGCGCGTGTCGCGGTCGCCGGTGCGGCGCAACCGCCCTTCGATGTTCAGCATGCAGCCGAGATCGCCGAGCACCACAGTGCCCGCGCCCGACGCGCGCACGTTCGCGCATTTTTCGTCCGCGATGGCCGCCGAGATGTCGCCGTATTTCACCGAGAAGGTGCCGCCGAAGCCGCAACAGTGCTCGCAGTCCTTCATCTCGGTGACGGCCACGCCGCGCTGTGCGAGCAGCGCGCGCGGCTGCGCCTTCACGCCGAGCTCGCGCAGGCCCGAGCACGAATCGTGATAGGTGACCGGCCCGGCGAATTCGCCCGGCGCGAGCGACACCTTCGCGACGTTCGCGAGGAAATCGGTGAGTTCGTAAACTTTCTGCTGGAACCGCGTGTAGCGCCCCATCAGCTCGGGATCGTCGCGGAACAGGTCGCCGTAGTGCGCGCGGATCATCCCGCCACACGAACCGGACGGCGCGACGATGTAATCGAATGACTCGAACTCGCGCAGCGTCTTTTCCGCGAGGTCGCGCGCGAGCGCGCGGTCGCCCGAGTTGTAGGCGGGCTGGCCGCAGCAGGTCTGCGTGGGCGGCACGATCACCTCGTAGCCGGCGTCGCGAATCAGCTTGAGCGCCGAAAAACCGATTTCGGGGCGCATCAGGTCGACCAGGCAGGTGACGAACAAACCGACTCGCATACGTGCTCCTTCGAGAAAACGGCTCTCATTATCCGACGTTTGTCCGGCAAGACCAACGCCGGCCCGCGCGCAAGCCCGCGGTGCGCGAAACGAGGACTTCCTCGAACGGCGTTCGCTTTTTTCACGATACGAGATACAATCGATCCAACACCGCTTGACGCGTCAACCGATTCCTCCCCCGACATGAGCCAACCCACCCCGGATTCAAAAACGTCGATCCAGGTGATCGAACGCATGATGCGGTTGCTGGACGCGCTCGCCGCGCACAGCGACCCCGTCAGCCTGAAGGAACTTGCGCAGCGCACGGAGTTGCACCCGTCGACCGCGCACCGCATCCTCAACGACATGGTGACCTGCCGCCTCGTCGACCGCTCCGATCCCGGCACCTACCGCCTCGGCATGCGGTTGCTCGAGCTCGGCAATCTCGTGAAGGCGCGCCTGTCGGTGCGCGACGCGGCGCTGATGCCGATGCGCGAGCTGCACCGCCTCACCGGGCAGACCGTGAACCTGTCGGTGCGCCAGGGCGACGAGATCGTCTATATCGAGCGCGCGTATTCGGAGCGCTCGGGAATGCAGGTCGTCCGCGCGATCGGCGGCCGCGCGCCGCTGCACCTCACGTCGGTCGGCAAGCTGTTCCTCGCGGCCGACGAAACGTCGCGCGTGCGTGCGTATGCGACGCGCACGGGGCTGTCCGGCCATACGCAGAACAGCATCACCGATATCGCGAAGCTCGAGCGCGAGCTGACGATCGTCCGCCAGCAATCGTGCGCGCGCGACAATGAAGAACTCGAACTCGGCGTGCGCTGCATCGCGGCCGGCATCTACGACGATTCGGGCAAGCTCGTCGCGGGCCTGTCGCTGTCGGCGCCGGCCGACCGGCTGCAGGACGCGTGGCTCGGCCAGTTGAGCCGGACGGCGCTCACCATCTCGGAATCGCTCGGCTACCGGCCGGCGCCCGCGAAGGACGTGGACGGGCTGCAGCGGCAGGCGTAAGCCGCGCCGGCGGCCAGGTTCCTTCCGGCGCCGGCGCCGGTTTCGCCAGACAAAAAAAAGCCCCGCGATTGCGGGGCTTTTGCGTTGCGGCGACCGGTACGGTACGGCGGCGAACCGCCGCGCGCGATCAGGTGCCGCCGCTCGGCGTGTTGGCCGCCGTCAGGCGCTCGCCGCCGCCGGCATCGAGCCAGTTGCGCAGGCGCGAGGCATCGGCGAAACGCGAGTACTTGCCGAACGAATCGAGCAGCACCATGACCATCGGCCGGCCGTGAATCGTGGCCTGCATCACGAGGCATTCGCCCGCTTCGTTGATGAAGCCCGTCTTCTGCAGGCCGATGTCCCACGAGCCGTTGCCGCGGATCAGCGCGTTGGTGCTGTTGTAGACGAGGTTGCGCTTGCCCGTGTACACCTCGTAGGTACGATCAGTCGAGAACTGGCGGATCATCGGGTACTGGTACGCTGCATTGACCATCTTCACGAGATCGCGCGCGCTCGACACGTTCGAGCTCGACAGGCCGGTCGAATTCTCGAAATGCGTATCGGTCATGCCGAGCGACTTCGCCTTCGCGTTCATCGCTGCGATGAACGCCGGACGACCGCCCGGATAGTAGCGCGACAGCGCGGCGGCCGCGCGGTTTTCCGACGCCATCAGCGCGATGTGCAGCATGTCCTCGCGCGACAGCACCGAGCCGACCGACAGGCGCGAGCCCGTGCCCTTCTCGTAGTCGCGGTCTTCGTCGGTGACTTCGAGCTGATCGGTCATCGGCGACTTCGAGTCGAGCACGACCATGGCCGTCATCAGCTTCGAGATCGACGCGATCGGCACGACCGCGTGCGAATTCTTGTCGAACAGCGGCTCGCCGGAATTCTGGTCGACGACGTACGCGACGCTCGAGCGCAGCGCGAGCGCGTCGGGCGTGTCGTGCAGGCCGAACGCCTGGCCGACCGTCGGACGGCGCGGCTGGAACGCGACCTTGCGCACCGCGCCGCGATGGCCGCCATGCAGGTTGTTCGCCGCGAGCGTCACGCGCTTACGCGACGCTTTCGCGCGCGGCGCATCGGCGTCGGCGACCTTGGCGGATTTGTCGGAGGTCGCCCGGGCCGACTTCTTCTTCGCTGACGAAGCAGGAGCGACGGCCTTTTTCTTGGCGGCTTGGGTCTTCGCAGTGGCGGCGAAGGCGTCGGCAGGCGTGACGGACGCGGTGGTCGCGAGCAACGCGACTGCGACCGACACAGCGGTGCCGAGCGTCATGCTCTGCAACAATCTGCGCGGTGAAAACGATTCGGCTTTCATTGGGGTCTGGACAAAGCGGGCGGGAGGTTTCCGCAAGTGTAGTTAAAGCTGAAAAAAAGAGCAATATTAGGCACTTACCGATCGTCTTTAAACCGGAATGTAAGAGTCGGCCAACCTCCGGCCAATCGACCCTTCCGTTCCCATCGAAAAAATCGATGGGACGCACTGCCCGACAGCGCCCGTCTCCCGATTACCACGCGGTTAATTGAGATAACGTCACTTCGGCGGCAATTTAAAGCGGGGAAAGTACGTATCCGATGCTCGGCGTGCCCAGGGCGCCGGTCTCGGCCGTAACGGCGGCACGTCGCCACGGCACGCGCGTCGAAACGGCGCGTTTTTCGACAGGAACAGAAGGATAACGTTCCATGGGCCTGTCAGGTTTACCTGTGCGTGATCATGGTGCGGCGCGTTTTCCCCGGCGCCGTGCGCACCATGTGGGAACACGCATGAAACCGATTCCGCACGGGTGCGATAACTCGTTGTTTTATCGATAATTTGTCGCGATTGTGCAACGCACAAAAAATGCTTGACATCCGTGCTCTCTGCCCTAAAATAGGCCTCATTGCTGCGTTGCACAAAGCACGCGGCGCCGAAGTTCCCCAGCGTAGTGCCCTTTATCCTGCGATCGACGCGATCGCTTTTCAGGAGCCTGACATGTCCTTGCTGACCCCCGAGCAAATCGCCGCCGCCCAAAAAGCCAACCTCGAAAGCCTGTTCGGTCTGACGACCAAGGCGTTCGAAGGCGTCGAAAAGCTGATCGAACTCAACCTGCAAGTCGTGAAGTCGACGCTGGCCGAAGGCCAGGAAAACGCGCAGCGTCTGCTGTCGGTGAAGGACGCGCAGGAACTGATCGCGCTGCAAGCGAGCCTGTCGCAGCCGGTCGCGGAAAAGGTGCTGTCGTACGGCCGTCACCTGTACGAAATCGCATCGTCGACGCAAGCCGAGTTCGCGAAGGTCGCCGAAGCGCAATTCGACGAGCAGAACAAGAAGGTCCAGGCACTCGTCGACAACGTCGCGAAGAACGCCCCGGCCGGTTCGGAAACGGCTGTCGCCGCACTGAAGTCGGCGCTGAACGCTGCGAACACCACGTACGAAACGGTTCAGAAGGCCACGAAGCAAGCGGTGGAAATCGCTGAAACGAACTTCAACGCCGCTGCTGCCGTCGCAACGAAGGCTGCAACCGCCGCTGCCGCACGTCGTTCGAGCAAGCCGGCCGCGTAAGCGTCCCCTGCTCCTGAAAGAGCCGCGCCCAGCGCGGCTTTTTCGTTTCTGGCGCCGGAATGTGCCGGGCGGGCGGCCAACTGCCCGCCACCATCGAGCCTGTCGCGCGCCACGCAAAACAAAACGCCGCCGTCCGGTTTGCCCGGGCGGCGGCGTTTTCGTGGCCGGCGCGTGGCCGGCCATGCCGGTCGCGTTACTGTTACTTCTTGCGTTGCGGCGGCAGGTCCGTACAGACGCCTTCGTACAGCTCGGCGGCCATGCCGACCGATTCGCCGAGCGTCGGGTGCGGGTGGATCGTCTTGCCGATGTCTTCCGCGTCCGCGCCCATCTCGACCGCGAGACACACTTCGCTGATCAGGTCGCCCGCGTTCAGGCCGACGATCGCACCGCCGATCACGCGATGGGTTTCCTCGTCGAAGATCAGCTTCGTGAAGCCTTCGTCGCGACCGTTCGCGATTGCGCGGCCCGAAGCGGCCCACGGGAACACGGCCTTGCCGTACTTGATGCCTTCGGCCTTGCACTGGTCCTCGGTCTTGCCGGCCCACGCCACTTCCGGATCGGTGTAGGCCACCGACGGGATCTGCAGTGCGTCGAAGTACGCCTTTTCGCCGTGCGCGGCTTCCGCGGCGACGTGGCCTTCATGCACGGCCTTGTGCGCGAGCATCGGCTGGCCGACGATATCGCCGATCGCGAAGATGTGCGGGACGTTCGTGCGCATCTGCTTGTCGACGTCGATGAAGCCGCGATCCGTGACCGCGACGCCGGCCTTGTCGGCACCGATCTTCTTGCCGTTCGGGCTGCGGCCCACCGCGACGAGCACGAGGTCGTAGCGCTGCGCTTCCGCCGGCGCCTTTTCGCCCTCGAACTTCACGTAGATGCCGTCTTCCTTCGCTTCCGCGCCGACCGTCTTGGTCTTCAGCATCACGTTGCCGAAGCGCTTCGCGTTGTACTTTTCCCAGACCTTCACGAGATCGCGGTCGGCGCCCATCATCAGGCCGTCCATCATTTCGACGACGTCGATCTCGGCGCCGAGCGTCGAGTAGACCGTCGCCATTTCGAGGCCGATGATGCCGCCGCCGATCACGAGCATACGCTTGGGCAGCTGGCGCAGTTCGAGCGCGCCCGTCGAATCGACGACGCGCGGGTCTTCCGGCATGAACGGCAGCTTCACGGCCTGCGAGCCCGCGGCGATGATCGCCTGCTTGAACTTGACGACCTTCTTGCCGTTTTCGCCCTGCACTTCCATGTGGAACGGATCGACGAACGCGCCGACGCCGGTGACCACTTCGACCTTGCGCGCCTTCGCCATGCCGGCGAGGCCGGTCGTCAGTTTCTTGACGACGCCGCCCTTGAAGTCGCGCAGCTTGTCGAGATCGACTTGCGGCTTGCCGAACGTGATGCCGTGCGACGCGAGCGCCGCGGCTTCCTCGACGACGAGCGACGTATGCAGCAGCGCCTTCGACGGGATGCAGCCGACGTTCAGGCAGACGCCGCCGAGCGTCGAATAGCGTTCGACGAGTACGGTCTTCATGCCGAGGTCGGCGGCGCGGAATGCGGCCGAGTAGCCGCCGGGGCCGGCGCCGAGCACGAGCATGTCGCACTCGATGTCGGCGGCGCCGCTGTAGCTGCCGGCTTGCGGCGCGGGCGCGGGTGCCGGCGCGGCTGCGGGCTTCGGCGCTTCGGGCGCTTTCGCGGGAGCGGCTGCGCCTGCCGACGCTTCGACGATGGCGATGACGGTGCCCTGCGAGACTTTCTCGCCGGCTTTGACCTTGACTTCCTTGACGGTGCCGGCGACGTCGCTGGGCACTTCCATGGAGGCTTTATCGGATTCGAGCGTGATGAGCGTTTGCTCTTTTTCGATCACGTCGCCGGGTTTGACGTTGACTTCGATGACATCGACGCCGCTGAAATCGCCGATATCCGGAACCTTGACTTCGATGAGACTCATGACTGTCCCCTTCTTGAATAGCTGCAGAGAGAGAGGGAGGGACCGGCGGAAAGACGGAACCTGACGACATGCGGCCTGACAAGAGCACGCGACGTTGGGCAGGACCACCTTTGCCGTCCGCCCAAGGACGCGCCTTTCTTTTGGTCACTTTTCTTTGGAAGACAAAGAAAAGTGACCGCCGCCCCGCGCAGGGGCGACGCTAGCAGACCGTTGGCAAAACAGGTTCAACGACAAGAGCGTGGAGAACAGACACGAAACCACGCCCCCGCGAGCCCCTCATCTCATCAAAGAATGATGCGACGGAAATCCCCGAGCAACGCGCCGAGATACGCATTGAACCGCGCGGCTTCGGCGCCATCGATGACACGATGGTCATACGACAGCGACAACGGCAGCATGAGCCGCGGCACGAACTGCTTGCCGTCCCACACCGGCTTCATCTGCCCGCGCGACAACCCGAGGATCGCCACTTCCGGCGCGTTGATGATCGGCGTGAAGTTTGTCCCGCCGATCCCGCCGAGCGACGAGATCGAGAAGCAGCCGCCCTGCATCTGGTCCGGCTTCAGCTTGCCTTCGCGCGCGGCCTTCGACAGGTCGCTCATTTCCTTCGCGATGTCGACGAGGCCCTTCTTGTCCGCATCGCGGATCACCGGCACGACGAGGCCGTTCGGCGTATCGGCCGCGAAACCGACGTGGAAGTACTGCTTGAACACGAGGTTGTCGCCGTCGAGGCTCGCGTTGAAGGTCGGGAATTTCTTCAGCGCGGCGACGACCGCCTTGATCACGAACGCGAGCATCGTGAACTTCACGCCCGCCTTTTCGTGTTCCTTGTTCAGCTGGACGCGCAGCGCTTCGAGCTCGGTGATGTCCGCTTCGTCGTTGTTCGTGACGTGCGGGATCATCACCCAGTTGCGATGCAGGTTCGCGCCCGAGATCTTCTTGATGCGCGACAGCGGCTTCGCCTCGAACGGGCCGAACTTCGAGAAGTCGACCTTCGGCCAGGGCAGCAGGTTCAGCTCGCCGCCGCCTGCCGGCGCGGCTGCCGCGGCCGGCGCCGCGCGCTGGCCCGTCATCACGCCCTTCACGAAGCCCGTCACGTCTTCCTTCGTAATGCGGCCCTTCGGCCCCGAGCCCTGCACGCGCGCGACTTCGACGCCGAGTTCGCGTGCGAACTTGCGGACCGACGGCGATGCGTGGCTCGCGCGATATTCGCCCGACGGCGCGGCGGCCGGAGCCGGAGCGGCGGCGGCCGGTGCCGGCGCAGCCTTCGCGGGTGCCGGTGCGGCGGCGGGCGCCGGGGCGGCCGCGGCCGGCGCCGGCGCGCTGGCCTGCGGTGCGGCTGCAGCCGGTGCGCCTGCGGCTTCGAGCAGCACGATCAGCGTGCCTTCCGACACCGAATCGCCCACCTTGACCAAGATGCCCTTCACGACGCCGGCGGCCGGGCTCGGCACGTCCATCGTCGCCTTGTCCGACTCGAGCGTGACGAGCGACTGTTCCTTCTCGACCGTGTCGCCGACCTTCACGCCGATCTCGATCACCGGGACATCCTTGTAGTCGCCGATGTCGGGCACCTTCACTTCGAGCGTGCCGCCGGACGCGGCCGGTGCGGCAGCGGGCGCGGCGGCGGCCGGTGCCGGCGCTGCTGCGGGAGCGGGAGCCGCGGCCGGCGCGGCCGCGCCATTCGCCTGCGCGCCTGCGCCGCCTTCGAGCAGGATGATCAACGAGCCTTCCGACACGGAATCGCCGACCTTGACCTTGATTTCCTTCACGACGCCGCCGACCGGGCTCGGCACGTCCATCGTCGCCTTGTCGGACTCGAGCGTGACGAGCGACTGCTCGGGCTCGACCGTGTCGCCGACCTTCACGCCGATCTCGATGACCGGCACGTCCTTGTAATCGCCGATATCCGGCACCTTCACTTCGATCGCTTGACTCATCTGTTTCTGTCTCCATGGCCGCGCGCGCTCCTCGCGGGAGCGGCGCGCGGCATCACACGGCGTGTGCGTTAAACGGTCATCGGGTTGGGCTTGGACGGATCGAGGTTGTACTTGGCGATCGCGTCCGCGACCACCTTGCGCTCGATCGTGCCTTCGTCGGCCAGCGCGTTGAGCGCGGCGACGGTGACCCAGTGACGGTCGACTTCGAAGAAGTGACGCAGCTTCTCGCGGGTGTCCGAACGACCGAAGCCGTCGGTGCCCAGCACGACGAAGCGGCGATCGATCTGGCCGCGGATCTGGTCGACCAGCGCACGGACGTAGTCGGTCGAAGCGATGACCGGGCCCTGCGTGTCCTTCAGGCACTTCTGCACGTGCGACAGGCGACGCTCCTCGGTCGGATGGAGCAGGTTCCAGCGCTCGACCTGATGGCCTTCGCGCGCGAGTTCGGTGAAGCTCGGCACGCTCCACAGGTCGGCGGCGACGCCCCAGTCGTTCTTCAGCAGGTCGGCGGCGGCGATCACTTCGTTGAAGATCGTGCCCGCGCCGAGCAGCTGGACGCGCGGCGCCTTCTTGTCGGCGTCGGCCTTCCTGAACGCGTACATGCCCTTGATGATGTCGGCCGCCACGTGCTCGCCCTGCGGAATCGCCGGGTGCTCGTAGTTCTCGTTCATCACCGTGATGTAGTAGTACACGTCTTCCTGGTCCTGCACCATGCGGCGCAGGCCGTCCTGGACGATCACCGCGAGTTCATAACCGAACGTCGGGTCGTAGCTCACGCAGTTCGGCACCGATGCCGCCCACAGCAGCGAGTGGCCGTCTTCGTGCTGCAGGCCTTCGCCGTTCAGCGTCGTACGGCCCGCGGTGCCGCCCAGCAGGAAGCCGCGCGAACGCATGTCGCCCGCGGCCCACGCGAGGTCGCCGATGCGCTGGAAGCCGAACATCGAATAGAAGATGTAGAACGGCACCATGATCTCGCCGTGCGTCGAATACGACGTCGCCGCCGCGATCCAGTCGCACATGCCGCCCGCTTCGTTGATGCCTTCCTGCAGGATCTGGCCGGTCTGCGATTCCTTGTAGAACATCAGCTGGTCGGAATCTTCCGGCACGTACTTCTGGCCTTCCTGGTTCCAGATGCCGATCTGGCGGAACAGGCCTTCCATGCCGAACGTACGCGATTCGTCCGGGACGATCGGCACGACGCGCTTGCCGAGCGCCTTGTCCTTCAGCAGGATGTTCAGGATCCGCACGAACGCCATCGTCGTCGAGATCTCGCGGCCTTCGCCCGTGCCCTTCAGGAGCGGCTCGAACGCGTCGAGCGCCGGCACCGGCAGCGACGTCGCCTTCTCGCGGCGGTGCGGCAGGTAGCCGCCGAGGTCCATGCGCTTCTGGCGCATGTATTCGAGTTCCTTCGAGCCTTCCTCGAACTTCAGATACGGCACGTCGGCGATCTGCTCGTCGGTGATCGGCAGGCGGAACTGGTCACGGAACTTCTTCAGTTGCTCGACCGGCAGCTTCTTCTGCTGGTGCGTGATGTTCATCGCCTGGCCCGACTCGCCCATCCCGTAGCCCTTGATGGTCTTCGCGAGGATGACGGTCGGCGCGCCCTTCGTGTTGGTCGCTTCGTGGAACGCCGCGTAGATCTTGTGCGGATCGTGACCGCCGCGGTTCAGCGCCCAGATGTCGTCGTCCGACCAGTCGGCGACGAGCGCCTTCAGTTCAGGCGTGTTGAAGAAGTGCTCGCGGACGTACGCGCCCGACTCCGACTTGTACGTCTGGTATTCGCCGTCGACGCATTCCATCATCCGGCGCATCAGCGCGCCCGACTTGTCGCGCGCGAACAGCGCATCCCAGCGGCTGCCCCAGATGACCTTGATCACGTTCCAGCCGGCGCCGCGGAATTCCGATTCGAGTTCCTGGATGATCTTGCCGTTGCCGCGCACCGGGCCGTCGAGACGCTGCAGGTTGCAGTTGATCACGAACACGAGGTTGTCGAGCTTCTCGCGGCTCGCCATGCCGATCGCGCCGAGCGATTCCGGCTCGTCCGTCTCGCCGTCGCCGAGGAACGCCCACACCTTGCGGCCTTCCGTCTTCGCGATGCCGCGCGATTCCAGGTACTTCATGAAGCGTGCCTGGTAGATCGCCATGATCGGGCCGAGACCCATCGACACGGTCGGGAACTGCCAGAAGTCCGGCATCAGCCACGGGTGCGGGTACGACGAAATGCCCTTGCCGTCCACTTCCTGACGGAAATTGTCGAGCTGCTCTTCCTTCAGGCGGCCGAGCAGGAACGCGCGCGAGTACACGCCCGGCGACGAGTGGCCCTGCACGAACACGAGATCGCCGCCATGCTGGTCGGACGCCGCGTGCCAGAAATGGTTGTAGCCGACGTCGTAGAGCGTCGCGGCCGACGCGAACGATGCGATGTGGCCGCCGACGTTCGTGTCCTTGCCCGCGCGCAGCACCATCGCCAGCGCGTTCCAGCGCGTGTACGAACGGATGCGGTGCTCGATGTCCTGGTCGCCCGGAATCTTCGCCTGTGCTTCGAGCGGAATCGTGTTGATGTACGGGGTATTGGCGGAGAACGGCAGGTGTTCGCCGTGCATGCGGGCGAATTCGATCTGCTTTTCGATCAGGTAATGCGCGCGGCCGGTGCCCACGGAGGAGATCACGCCATCGAGCGACTCCAGCCACTCGACGGTTTCCTGCGGGTCGTCGTCACGTTCGGCGGCGACATACTTCATCACTTCGTTCGGTACAGCGGACATTCTCGTCTCCTGGGTCCTGGAATGTGAGGATCGCTCTCGTGCAGACGACGCGGCGCGGCCGGCTGCGGGCAAGCTCCGACGGATTGTAATGAGCGTGGACGGGCCTGCGCAACAAAATTTTCGAATCGTGAGATCTTTTCTCATGATGCGAAATATTGCTGCGCTGCACCCATATTTCGGGGCTCCGCGGCCCGTCTCGTCGGAACAAAACCGTTTCCGTTCAACATATCCGGTATCGGTTTTCCATGTATTGCGCTGCGCTACAATCCTGCCATGTTGACCGATCGGCTTTTCGCACGCTCGGCGCGACCGCCGGGCCCGCCGGCGGAGTCGCAGCCGTCCCGTTGGCACCACGGACCGTGGTGGTCCAATTCCTATTTGCTGACGCCGCTGCTGTCGATCCTGGTGTTCCTCGTCGTGATGAGCCTCATCCTGTGGAGCCTCAACCGGCGCGAACAGCAGCAGCAGGAAGACACCCTGTTTCGCAACGTCGCGTGGGCCCAGCAGCAGATCCGCCTGTCGATGACGGGCGCGCAGGAACAACTGCAGGCGCTGTCGCGCGACCTCGCGTCCGGCCGCCTCGATCAGAACGCGTTCCAGATGGCGGTCGCGGACGTGATGCAGACGCATCCGGAAATCCTCTACCTGAACTGGTACACGGCGCCGGGCGTGCAGCGCTGGCCGGCCGTGCATCCACCGCTGCTCGGCCAACGGCTCGCGAAGCCCGGCGACGCGCAGATGCAGGACGCGGTGCGCGGCGCGTACGACGAGGCGCGCAGCACGCGCCGCCAGGCGTATTCGCCGCTGATCTACGACGAGTTCGGCAACGGCTTCATCACGTTGCAGACGCCGGTAATGCGCGGCGACCGCGAATATCTCGGCTCGCTCGCCGCGGTGTTCTCGGTCGAAGGGATCCTGAAGCACGACATTCCGCAGGAGCTGTCGTCGAAGTACAAGATCTCGATCACCGACTCGAACAACCGCGAGCTGTCGTCCACGTCGACGCGCCCGCGACTGCCGCGCGACTCGCACTACGATCTCCCGCTCGACCCGCCCGGCCAAGGGCTGACGGTGCGCGTGTACGCGTTCCCGCAGCTCACGAACCTGACCAACAACACGCTCGTGTGGCTCGTCGCCGGGCTGTCGTGCTTCGTGCTATGGAGCCTCTGGAGCCTGTGGAAGCACACGCGCCAGCGCTTCGAGGCGCAGCAGGCGCTGTACGCTGAGGCGTTCTTCCGCCGCGCGATGGAAAACTCGGTGCTGATCGGCATGCGCGTGCTCGACATGCACGGCCGCATCACGCACGTGAACCCCGCGTTCTGCCGGATGACGGGCTGGGACGAGACCGATCTCGTCGGCAAGGTCGCGCCGTTCCCGTATTGGCCGCGCGACGCGTACCCGGAAATGCAGCGCCAGCTCGACATGACGCTGCGCGGCAAGGCGCCGAGTTCGGGCTTCGAGCTGCGCGTGCGGCGCAAGAACGGCACGCTGTTCCATGCGCGCCTGTACGTGTCGCCGCTGATCGACAGTTCGGGCCGCCAGACCGGCTGGATGTCGTCGATGACCGACATCACCGAGCCGAAGCGCGCGCGCGAAGAGCTCGCGGCCGCGCACGAACGCTTCACGACGGTGCTCGAAAGCCTCGACGCCGCGGTGTCGGTGCTCGCCGCCGACGAAGCCGAGCTGCTGTTCGCGAACCGCTACTACCGCCACCTGTTCGGCATCCGCCCGGACGGCCATCTGGAGCTGTCGGGCGGCGGCTTCGACCGCGCGCAGGCGTCGTCCGACTCGATCGACATGGTCGACGCGTTCGCGGGCCTGCCGGCCGCCGCGCTGACAAGCAGCACGGCGGACGCGCAGGAGGTGTACGTCGAGAGCATCCAGAAGTGGTTCGAGGTGCGCCGCCAGTACATCCAGTGGGTGGACGGCCACCTCGCGCAGATGCAGATCGCGACCGACATCACGACCCGCAAGAAGGCGCAGGAACTCGCGCACCAGCAGGAAGAAAAGCTGCAGTTCACGAGCCGATTGATGACGATGGGCGAAATGGCGTCGTCGATTGCTCACGAATTGAATCAGCCGCTCGCCGCGATCAACAACTACTGTTCGGGCACGCTCGCGCTCGTCAAGAGCGGCCGCGGCACGCCCGAGACGCTGCAGCCGGCGCTGGAGAAGACCGCGCAGCAGGCGCTGCGCGCGGGGATGATCGTCAAGCGGATCCGCGAATTCGTGAAGCGCAGCGAGCCGAAGCGCCAGCCGGCGCGGGTCGCGGACATCGTCGCCGACGCGGTCGGGCTCGCCGAAATCGAGGCCAGGAAGCGGAGAATCCGGATCGTCACGGAAATCCTCGCAAGAATGCCTATTATTTATGTCGACCCCGTGTTGATCGAGCAGGTGCTCGTGAACCTGATGAAGAACGCAGCCGAGGCGATGGCCGACGTGAAACCGGCGTCGGTGGACGGCGTGATCCGCGTCGTCGCCGACATCGATGCGGGCTTCGTCGACATCCGTGTGATCGACCAGGGCCCGGGCGTCGACGAAGCGACCGCCGAGCGCCTGTTCGAACCGTTTTACAGCACCAAGTCCGATGGCATGGGCATGGGGCT
This sequence comes from Burkholderia sp. BCC0398, assembly GCF_902833245.1. Lineage (NCBI taxonomy): Bacteria > Pseudomonadati > Pseudomonadota > Betaproteobacteria > Burkholderiales > Burkholderiaceae > Burkholderia > Burkholderia sp. BCC0398. Next base: position 407,729 of record NZ_CADFEM010000006.1, read on the forward strand.
GAACATCTGCCGTTCGATCATCGAATCGCATCGGGGGCGTCTGTGGGTGGTCAACAACGTCGAGCCGGACGGCCGCATTTCCGGCGCGACGTTCCACTGCAGCCTGCCCATTGGGGAACCCGCTGATCTCGGCCAAGGGGGGCGCGAGGCATCGGCATCACATACCGTTACGGGAGAACTATGAATAGCCCTGTCACCACCACTCAGGAAACCGTCTTTGTCGTCGACGACGACGAGGCCGTACGGGACTCGCTGCGCTGGCTGCTGGAGGCGAACGGCTATCGCGTGCAATGCTTCTCGAGCGCCGAGCAGTTCCTCGATGCGTACCAGCCGGCGCAGCAGGCCGGCCAGATCGCGTGCCTGATCCTCGACGTGCGGATGTCGGGCATGAGCGGCCTCGAATTGCAGGAACGCCTGATCGCCGACAATGCCGCGCTGCCGATCATCTTCGTCACCGGCCACGGCGACGTGCCGATGGCCGTGTCGACGATGAAAAAGGGTGCGATGGACTTTATCGAGAAACCGTTCGACGAAGCCGAGCTGCGCAAGCTCGTCGAGCGGATGCTCGACAAGGCCCGAAGCGAAAGCAAGAGCGTCCAGGAGCAGCGCGCCGCGAGCGAACGCCTGTCGAAGCTGACCGCGCGCGAGCAGCAGGTGCTCGAACGGATCATCGCGGGCCGCCTGAACAAGCAGATCGCCGACGATCTCGGCATCAGCATCAAGACGGTCGAGGCGCACCGCGCGAACATCATGGAAAAGCTCAACGTCAACACGGTGGCCGACCTGCTGCGCCTCGCGCTGTCGAAGAAACAGGCCTGAGCGGGTGCTCCGGCCGCGGCGGCACGGCCCGCCCCGGCTGCCCGGCCCGCAACCGGCGTTTGCCGCCCCGCGCGATGCGGCCCACTCGCGCGGCGGCGGCCGTTCCTCCCGGCGCACGCGCGCCGCGGCCATGACGCTTCCCGTTGATTCGCTGTCGGACGGCAGCAGGCGAACGGTATAATTACGTGCTTTGCTACGGCGCTTCGGGCGCCGTACGCCCGCATTCCAACTTCCCGGCAGGACCCACCACCATGACAGCCCTCCTCATCGACGGCAACGCCCTTTCGAAGACCTTGCGCGCCCAGGCCGCCGAACGCGCCGCCGCGCTGACCGCGCGCGGCCACCAGCCCGGTCTCGCGGTGATCCTCGTCGGCGCGAACCCGGCGAGCGAAGTCTACGTGCGCAACAAGATCAAGGCGTGCGAGGACAACGGTTTCTTCTCGCTGAAGGATGCGTACCCGGCCACGCTGTCGGAAGCCGACCTGCTCGCGCGCATCGACGCGCTGAACCGCGACCCGAAGATCCACGGCATCCTCGTCCAGCTGCCGCTGCCCGCGCATATCGACAGCCACAAGGTGATCGAGGCGATCGCGCCGGAAAAGGACGTCGACGGCTTTCACGTCGCGAACGCGGGCGCGCTGATGACCGGCAAGCCGCTGTTCCGCCCGTGCACGCCGTACGGCGTGATGAAGATGTTCGAAGCGCACGGCATCGCGCTGCAAGGCGCGAACGCGGTCGTGATCGGCCGCTCGAACATCGTCGGCAAGCCGATGGCGATGATGCTGCTCGACGCCGGCGCGACCGTGACGATCTGCCACAGCAAGACGCGCGACCTCGCCGCACATACGCGCCAGGCCGACATCGTGGTCGCGGCGGTCGGCAAGCGCAACATCCTGACCGCCGACATGGTGAAGCCGGGCGCGACGGTGATCGACGTCGGCATGAACCGCGACGACGCGGGCAAGCTGTGCGGCGACGTCGATTTCGCGGGCGTGAAGGAAGTCGCCGGCTACATCACGCCGGTGCCCGGCGGCGTCGGCCCGATGACGATCACGATGCTGCTGATCAACACGATCGAATCCGCCGAACGCGCGGCGGCCTCCGCAGCCTGACACTGCCTTTGCCCGGCCGGCGCGCGGTTCAGCGCGCCGACGCCTCGCCAGCCGCCATCGCGCGGCTGCACCTCTCCGGCCGCACCTCGCCGGCCGCCCGCATCCGACCCTGCGTCAATCGCGTCATTAGAAACTAACGATTGGAAAGCGCACGATGCGCCCCAATAATGTCGGTATCGGGCGCCGCTTCGTCGCGCCTCACCCTTTTCACCCCGGTTCATCCGGCAACAGACAGGGAGTCTTAATGTCCGCCAGCGCCAACACCAATCCGCTCCTCGACTTCTCCGGCCTGCCCCGTTTCGGCGAGATCCGCCCGGAACACGTGACGCCCGCGCTCGATACGCTGCTCGATGCCGCCAGCCGCGCGGTCGAAACGGCGAGCGCGAGCGACACGCCGTCGACCTGGGCCGCCGTCGTCGAGACGGTCGAGCGAGCCACGGAGCCGCTCGGCCGCGCATGGGGCATCGTCGGCCACCTGAATGCGGTCGCCGACACGCCCGAACTGCGGGCCGCCTACGGTGAAAACCTGCCGCGCGTGACCGAGTTCTGGTCGAGCGTCGGCCAGAATCTCGCGCTGTACGAAAAGTACAAGGCGATCGCCGCGAGCGCCGAATACGCGACGCTGTCCGCCGAGCGCAAGAAGATCCTCGACAATGCGCTGCGCGACTTCCGCCTGTCGGGCGCCGAGCTGCCCGAGGACCAGAAGCCGCGCTTCGCGGAATTGCAGGAACAGCAGGCCGCGCTGTCGAAGGCGTTCTCCGATCACGTGCTCGACGCGACCAATGCGTACGCGTACTTCGCGAAGGACGAAGCCGAGCTGGCCGGCCTGCCCGGCGACGCGATCGAGGCCGCCCGCGAAGCCGCGCAGAAGGACGGCAAGGAAGGCTGGAAATTCACGCTGCATTTCCCGTCGTACTTCCCGGTGCTGCAGTACGCGGACAACCGCGCGCTGCGCGAGACGCTCTACCGCGCGTATGCGACGCGCGCGTCGGAGCTCGGCCCGCAGTACGGCGACGGCAAGGCCGAATGGGACAACACGGCGATCGTCGCCGACGCGCTGAAGCTGCGCCGCGAAGAGGCGCAGATGCTCGGCTACCGCAACTTCGCCGAAGTGTCGCTCGCGCCGAAAATGGCCGAATCGCCGCAGCAGGTGATCGCGTTCCTCGAGGATCTCGCGACGCGCGCCCGCCCGCACGCGGACAAGGACTGGGACGAACTGCGCACGTTCGCCGCGAATGCGCTCGGCCTGACCGAACTCACGCCGTGGGACGTCGCGTACGCGGCCGAAAAGCTTCGCCAGCAGCGCTATGCGTTCTCGGAAAACGAGGTCAAGCAGTACTTCCCGGAGCCGGCCGCGCTGAAGGGCCTCTTCACCGTCACCGAAACGCTGTTCGGCGTGCAGATCAAGCCGGACGACGCGCCGGTATGGCACAAGGACGTGCGCTTCTTCCGCGTCGAGAACCGCGACGGCTCGCTCGTCGCGCAGTTCTATCTCGACCTGTACGCGCGCGAAGGCAAGCGCGGCGGCGCGTGGATGGACGACGCGCGTTCGCGCGCGAAGCGCGGCAGCGACGTGCAGACGCCCGTCGCGTACCTGACCTGCAACTTCTCCGCGCCGGTCGGCGGCAAGCCCGCGTGCTTCACGCACGACGAGGTCATCACGCTGTTCCATGAATTCGGCCACGGGTTGCACCACATGCTCACGCGCGTCGACGAGCTCGGCGTGTCGGGCATCAATGGCGTCGAATGGGATGCGGTCGAACTGCCGTCGCAGTTCATGGAGAACTTCTGCTGGGAATGGGACGTGCTGTCGTCGATGTCGTCGCATGTCGATACGGGCGCCGCGCTGCCGCGCGCGCTGTTCGACAAGATGATCGCCGCGAAGAACTTCCAGAGCGGGCTCGGTACGCTGCGCCAGATCGTGTTCTCGATGTTCGACATGCTGCTGCACGTCGATTTCGACCCGGCCGGCGCCACCGGCGTGACCGCGTTCGCGCGCGAGATCAACGAGCGCTATCACGTGATCCCGCAGGCGGCGTTCTCGCGCTGGCCGAACACGTTCAGCCATATCTTCGCGGGCGGCTACGCGGCCGGCTACTACAGCTACAAGTGGGCCGAGGTGCTGTCGGCCGACGCGTACGCGGCGTTCGAGGAAGCGGCCGCCACCAGCGGCAGCGTGCTCGACGCGGCAACCGGCACGCGCTATCGCCGCGAAATCCTCGAGGTCGGCGGCAGCCGTCCGGCGATGGAGTCGTTCAAGGCGTTCCGCGGCCGCGAACCGCAGATCGATGCGCTGCTGCGCCACAACGGGATGGCCGCGTCCGCGCACTGAGCGCGCCGCCCGGCCCTTCCGGCTGTTCCGGCTGCATCGACAGGCACCGCTTCGGCGGTGCTTTTTTCATGGCGCGGGCGTGTCGTCGCCCGCTTCGTCGTCGAACAGCAGGAATTGCCCGTGGCGCTCGGCCGTGTCCTCGTCGATACGCACGCCGACGCCGAGCAGCCGCACCGGCTGCGCGCGCCGCAACAACCCCTTCGCGAGCAGCGTGACGGCCGTCTCGGCATTCGTCGCGTCGGCCACGCACTCGACCGTCGTACGCTGGAAATCGGCGAAGCGGATCTTCACGTACAGCTTGCGGATCGACCGCGCGGCGCCGGCGCGCTCGATCCGCGCGTCGAGTTGCACGACGAGGCGTCGGATTTCGTCCGCGCATTGCTCGAGCGTCGTCAGGTCGGTCACGTAGGTCGTCTCGACGCTGACCGACTTGCGCTCCTGGTCGGCCTGCACGAGCCGCTCGTCGATCCCGCGCGACAGTTCGTACAGCCGCCGCCCGAACGCGCCGAACTCGCGGTGCAGGTCGATCAGCGGCCAGTCGCGCAGCTGCGCGCAGGTCTGGATGCCGAGCCGGTCGAGCCGCGTGGCCGTCACCTTGCCGACCCCGTGCAGCTTGCGCACCGGCAGCGCCGCGACGAACGCGTCGATCTCGTGCGGCCGCACGACGAACAGCCCGTCGGGCTTGTTCCAGTCGGACGCGATCTTCGCGATGAACTTGTTCGGTGCGACGCCCGCCGACACGGTCACGCCGACCGTATCGCGCACCCGCTCGCTGATCTCGCGCGCGATCAGCGTCGCGCTGCCCTGGCAACGCTCCGACCCGCTGACATCGAGGTACGCCTCGTCGAGCGACAGCGGCTCGACGTCCGGCGTGTAGTCGCGATAGATCGCCATGATCTGCCGCGACGCCGCGCGATACTTGTCCATCGCGGACGGCAGGATCAGCAGGTCCGGGCACTTGCGCATCGCCAGCGCCGACGACATCGCCGAATGCACGCCGTAGCGCCGCGCCTCGTAGTTGCAGGTCGCGATCACGCCGCGCTGGTCGGGCCGGCCGCCGACCGCGAGCGGCCGGTTGCGCAGCGACGGGTCGTCGCGCATCTCGACCGACGCGTAGAAGCAGTCGCAATCGCAGTGGATGATCTTGCGCATGCGCGGTGGCGCGTCGCCGGGCGGCGGCGCGGGCGGATCGGCAGGCGGGATGGTGGTCGGGCTCACGGTGCCGATACTGTACAAAAACACAGTGCCGGTTTCAACTGCCGCGTATGACCCGAGTCGGTCGCCCGCCGCCGGCCACCCACACCCGGCTGCGCCGTACTGGCCCGGTTTGCGCGGATCGTACCGGCCGGGCACGCGCAGCGGCGCCTATACTCGTCTGCCGCGATACACGAAACGCAGGGGTGTCAGATGAAGACGATCGGACTGATCGGCGGCATGAGCTGGGAATCGTCGGCCGAGTACTACCGGATGATCAACCGGCACTCGAAGGCATTGCACGGCGGCCATCACAACGCGAAGAGCGTGCTGGTCACGGTCGACTTCGCCGAGATCGAAGCGCTGCAGCGCACGCACGACTGGGCGGCGCTCGGCGAACGGATGGCCGACGCCGCGCGGCAGCTCGAAGCGGCCGGCGCCGATCTCGTCGTGCTGACGACCAATACGATGCATCGCGTGCACGAGGCGATCGAAGCCGCGGTGACGCTGCCGTTCCTGCACATCGCCGACCCGACCGGCAGCGCGCTGCGCGACGCGGGCGTCGAGCGCGTCGCCCTGCTCGGCACGCGCTACACGATGGAGCTGCCGTTCTATGCGGAGCGGTTGCGCGAGAAGTTCGGGCTCGACGTGCTGACGCCGGACGAGCGCGGGCGCGACGACGTGCACCGGATCATCTACGACGAGCTGTGCCACGGTGTGATCTCGGCGGAATCGCGCGTGACGTACGTGTCGGTCATCGACGAACTGGCAAAACGCGGCGCGCAGGCCGTGATCCTCGGCTGCACGGAAATTACGCTGCTGATCGGCGCGGACGATTCGCCGCTGCCGGTATTCGATACGACCGCGCTGCATGCGAAGGCGGCCGTCGAGTGGGCGGCGCACTGAAGGACGCCCGCCATCGCGTGGCGTCAACCGTCGCCGGATGGCATCGCCGCATTGTTCCGCGCGGCAGGATTCAGTCTCCCGAGGCGCGCCTCGCCGCGCGCGCGACTCCGTGCTCTCGCCCGCCACACGGGCCCGGCGCGCACGGCCCGCGAAGCACCCAACGCGGCTCGCGCGGGCGCGCCGACACGACTGGTTATTCATTGGTAATAAAGTGACCGCAAATTGGTACGCGAGCAGCGGCGCTCAATCGACCCTGCTCGTCGCAGTCTCTTTTCCACCAACAGGAAACAGGAAATTGAAAAAACTGAACACCGCATTCGGCGCGTTGCTCGCCGTATCGTTCACGCTCACCGCGCACGCCGACCCCAACATCACCGCATCGGCGGCCTCGACGCCCCGGGACGGCTTCGATCGCATGACGTGGGAGATCACGCCCGAGGTCGTGCCGACCCAGGTCAACGCGAGCTACTACTGGGCCAACCAGTTGTCGTCGCAACATGGCGGCCACGCGATCTACACCGGTATCCAGCCACGCACGCAAAGCAGCAACGTGGTGATCTTCAGCGCGTTCGGCACCGGCACGACGCCGCTGTCGGCGAATTGCCGCGGCGGCGCCGACGGCGGCTCCGGCACCTCGTGCTCGATCGCCTACCCGTGGAAAACGGGCCACGCCTACCGGTTGCAGGTCACCGTGACGCAGGGTAATCGCAGCGACGGGCGCTCGACCGTCGACGGCTTCATCACCGACGTCGCCACCGGCGCGACGACGCCGACCGGCAGCATTGCCGTGCCGGCCGACTGGGGCGGCCTGTCGAGTTCGGCTTATCTGTTCGACGAGTACTTTCCGTTCAACGCCGCGTCGAGGGACCCGATGCAGCGGCCATGCGTGCCGTATGCGCGCTACATGACGTCGCTGCCGCATTTCTATCTGAAGGACGTCGACTACCCGACGACCGAACGGTCGATCCGGCTGAATACGGGCCAGGACAAGTGCGCGGCGCTGTCGGGCACGCCGAACGCGCGGGCCACGCTGGTCAACACGACCACCTATCTGCTCGAGAACGGCTTCTTGCCCGGGAGCCCGGGCGCACCGAAATAACGAAGACGGACGCGAAAAACAAAAAACCCGGCACGGAGCCGGGTTTTTCGTAGACGAAGTGCGCATCGGTCAATTGCGCGGCACATCGCCTGGTGTGCTTGGTTGCGGGGACAGGATTTGAACCTGTGACCTTCGGGTTATGAGCCCGACGAGCTGCCAGACTGCTCCACCCCGCGTCAGAGAAATAAATTATAGGGTGAGGAAGTACTCACGTCAATACTTTTGTCACAATTTCTGCTTCCGTTGCCCAAGCGGCGATGCGTGACACATGCGCGAGCCCGCATGACGCACGCGTTCGCACCCCATGCTCGCGGTAAGATGGCGGCCTTCGCATTCACGCCGCACGCACCCTCCCGTTCATGAAAATCGCCACCTGGAACGTCAACTCGCTCAACGTCCGCAAACAGCACGTGCTCGACTGGCTCGCGCAAAGCGGCGCCGACGTACTGTGCCTGCAGGAACTGAAGCTGCCGGACGAGAAATTCCCGCGCGCCGATCTCGAGGCGGCCGGCTACCGCAGTTGGTTCACCGGCCAGAAGACCTACAACGGCGTCGCGATCCTCGTGCGCGACACGCTCGCCGTCGACGAATCGGACGTCGTGCGCAACATTCCCGGCTTCGAGGATTCGCAGCAGCGCGTGATCGCCGCGACGGTCGACGGCGTGCGCATCGTGTCCGCGTATTTTCCGAACGGCCAGGCGCTCGACTCCGACAAGTTCGTCTACAAGATGCAGTGGCTCGACGCGCTGCAGGCGTGGCTGCGCACCGAGCTGCAGCGCTACCCGAAGCTCGCGCTGCTCGGCGACTACAACATCGCGCCGGAAGACCGCGACGTGCACGATCCCGCGAAATGGGAAGGCCAGAATCTCGTGTCGCCGCAGGAGCGCGCGCATTTCGCGCAGTTGATCGAACTCGGCTTCGTCGATGCGTTCCGTCGCTTCGAACAGCCCGAGAAAACCTTCACGTGGTGGGACTACCGGATGATGGCGTTCCGCCGCAACGCGGGGCTGCGCATCGATCACATCCTGCTGTCGCCGGCGCTCGCGGCGACCTGCGCGTCGTGCGAGGTCGATCGCGTGCCGCGCACGTGGGAACAGCCGTCCGACCACACGCCGGTCGTCGCGGTCGTCGGCTGATCGTTCAGGGCCTGTTCACGCCGATAACAGGCCCCAGGCCGCCCGCGCGCGATCAGCGCCGCGCGGGCGCCGGCCCGAGATGGGCCCACAGAAAGCCGAATTCGGCTGCGTCGGCTTCCGCGCGTTCGAGGTCGTCGGCGCTGCCGTGGCCGCCGTCGGTGTTCTCCCAGTACCACACCCGTTCGTGACCGAGCGCCTGCATGCGTGCGGCCATCTTGCGCGCATGCGCGGGATGCACGCGGTCGTCGCGCGTCGACGTCGTCAGCAACAACGGCGGATATGCGACGCCTTCGCGCACGCGGTGATATGGCGAATACGCGGCCAGCGCCGCGCCTTCGCGCGGATCGTCCGGGTCGCCGTATTCGTCGAGCCATGCGGCGCCCGCGTGCAGCTTCGGATAGTGCTGCATGTCGAGCAGCGGCACGCGGCACAGCACTGCGCCGAACAGCTCCGGACGCTGCATCATGCACGCGGCGACCAGCAGCCCGCCGTTGCTGCCGCCCTCGATTCCGAGTTGCGCGGCGGTCGTCACGCCGGTCGCGGCCAAGTCCTCGGCGACCGCGATGAAATCGTCGAACGAACGCTGCCGATGTTCGCGCTGCGCGTCGACGTGCCAGCGCGGCCCGAATTCGCCGCCGCCGCGGATGTGCGCAAACGCCATCACGCCGCCGCGTTCGAGCCAGCCGATGCCGAACGCATCGCTGTAGCCCGGCAGGTTCGGAATCGCGAAGCCGCCGTAGCCTGACAGCAGGCACGGCCGCGCGACACGCGCCCTGCCTTCCGGTGCATCGAGGGCATCGCGCGGACCGATCAACGTGTACGGCACCACCGTGCCGTCGCGCGAACGCGCGCTCGCGCGGCGGACGACGAGCCCGGCCGCATCGAACTGCACCGGCGGCCGGTCGAGCAGCACGCGGCGCGACGGCGCATCGTCCGCGCGATCGGCAAGATCGGCCAGCCAGCATTCGGGCGGATCGAGATAGGTGTCGACGTCGACGTACACCTCGTCGTTCAGCGTCGACTCGACGGGTTCGACGTCGATCTGCGCGTCGCCCGGCCAGTCGAACGGCCGCGCGTCCCACGTCCATGACCCGTCTTCTGCTTGCTTCGGCTGCCACAGCATCGTGCGGTTGTGCACGTCGTCGAGCCAGCTCGCGATCAGCGTCGTGCGCGTGTGCGTCCACGTACAGGCGGACGTCGTCGGGCGCGGCGCGAACAACGTCGTGAATTCGCGCGCACCGGCGAGGAACGCCTGCTCGCGAATCGCGAGCAGCGAGCCGCCCGCGTGGCGCACGCCGTTGCAGTCCCAGTCGAGGCGCGGCTCCAGCACGAGCCAGCCTTCCCAGAACCCGACCTCGACATGCGTCGGCACGTCGTAGCGCGCCCACTCGCCTGCGTCGGTCAGCCGGTACGCGTGCGCGTCGAAGAAGTCGACGCTGCGCCACGCGACGTGGCGGCGGTCGATCGGGTCGTACCATGCGCCGGCGCTGATGTCGTCCGGCTCGCCGCTGAACACGACGGGCGCATCGGCGAGCGCGGTGCCGCGTACCCAGCGCCGCGCTTCATACGGATAACCGGCCGCGGTCGCATGCGCTTCGCCGCGATCCCAGCTCACGTACACGGTGTCGCGGTCGATCCAGCCGACCGTGTGATGGCCCGGCGCGTCGATCGTGAACCCGCCGTCGACGAACCGCCGCTCGACGAGATCGAATTCGCGCACGACGACCGCGTCGGCGCCGCCCGGCGACAGCGACAGCAGCACGCGATCGCCGTCCGGATACAGGATCGCGTCCTGCTCGAACACCCACGATTCGCCCTCTTCGGCGCCGAGCGCGTCGACGTCGAGCAGCGTTTCCCACGCCGGCTGGCCGGCCCGCCAGTCGGCCCAGCGCGTGCGGCGCCACAGTCCCTTTGGATGGAGATCGTCCTGCCACAGGTCGTATGCCCAGTCGCGCCAGCGGGTCGGAATCACCGGGCGTTCGCGCGGCAGATACGCTTTCGCGAGACGCGCGGTCAACGCACGATATTCATCGTCGTCGCGCAGCACGGCGCGCGTGCGCGCATTCTGCTCGTCGACCCACGTGCGGGCGCGCTTGCTGTCGAGTGCTTCGAGGAAACGGAACGGGTCGGCCCCGGCGGGCCAGCGGAAGGAGTCGGACATGGAGGATCGGCGGGATGGCAAACGGCGTGCAAACCGCGATTATGTCCGATCGCGGCATGCGCGGGCCCGCGCATGCCGCGAATCGTGCTCGGTCAGGGCTCCAGATGGAGTTCCTGGATCTTGCGCGTGATCGTGTTGCGGCCGATGCCGAGCCGCTCCGCGGCTTCGACCTTGCGGCCGCGCGTGAAGTCGAGCGCCTCGCGGATCACGGCCGCCTCGAAGCGGCGTGCGAGTTCGTCCATCACGTCGGCCGAGTTCTCGCGCAACAGCCGCGCGACTTCAGTGCGCAGCCCGTGCTCCCACAGCGGGTAGCCGGTCGGCGCGCTGCCGTTCGCCGCGCTCGCGACCGGCGCGGCCGTCGGCGCTGCACCGATCGCGGCAGGCGCCGCCGTCGCGTGGCTGCTGCTACCGTGCACGTCCGCGCCGTCGCCCGTCGCGACGACCGGCGCACCGGCCGGCACGAGGTCGGGCGGCAGGTCCTTGATCTCGACCGTCTGCGCGGGCGCCATCACGGTCAGCCAGTTCGCGAGATTCTCGAGCTGCCGCACGTTGCCGGGAAACGGCAGCGACGTCAGGTACGCGAGCGCGTCGTCGGACACGCGCTTCGGCTCGACGCCGAGATCGCGCGCGCTCTTCTGCAGGAAGTGGCGCGTGAGCAGCGCGATGTCCTCGCTGCGTTCGCGCAGCGGCGGCAGACGCAGCCGGATCACGTTGAGCCGGTGGTAAAGGTCCTCGCGGAACAGCCCCTGCCGCACGCGCGACTCGAGATTCTGGTGCGTCGCCGCGATCACGCGTACGTTCGCGCGCAGCGGGTTGTGACCGCCTACGCGATAGAACTGCCCGTCCGACAACACGCGCAACAGGCGCGTCTGCAGGTCGAACGGCATGTCGCCGATTTCATCGAGGAACAGCGTGCCGTTCTCGGCCTGCTCGAAGCGGCCCTGCCGCGTCGTCTGCGCGCCGGTGAACGCGCCGCGCTCATGGCCGAACAGTTCGGATTCGAGCAGATCCTTCGGAATCGCCGCCGTGTTCAGCGCGATGAACGGCCCGTTCGCGCGCGGGCTGTGACGGTGCAGCGCCCGCGCGACGAGCTCCTTGCCGGTGCCCGACTCGCCGGTGATCAGCACGGTCGCGGCCGAATGCGACAGCCGGCCGATCGCGCGGAACATGTCCTGCATTGCGGGCGCCTGGCCGAGCATCTCGGGCGCCTCGGCCACGCGCTCGTCCTGCGGCGCGCCGCCGCGCAGGCTTTCTTCCACCGCGCGACGGATCAGCTCGACCGCCTTGTCGACGTCGAACGGCTTCGCGAGATATTCGAACGCGCCGCCCTGGAACGCGGCGACGGCGCTGTCGAGATCGGAGAACGCCGTCATGATGATGACGGGCAGGCCCGGCAGCCGCTCGTGCATCGCCTGCAGCAATTCGAGGCCCGAGCCGCCCGGCATCCGGATGTCGGACACGAGCACCTGCGGCGTCTCGTGGTCGAGCGCGGCCAGCGCGTCGCGCACGTTCGCGAAGCTCTTCGTCGCGAAGCTGTCCCGGGCGAGTGCCTTTTCAAGCACCCAGCGGATCGATTGGTCGTCGTCTACTATCCAGATCGGCTTCATAGGTCGGTCAGGTATGGGTGAATCGCAATGCCGCCGCTCAATGGTCGAGCGGCAGCAGAATCTGAAATTCGGTACGTCCGGGCCGGCTTTCGACCTCGATCATCCCGTCGTGCTGCTGGACAAACGTCTGCGCGAGCGTGAGGCCGAGGCCGCTGCCGTCGTCGCGTCCGGACACGAGCGGGTAGAAGATCCGGTCGCGGATCTCCTCCGGAATGCCGGGCCCGTTATCGACCACGTGCAAGTCCAGTGCCAGCTTGTACAGGCGCTTCGCGATCGTGATCTTGCGCGCGATGCGCGTGCGCAGCTCGATCTTCGCGTCGCCCTGCGCGATCCGTTCGCGCAGCGCCTGCGCGGCGTTGCGCACGATGTTCAGCAGCGCCTGGATCAACTGCTCCTTGTCGCCGCGCAGGTCCGGCACGCTCACGTCGTAATCGCGCTCGATCGTGAGCCCGCGCGGGAATTCCGCGAGCATCACCGCGCGTACGCGTTCGCATACTTCATGGATGTTCACGTCGCCGACGATGTGCGGATGCCGGTGCGGCTCCAGCAACCGGTCGACGAGCGTCTGCAGGCGGTCGGACTCCTTGATGATCACCTGCGTGTATTCGCGCAATTCGCCGCGCTCGCGCTCGCCCAGTTCGAATTCGAGCAGCTGGGCTGCGCCGCGAATGCCGCCGAGCGGATTCTTGATCTCGTGCGCGAGATTGCGGATCAGTTGCTTGTTGACCGCGGTCAGGTCGTGGATGCGCTCTTCCCGATCGGTGCGCGACTGACGTTCGTTCTCGAACAGTTCGACGAGCACGAAATCGGGCGCGCTCTCGAGGAAGCCGACGATCGCATGCACGTGCAGCGGTTCGCGGCCGGGCCGATCGAGCACGGTATCGAGGTGCGTCGCGTGAAAGCGTTCCTGGCCGATCGCGGTGATCGTCGACGCGAGCTCGTTCGCGTTCGGGAAAATCTCGCCCCACGGCCGCTGCGCGAGCTGCCGCCGCGAGATGTCGAGCATTGCCTCCGCGGACGGGTTCGCGAACGCGACCCGCAGCGTCTTGCGGTCGAGCACGATCACGACCGTCGGCAGCGCTTCGAGCCCCGCCAGCAGACCCGAGCGCGCGAGCCGCTCGTCGTCCGTCAGTCGTTCGGGCTGCCCCGTTTTCGCCTTGATCAGATTCTTCAGAACCATCTGCGTGCTTGTCGCGCCTCACCGGGCAGAAAATGAAAATCGGCGGAACAAAAAAGGGACGGCCGGACGCCGTCCCCTTTCAGACTCCGCCGTCCCCGCCGCCAGCCGCGCGACGGGAACGAACCGGCATGACGGCGCTGAATCGAAGCGCCATCGCCGATTAGAGCGAGTAGTACATCTCGAACTCGATCGGGTGCGTCGTCATGCGGAACTTCGCCAGCTCCTGCTCCTTCAGCGCGAGGTACGCGTCGATCATGCCGTCCGTGAACACGCCGCCACGGGTCAGGAACTCGCGATCCTTGTCGAGCGCTTCGAGTGCCTGGTCGAGGCCCGCGCAGACGGTCGGGATCTTTGCATCCTCTTCCGGCGGCAGGTCGTACAGGTTCTTGTCCGCGGCTTCGCCGGGATGGATCTTGTTCTGGATCCCGTCGAGGCCGGCCATCATCAGTGCCGTGAAGCACAGGTACGGGTTCGCCATCGGATCCGGGAAGCGCGTTTCGATACGGCGGCCCTTCGGGTTCGACACGTGCGGAATGCGGATCGATGCCGAACGGTTGCGTGCCGAGTAAGCGAGCTTGACCGGTGCCTCGAAGTGCGGGACCAGACGCTTGTACGAGTTCGTCGTCGGGTTCGTGATCGCGTTCAGTGCACGGGCGTGCTTGATGATGCCGCCGATGTAGAACAGCGCCAGTTCCGACAGGCCGGCGTAGCCGTTGCCCGCGAACAGGTTCTGGCCGTCCTTCCAGATCGACTGGTGAACGTGCATGCCCGAACCGTTGTCGCCGACGACCGGCTTCGGCATGAACGTCGCCGTCTTGCCGTACGAGTGCGCGACGTTATGGATGATGTACTTCGACCATTGCGTCCAGTCGGCGCGCTGAACCAGCGTCGAGAACTTCGTGCCGATTTCGTTCTGGCCCTGGCCCGCCACTTCGTGGTGGTGCACTTCGACCGGGATGCCGAGCTGTTCGAGCAGCAGGCACATTTCCGAACGCATGTCCTGGAACGTGTCGACCGGCGCGACCGGGAAGTAGCCGCCCTTCGTGCCCGGACGGTGGCCCGTGTTGCCGCCTTCGAATTCCTTGCCTGCCGACCACGGCGCTTCTTCCGAGTTGATCTTCACGAAGCAGCCCGACATGTCCGTGTTCCACTGGACCGAGTCGAAAATGAAGAATTCCGGTTCCGGACCGAAGTACGCCGTATCGCCGATACCCGTGCTCTTCAGGTACGCTTCGCCGCGCTTCGCGAGCGAACGCGGATCGCGCTCGTAGCCCTTGCCGTCGGCCGGCTCGACCACGTCGCAGGTCAGCACGAGGGTCGACTCTTCATAGAACGGGTCGACGAAGGCAGCGCTCGGATCCGGCATGAGCAGCATGTCCGACGCCTCGATGCCCTTCCAGCCCGCGATCGACGAACCGTCGAATGCATGGCCGCTTTCGAACTTGTCTTCGTCAAACGCCGAAACCGGCACCGACACGTGCTGTTCCTTGCCGCGCGTATCCGTGAAGCGGAAATCGACAAACTTGACGTCCTCGTCCTTCACGAGCTGCATGACGTCGGCGACGGTTTTACTCATAACCTCTTCTCCTGATTGAACAATTCCGGCGGACTGGGAAACCGCCTCGTTTATCGAGCTGACCGGGGTCTTGCTTTGGCGCAGCGCGCCCCGATTCGACCGAATTCTATATAGCAGCTTCCGTGCCAACCATCGCAAAACCGACGCGAATCACGCCGGCCCGCGCCGCAGCGGGGCTGCGCTGCGCGATTCCGGGGCCGGGCGCCGCACCGGCGATGGCGACGTCGCACCGATATGGTGCAATCGATCGGACACATCCGCACAACGCGATCATTCTGGTGCACGCCGTCCATTCTGCACCGTTTTGGTGAGCGCGTGTCCGGCGCGCGCCGTGCCGCATCCGGACGTTCGTGCAGCGACGTCGCGCTAGAATGGCCGTTTGACCGATACGGAGACCCCTGCCATGAGTACGCTGGACCAGCTTTACGCGAAGGCCGACGAACGCCGCGCACAAGGCGCGCTCAACTATGCCGGCGCGCTGCTGCCGGTCGAGGCATTCGAACTGCTGCAGCTCGATCCATCCGCGCGCCTCGTCGACGTGCGCACGCGCGCCGAGCTCGACTGGATCGGCCGCCCGCTCGTCGGCGACGGCCAGTACCTGCACGTCGAATGGACGCGCTACCCGGGCGGCGTGCCGAACGCCGAATTCGTCAACGAACTGAAGGCGGCCCTCCCGGCCGATACGCCGATCCTGTTCCTGTGCCGCAGCGCCGCGCGCTCGAAGCTCGCGGCGGTCGCGTCCGCGCAGGCCGGCTTCACGAAGGCGTTCGACCTGCTCGAAGGCTTCGAAGGCGCGAAGGACGCCGAAGGCCACCGCAAGACGGTCGACGGCTGGTGCTTCCGCAAACTGCCGTGGATCGGCGCCTGACGGCGCGCCGCGCCCGCCGGTTGCGACAGCCTCATCGTCGAGCCGGGCGATGACATGCCGATGACGGGCCGCGTTGCGCGGCCCGTTGCTTTTGGTGCGGCCGGGTTGTTGCAGGCCGCCGCTCAGGCGCGCGGCGTGTCGGGCTCGACGACGTCGCCGCCGAGCAGGTGCACGCCTTCGCGCAGCTTCACGAACGCGGCCGCGACCGCTTCCGGCTCGCCCTTCACGCCGAGATCGATGTGACGGCGCGCATAGATGCCGCCGCGCTCCGCGTCGCCGACGCTCGGCAGGCTGAACACGCGCACGCCCGGGAAATCGCGCTCGATCTTCTCCATCAGCGGCGTCAGCGTCGATTCCGGCAGCTCGAACACGTACAGCGAGCGCTCGGCATGCGGCGTCGCGTGATGCAGATGCGCGTACTTCGTATCGAGCACCCATTCGATCATCGGCCATGCCATCACCGGGAAGCCCGGCACGAAGTGAAGATCGCCGACCGAGAAGCCCGGAATCCGGTTATAGCCGTTCGGGATGATCGTCGCGCCGGCCGGGAACACGCCCATGTTGAAGCGATGCTGGTTCTCCGGCGACTCGAAGTCGACCGGCGTGGCAGGATCGGTGTGCGTTTCGCGGATCCGTTCCGAAATCAACGCCTTCGCGTCCGGATGCAGCTCGAGCGGCACGCCGAGCGCGGCGGCCGCGCACTGGCGCGTATGGTCGTCCGGCGTCGCGCCGATCCCGCCCGTCGAGAACACGATGTCGCCCGACGCGATCGCACGCGCGAGCGTCGCGGTGATGCGCGCGGGATCGTCGCCGACGTATTCGGCCCAGTCGAGCGCGAGGCCGCGCGCGCCCAGCAGTTCGATGACCTTCGCCAGATGCTTGTCCTGCCGGCGGCCCGAAAGGATTTCGTCGCCGATGATGATGATGCCGATGCTCATGCCTGCCCCATGTCGATTGCGGTGGCGCGCGCACTCGCGCGCAGGTCTTCCAGCGCGCGCAGGCAGTAGTGCCCGAACCACAGCGCCGAGAAGACGAGGATGAAAGCGTAAACCCAGATCATGGCGGCCGCGACGAACGGGAACAGCACCATCATCCAGACCGACGAGACCCACACGAAGGTCGGCACGGTGCCGAGCAGCCCGGTCGCGACGCCGATGCCGATCAGCGGCCAGCGATGCCGGCGCACGAGCGCGCGGCGCTCGTCGCGGCTCGCGTGCAGCGCGAGCGCGTCGTAGGTCATCACGCGGTACGTGAGCCAGCCCCAGATCACCGGCGGCAGCAGCGCGAAGAACGGCGGAATCAGCCACAGCGGGATCGTGACGACGAGCAGCACGACGCCGACGATCGCCGCGCCGAGCGAATTGACCACGCTGCCGAGGAAGGTGCCGCCCCGCTTCGGCTCGAGCGCCGCGAACTGCCGGTTCGACAGGTGCTTGATCACGACCGGCATCGAGATCGTCGCGATCAGCAGCAGCACGGTCAGCACGATCAGCGGGATCGCGAGCGACACGACCACGAACGGCGCGACGACCGCATGCAGCTGCGACATGCCGATCGCATCGAACGCGCGATACAGCGCGGCCGTCAGCACGAAACCGTCGAGCGCGCCGCGCGCGAGATCCAGCAGCGTCTGCCACGAGAACCACAGCACGACGCCCCACAGCAGCGCCGACACGACGAACGGCATCAGGGTGAGCCACAGCATGCGCGGATGCAGCGCGCTGGCGAGCGCCCGGACGAAGGAACGCAGCAGGTCGTTCATGCGAGCCTATGAAATCTGGATTGACGGAGAAAAACGGGGAAAGCATAAACCACGCGGCCCGCGTGCGCCAAAGCGCAGGCGGGCCGCGTGGGAAAGTCGTTCACCGGGAGAAAGGCCCGATCGGGATGGGGATCAGGCCGACGCCGCGCCGCGCTTCGCGGGGAACAGGCGCCGGAAGATCCGCACGAACGCGAGGCCGTGCTGCGACCAGAAGCCGTCGCCGTAGGACACGCCGTCCACCTGCTCGCGGATGCCGGTCGGCTCGACCGTGCGGTTCCACGACGCGGTGCCGAACATCATGTCCCACCACGGGAACAGCACGCCGAAGTTGCAGCCGTACTTGGTGCCTTCGTGGCCGTAGCCGACCGCATGGTGGCGGCGGTGGAAGATCGGGCTGACGAGCAGGCGCTCGCCGATGCGGCCGTACGACAGCCGCGCATTCGTATGCTGGATGCTCTGCAGGAAGTTCGTGACCGCGGTCAGCACGACGAACTGCGACGGCGTCACGCCGATCACCAGCGCGATCGCCGCGAAGAAGCACGACTGGAGCACGTCGTCGAGCAAGTGATTGCGGTCGTCGCACCACAGCGACATCTGCCGCTGGCTGTGATGAACCGCGTGCAGCTCCCACCAGATGCCGAACTTGTGCTGCCAGCGGTGATACCAGTAGCCGGCGAAATCGAGCACGACGAGGTAGATCGCGAACGCGACGATCGGCTGCGAGGTCACGCCCGGCCACAGATAGTCGAGGTTCACGTTCGCGACGCCGTGCAGGCGCAGCCACGCCTGGAGGTTGTCGAACACCGGCTGCAGCGCGAAGAAGAAGAACAGCGTGTAGATGCCGAGCTTCGAGATCGCGGTGTAGATCACGTCGACCCGCACCGCGCGGCGGTTCTTCCAGCGCTCGACCGGCAACAGCGCCTCGAGCGGGCGCAGCAGCGCGAACATCAGCACCATCTGCAGCGCGCCGACGATCACCCAGTACAGCGCATCGTAGGTGTCCTCGTCGTAGTCCATCAGGTTGAACTTGAAGAGGAGCGGCTGCACGACGTCGACGTACAGCCAGGTCTGGATGTCCGACACGAACGCATCGATCAGGTGCAGCATCGTTCGCCTCCGCCCGTCACGCGCCGTTCGCCGCCTTCCACGGCGCGCGGTCGTAGAAGTAGATGCCGTGCGGCGAGCGGCCGACGGCGATCGTCTGCACCAGCTTGCGCGAGGCCAGATCGATGATCCCGACCTTCTTCGCGAAACGGAACGTCACCCACAGCGTCTTCTTGTCGGCGGACAGCTCCATGTCATCGGGGCCCGGCAGCAGGCCGGTGATGTCGCCGACCTTGGTGAGCGTGATCTCGTCGATGATGCTGATCGTGTTCGCGACGCGGTTCGTGATCGCGACGTGCGTGCCGTCGGCGAGCGAGCGGAAGTTGTGCGCGCCCTTGCCCGTCTGGATCGTCTTCACGATCTTCTGATTGCGCCAGTCGACGACCGCGACGTAATCGGCGCCCGTCATGCCGACCAGCAGGTATTTGTCGTCCGGCGTCATCCACAGGCCCGCCGGCACCTTGCCGACCGGCATCTTCCACTTGACCGTCTGCGTCGCGAGGTCGACCGCCGCGATCTCGCCGGACACCTGCAGCGACACGAGCACGGTCTTGCTGTCCTTCGTGAACGCGAGGTGGCTCGGCATCACCGCGAGCGGCAAGCGCTTCACGAGATGCAGGTCGCGGCCGTCGTAGCTGTAGATGTCGAGCCGGTCGAGGCGCAGCCCGGTCGACACGAACCACTTCTTGTCGGGCGAAAAGCCAAGCTGGTAAGGATCCTCGATGCCTTCGACCGTGCGCTGCAGCTTGCCGGTCTTCGGATCGACGAACATCAGGCTGTTCGAGACCGAATTTGCGACGATCAGCGACGAATTGTCGGGCGTCGCCATCAGATGGTGCGGCTCCTTCCCGGTCGGCATCGTGGATACGACCTCGCGGGACTGCTGGTCGATCAGGGAAAGCGTCGCTTCGGCCGAATTGAGGACGATCACGTTATTCGCGTGTGCGGCGGGCGCCAGCACGGCGGCGGCCAGCGCAAGCGTGCGGCCGAAGGAAAGGAAAGTGCGCATGAAGACTCACGTCGTGGAACAGCGGTCATTGTAGAACGTTCGGCGGGCCCCTCCGGTTGACCCATGCCGGTATTGCGCCGCTTTTGCGCCGCCTGTGCGTCACCTCGCCGCACGCCGCGGCGGCGGGACGAGCCGCCGCGGCCGGCGTCGCGGTGCAGGCCCGGCCAACCGACGTCGCGCTAGCGCTGCATCGACTCCCAGACCTTGTGCAGACGCTTGACAGAGACCGGCATCGGCGTGCGCAGTTCCTGCGCGAACAGCGAAATCCGCAGTTCCTCGAGCAGCCAGCGGAATTCCGCGAGCCGCGCATCGGCGACGCCGCCACGCTGAGACACCGCGCGCTGGTACTGCTGGGCCAGGGGCAGCAGGTCGGCCGACTGCTTCGCGTCGCGCGCCGGATCGGCCTTCAGCTTGTCGATCCGCAGCGCGATGCCCTTCAGGTAGCGCGGGAAATGCGCAAGCTGCGCGTAAGGCGTGTCGATCACGAAGCGCTTGCCGACCAGCGCGGCCAGTTGCTGCTGCAGGTCCGCATGGGCCTGCGCGAACGGCTTCGCCTGCGCGAGCTTCTTCACGAGCCCCGCGTATTCGGCCAGGATCTGTCCGACGAGCCGCGCGATTTCCTGCGCGAGCAGGTTCAGGCGGCTGCGGCCCTCGTCACGGCGCGCGTGGAAGCTCGCGTCGTCGTCGGGCAGCGGGTCCTGCAGGCATGCGCGGTCGAGCGCCGTGTCGATCAGCTGGTCGCGCAGTTCGTCCTGCGTGCCGAGCGACATGTACTGCATCGCCATCTCGCGCAGGCCCGGCAGGTTCTTTTCCAGGAACTTGATCGGCTCCTTCAGCTGCAGCGCGAACAGCCGCCGCAAGCCGGCCCGGTGGATGCGCGCGGCCTCCTCCGGCGAATCGAACACCTCGACGTCGCAATGCGTGCCGCGGTCGACGAGCGCCGGATAGCCGTACAGCGTCTGGCCGCGCCGGCGGATTTCCAGCAGCTCGGGCAGCTTGCCGAAATTCCACGTCGTCAGGTTCTCGTATAGCGCGGTCGCGCCGGTTTCGGCCGGGGCGGCCGTCTGCGGCGCCGCGCCCTTGCCCGGCTTGCCGCCTCGCGCCGCCGAACCCGGCGGGGCGGCAGGCGCGGCCGTGTCGCCTGCGTCGCCCGCGCCCGCGTCGCCGCCGGTCGCGATCGTCGACGCCGCCGCGATCTTCTGGAACTGCTGTTGCGCCTGCGCGCCCAGCTCCTGGCGAAGCTGCGCGAGATTGCGCCCCATCGCGAGCTGGCGGCCGTGCTCGTCGATCACCTTGAAATTCATGAACAGGTGCGCGGGCAGCGTCTCGAGCTTGAAGTCGGCCGTTTTCATCGCGACCTGCGTCTCGCCGCGCACGTCGGCGATCAGCGCCTCGACGAGGCCGCCCGCGCCGAAGCGCTCGCGCCCCATCCGCTCGACGAAACCGGCCGCGTACTCGGGCAGCGGCACGCAGTGCCGGCGCAGCTTCTGCGGCAGCGACTTCAGCAGCAACTGCACCTTTTCCTTCAGCATCCCGGGCACGAGCCACTCGCAGCGGCGCGCGTCGACCTGGTTCAGCGCGTAGAGCGGCACCGCGAGCGTCACGCCGTCGCGCGGCGTGCCGGGCTCGAAGTGGTACGTGAGCGCCATCTCGACGCCGGCCATCGTCGCGCGCTTCGGGAACAGGTCGGTCGTCACGCCGGCCGCCTCGTGACGCATCAGGTCGTCGCGCGACAGGTACAGCAGCCGCTGCTTGTCGTCGGGCTGGCCGCCCTTCTTCACTTCGTCGCGATACCAGCGCTCGAACGCGGCACCCGTATGGATGCCTTCCGGGATCGCGTGGTCGTAGTACGCGTAGATCAGCTCGTCGTCGACCAGCACGTCCTGGCGGCGCGACTTGTGCTCGAGCTGCTCGATGTCGGCGAGCAGCTTGCGGTTGTGCGCGAAGAACGGCAGCTTCGTGTCGAATTCGCCTTCGACCAGCGCGCCGCGGATGAACAGCTCGCGTGCGCGCGCCGGGTCCTGCTTGCCGAACGCGACGCGCCGCCGGTGGTAGATCGGCAGCCCGTACAGCGTCGCGCGCTCGAACGCGCTGACCTGCGCCGGACGCTTCTCCCAGTGCGGCTCCGACAGCGATTTCTTCAGCAGGTGCGCGCCGATCTTCTCGACCCACTCCGGCTCGATCTTCGCGAGGCAGCGCGCGTACAGCCGGCTCGTCTCGACGAGCTCGGCCGCCATCACCCAGCGGCCGGCCTTCTTCGCGAGCGCGGAGCCTGGCCACAGGTAGAACTTGATGCCGCGCGCGCCGAGGTAATGCGGATCGTCGTCGGCCTTCATCCCGAGGTTGCCGAGCAGGCCCGTCAACAGGGCCAGATGAATCTGCTCGTACGTGGCTTCGGCTTCGTTGAGCCGCCAGCCGTGCTCGCGCACCACCGTCAGCAGCTGCGAATGGACGTCGCGCCACTCGCGCAGCCGCAGGTGCGACAGGAAGTTCTGCCGGCACGCGTCGATCAGCTGGCGATTCGACTTCTTGTGCGCGACGGCCTCTTCGAACCACGCCCAGATCTTCAGCCACTGCAGGAATTCGGAGCGCTCGTCCGCGAACCGGCGATGCGCCTGGTCGGCCTGCTCCTGCGCTTCGATCGGGCGGTCGCGCGGGTCCTGCACGGACAGCGCGCTCGCGATGATCAGCACCTCGCGCAACGACTGCTGGTCGCGCGCGGCGAGAATCATCCGGCCGACGCGCGGGTCGAGCGGCAGCCGCGCGAGCTCGCGGCCGAGCGGCGTCAGCGCGTTGTCGTCGTCGACCGCGCCGAGCTCGTTGAGCAACTGATAACCGTCCGCGATCGCGCGGCCGGGCGGCGGTTCGAGGAACGGGAACGATTCGATCGCGGTCAGGTGCAGCGACTTCATCCGCAGGATCACCGACGCGAGCGACGAGCGCAGGATTTCCGGATCGGTGAAGCGCGCACGCGCCTGATAGTCGCTTTCCTCGTACAAGCGGATGCACACGCCGTCGGCCACGCGGCCGCAGCGGCCCGCGCGCTGGTTCGCGGCGGCCTGCGAGATCGACTCGACCTGCAACTGCTCGACCTTGTTCCGGTACGAATAGCGCTTCACGCGTGCAAGGCCGGTATCGACCACGTAGCGGATGCCCGGCACCGTCAGCGAGGTTTCGGCCACGTTGGTCGCGAGCACGATCCGGCGCGCGTTCGACGCCTTGAACACCTTGTCCTGGTCGGCCGCCGACAGCCGCGCGAACAGCGGCAGGATCTCGGTGTGCGGCGGATGGTGCTTGCGCAGCGCCTCGGCCGCCTCGCGAATCTCGCGCTCGCCGGGCAGGAACACCAGCACGTCGCCGGGGCCTTCGCGGCACAGCTCGTCGACCGCGTCGACGATCGCGTCCATCAGGTCGCGTTCGGCTTCGCGTGCGGTCTTCACGCGGTCGCGGCCGCCCGTGCCTTCGGCGTTCTTGACGGCCGGGCGATCCTCGGCCACCGGCCGGTAGCGCATCTCGACCGGGTACAGCCGCCCGCTCACCTCGATCACGGGCGCCGGACGTTCGTCGGTGCCGAAATGGCGCGCGAAGCGATCGGCGTCGATCGTCGCGGACGTGACGATCAGCTTCAGGTCCGGCCGCCGGGGCAGGATCTCCTTCAGATAGCCGAGCAGGAAGTCGATGTTCAGGCTGCGCTCGTGCGCCTCGTCGATGATCAGCGTGTCGTACGCTTTCAGCAGCGGATCGGTCTGCGTCTCGGCGAGCAGGATGCCGTCCGTCATCAGCTTCACGGACGCGCCCGGCGCGAGATTGTCGGTGAAGCGCACCTTGTAGCCGACCACCTCGCCGAACGGCGTGCCGAGTTCCTCGGCGATGCGGCGGCCGGTCGACGACGCGGCCAGGCGCCGCGGCTGCGTATGGCCGATCAGGCCGGTGCCGCCGGCGCCGAGGCCGCGGCCGAGATCGAGACAGATCTTCGGCAACTGCGTGGTCTTGCCCGAGCCGGTTTCGCCGCAGACGATGACGACCTGATGACCGGCGATCGCGCGCGCGATTTCGTCGCGCTTGCCCGACACGGGCAGGCTTTCGGGGTAGGTGATCGGCGGGACGGGGTTCGGCGGGACTGCCGCGCGCGCCGCACGCTCGCGGCGCGGGGCGCGCTCGCCGGTTGCCTGCGGCGCGCCCTTCGCGGCCGGCTGGCGCGCGTCGCCGCGCCGTTCGTCATGGCGCGGCCCGCGCGGCGCGGGTGCCGGCTTGCCCGCCGGCTTGTCCTGCTGCTGGCGCGGCGGCTGGCCCTGCTGCTCGCGCGCATCGGCCGCACCATCCGGGTGCTTCGCCGACGGCGTATTGGCCCGCGTCGGCGCGGGACTTTTAGAAACATTCGACATGGGGGCGCATTATAATCCCGCCCATGAATTCCCAAACCGACCTCCCTCCCGCCCAGACCGGCGCCGCGACGCCGCCGGCCGCCGACGATTCGGCCGCCAGCCACGCGCAGTTCGTCGACTGGATGCGCTCCGTCGCGCCCTATATCCACAAGTTCCGCAACAGCACGTTCGTCGTGGGGTTCGGCGGCGAGGTGGTGCAGCAGGGGCTGCTGAATGCGCTCGTGTCCGACATCGCGCTGCTGCAGGCGATGGGCATTCAGATCGTGCTGGTGCACGGCTCCCGCCCGCAGGTCGAGGAGCAGTTGAGCCTGCACGGTGTCGAATCCGAGTTTTCGCACGGGCTGCGCATCACCGATGCGCGCGCGCTCGAATCGGCGAAGGAAGCGGCCGGCGAAGTGCGCCTCGACATCGAGGCCGCGATCAGCCAGGGTCTGCCGAACTCGCCGATGGCGCACGCGCACATCAGCGTCGTGTCGGGCAACTTCGTGACCGCGCGGCCGGTGGGGATTCTCGACGGGGTCGATTTCGCGCACACGGGCATCGTGCGCAAGATCGACGCCGAATCGATCCGTCATTCGCTCGCGAGCCGCAAGCTCGTGCTGCTGTCGCCGCTCGGTTTCTCGCCGACCGGCGAGGCGTTCAACCTGTCGATGGAAGACGTCGCGTCGGCGGCCGCGATCGCGCTGCGCGCCGACAAGATCATCTTCCTGACCGAAGGGCCCGGCATCGTCGGCGACGAAGGCGAGCTGGTGCGTGAAATGTCGCTCGACGCGGCGGCCGAGCTGCTCGATTCCGGCAACATCCAGGGCGACGACGCATTCTTCCTCAAGCATTCGATCCGTGCATGCCGCGGCGGCGTGACCCGCGCGCACCTGATCCCGCAATCGCTCGACGGCAGCATGCTGCTCGAACTGTTCCTGCACGACGGCGTCGGCACGATGATCTCGTACGAGAACCTCGAGAGCCTGCGCGAGGCGACGCCGGACGACGTCGGCGGCATCCTGTCGCTGATCGAGCCGCTCGAGTCGGACGGCACGCTGGTGCGGCGCGGCCGCCACCAGATCGAACGCGACATCGACCACTTCTCGGTGATCGAGCACGATGGCGTGCTGTTCGGCTGCGCGGCGCTGTACCCGTACCAGCAGGAGAAGATCGGCGAGATGGCGTGCCTGACGGTCGCGCCGGAAGCGCAAGGCTCGGGCGACGGCGAACGTCTGCTCAAGCGCATCGAGCAGCGCGCCCGCGCGCGCGGCCTCACGCACATCTTCGTGCTCACGACGCGCACCGAGCACTGGTTCCTCAAGCGCGGTTTCGTCAAGGTCAGCGTCGATGACCTGCCGGAAGACCGCCGCAAACTCTATAACTGGCAGCGCAAGTCGCTCGTGCTGATGAAGCAGCTCTGAGCGCAGGCACGACTGCCCTTCCCCCCAGACCGATTACAGGAGAAGTACACGATGGCTCGAATGATCCAATGCGCGAAGCTCGGCAAGGAAGCCGAAGGCCTCGATTTCCCGCCGCTGCCGGGCGAACTCGGCAAGCGCATTTACGAGAGCGTCTCGAAGGAAGCGTGGCAAGGCTGGCTCAAGCAGCAGACGATGCTGATCAACGAAAACCGCCTGAACATGGCCGACCCGCGCGCACGCCAGTACCTGATGAAGCAGACGGAGAAGTACTTCTTCGGCGACGGCGCGGACCAGGCGTCCGGCTACGTGCCGCCGACGGAAGGCTAAAGCAACGCGACTCGCGACGGCCGCGCCGTACCGGCGGCGTCGCGACGTGAAGCCGATGTCCAGGCAAACGGCACCGTGTATCGCACGGTGCCGTTTGCTTTTGGGAATGCGTGGTCCGGCGCCAGCGAAGGCAACGCGACGCGCGGCCCGCCGGGCGCCCGATGCCGCGGAATCGCCGAATCGCCACCTCGCCGCATCGCACCGGCCTGCCCCGCTCAACCTGCCGGCTTCAACGTGCCGCGATCGTCGGGTTGCGCGGCTTCGCCTGCGAGGCTTCCCGCCCCCGTACTCTCGGTGCCCCACTCGGCCGCATCGCTGCGCTCGGCGCTCGACAGTTCGTCGGCGCGATACCCGGTGCGATCGAGCAGCGCCAGCATGCACGCGAGCGACACGAGCGCATAGAGCCCCGACGCGACCGCGACGCCGACGATGCTGCCGGTCGCGTTGAGGATCGCCTGCGCGAGCACCGGCGTGCCGCCGCCGACGACCAGCGCGCTCAACTGATACGCAAGCGACAGGCCCGTATAGCGGATGTTGGCCGGGAACACGCGCGCGAGCACGCCGCCGACCGCGCCGTAGAACATCGCCGACGGAATCGTCGAAATGCACATGCCCGCGACGGCGACCCAGTACGAACGCGTCGCGAGCGCATGGAACATCACCGGCATCAGCACGATCTCGGGAATCAGGATCCAGCACATCGCGCGCCGCATGTCGACTTTCGACACGAACCACGCGCCGACCGGCTGCATGAGGAATTGCACGACGAGCGAGATCGACAGGATGCCGAGGAACGTGCCCTGCGCGTAACCGAGCTCCCTGGTCGCCCACGACAGCGCGAACGTGCTGCGGAAATACGTGACGTTGATCACCGGCAGCGTGCCGGCCGCGAGCAGCACGACGACCCAGTGGTCGCGCACGACGTCGCGCAGCGGCAGCTTCACCGTGCGCTTGCGCGCGAGCACGCGCTGCATGTCGATCGACTCCTCGAGCCGCAGCCGGATCACCATCCCGATGATCACGAGCACCGCCGACAGCAGGAACGGAATGCGCCAGCCCCACATCAGGAACGACGGCGTCGGCAGCGCGCTCAGCGCGAAGAACGCGGCCGTGGCCAGCAGGTTGCCGGTGGGCGAGCCCTGCTGCGCGAACGCCGCATACAGGATGCTGCGATGCTTCGGCGCATTCTCGCTCGCGATCAGCACCGCGCCGCCCCACTCGCCGCCGACCGCGATGCCCTGCAGCACGCGCAGCACGACGAGGCCCGCGGGCGCCCATACGCCGATCGACGCATAGCCGGGCAGCAGGCCGATGCCGGTCGTCGCGAGCCCCATCATCACCAGCGTGATCACGAGCGCGGTCTTGCGGCCGACGCGATCGCCGAGATGGCCGAACACGATCCCGCCGAGCGGCCGCGCGGCAAAGCCGGCCCAGAACGTGACGAACGCGAGCAGCGTCGCGACGCCGGGGTCCATCGTGCTCGAAAAGAACACCTTGCCGAACACGAGCGCGGCGGCCGTGCCGTAGATGTAGAAGTCGTACCACTCGATCGTGGTGCCGACGAACGCCGCGAGGGCGGCGCGGCCGGGCCGCGGCTGTGCGGCGGGCGGGGATTGCGGACGGCTCATCGATGTCTCCATGTTTGTTCGGCTGCGCGACTGTCGCGCGCGTTGCCGGGCGGCCGGCGTTGCGCCGCCGGCTGGCGGGATTGCGCTACGTTGCGTTGCCCCGGGGTTGCCGTCGATGTTGCGATCGGTCGGTTCGGGACGACTCTCATCTGCAGGGGCCCTCGCCCGTCACGTCTCGTCCGGCGCGACCTTCAGCACGCCGGCATGGAGCAGTTGCTGCTGGAGCGCGCGATCGATGCCGAGACGGTCGAGCACCGCGCGCGTGTCGCGGCCGAGCGCGGGTGGCGCCGACCGGTAGATGGCCGGCGTGCGCGACAGCTTCACCGGCGACGCAGTGCCGCGATACGCGCCGATCTCGACGAACAGCTCGCGGTGCAGCGCATGGGGATCGCGCGCGACGTCGGCCACCGTGCGCACCGGCCCGCATGGCACGCCGGCCGCCATCAGGTCGCGCGCGAGCGGCTCGCACGCGTGCGCGGCGAGCCGCGCTTCCAGTTCGACCTTCAACTGCGGCCGGTGCGCGCAGCGGCTGCGGTTATCGACGAAGCGCGGGTCGCTGGCGAGCGCCGGCGCCCCGAGATGCGCGACGAGCCGCGCGAACTGCCGGTCGTTGCCCACCGCGAGGAAAATCGGCACGGTCGCCGTGCGGTAGCTGTCGTACGGTGCGATGTTCGGATGCGCGTTGCCGCTGCGTTCCGGCACGCGGCCCGACCCGAAGAAATTCGGCAGGTGCGGATGCAGCAGCGACACGCCGCAGTCGTACAGCGCCACGTCGATCGACTGGCCGCGCCCGCTCTTTTCGCGCTCCGCGAGCGCCAGCAGGATGCCGGCGAGCGCGTTCAGCCCCGTGACCATGTCGACGATCGGCAAGCCGATGCGTGTCGCGGCGCCGTCGCGCTCGCCGTTCACGCTCATCAGCCCGGCCATCGCCTGGATCACCGCGTCGTAGCCCGGCAGGCCGCCGAGCGGGCCGTCGTCGCCGAAGCCCGTCACCGCGCAATGGATCAGCCGCGGGAAGCGCGGCTGCAGGTCGCGTGCGTAATCCATCCCCCAGCGCGCGAGCGTCCCGGGCTTGAAGTTCTCGACGAGCACGTCGGCGTCTTCGAGCAGGCGCCACAGGATCGCGCGCCCTTCGTCGTGCGACAGGTCGAGCGCGAGCCCCTCCTTGTTGCGGTTCACGCCCATGAAGTACCAGGCCGTGTCGCCGAGGAACGGCGGCCCCCAGCCGCGCGTCTCGTCGCCGTCGGGCGGCTCGATCTTGATCACCGTCGCGCCGTGGTCGGCGAGCGCCTGCGTGCAGTACGGGCCGCCCAGCACGCGGCTCAGGTCGACGACCTTCAGGCCGTCCAGTGCGCCGCGCGTGGTGTTCGGCGTCGCCGCCTGTGTCGCTGTCATCGTGCTCATCGTTCGACCTCCGGCAGCAGGTCGAGCGCCATGTCGAGCGGCACCGGCGTGCCACGCAGCAGCGCATCGGACGCGGCCGATTCATCGTCGAGCGATGCCGGCGCGAGCGGATCGACCGGCAGCAGCTTGTGCCGCACGATCAGGTGCGCGAGCGCGAGACGCCTGAAATCCGGCGCGAGCCGCGCGCCCTCGCAGGCCATCAGCACGGCCGCGCTCGCGTAATACAGCGCGGACGCGGCCTGCCGCACGCGCGCGTCGTCGCCTTTGTCGGCGACCCGCATGAGCGCATCGCACGCCCGCGCCAGAATGCGCCGCAGCGCCGTGCGGCTCGCGTCGGGCAGCGGCGCCGCGCCCAGACGATCGCCGAGGAACGTGCGCAGCGCGTCGAGCGCATGTTCGCGCTGCGCGGCGCGCGCGACGTCGAGCGCGACGATGTTGCTCGTGCCTTCCCAGATCGAGCCGAGGTGCGCGTCGCGCACGAGCCGTGCGTCGCTCCATTCCTCGATATAGCCGGTGCCACCGCGCACTTCCATCGCGTCGCCCGTCACGCGGCGCGCGTCGCGGCAGGCGCGGAACTTGATCAGCGGTGTCAGGATCCGCACGCAGCGCGCCGCCTGCTCGTCGCCCGCATCCGCGTGCGGCAGCAGCAATGCGATCTGCATGAACATCGCGCGCGCGGCCTCGGCCGGCAGCAGCATCTTCATCAGCTGGCGCTGCATCAGCGGCATCTCGATCAGCTTGCGGCCGAACGCGTCGCGATGCGCGGCGACGTGCAGCGCTTCGTTCAGCGCGCGCCGCATCAGCCCGGCCGCGCGCACGCCGTTCGACAGACGCGACATGTTGATCATGTCGGCCATCTGGTGAAAGCCGCGGCCGATCTCGCCGATCAGGTAGGCCTGCGCGCCTTCGAGCGTGATCTCGCCGCTCGCCATCGAACGGCTGCCGAGCTTGTCCTTCAGGCGCACGATCCGGTAGCGGTTGCGCGTGCCGTCCGGCAGCGTCTTCGGCAGCAGGAACAGCGCGAGACCCTTGATGCCGTCCGGCGCGCCGTCGGGCCGCGCGAGCACCATCGCGAGATCGGCGTCCGCGTTCGAACAGAACCACTTGTCGCCGGTCAGGCGCCAGACGGTCTCGCCGTGCGCGTCGGTTTCGCGGGTCGCGCGCGTCGCTATCCGGCCGACGTCGGAGCCCGCCGCCTGCTCGGTCATGAACATCGCGCCCTGATACAGCGTGTCGAAGTCGCGCGACGCGAGCCTCGGCAGGTAGCGCGCGACGAGCTCGGGATCGCCGAAGCGGCGCAGCGTGCGCGTCAGCGAATCGGTCATGCTGACCGGGCAGCACAATCCGAATTCCGCCTGCACGAACAGGAACGTCAGCGCGTACTTGACGAGCGGCGGCACCGCGTCGGGCTGATGGCTCAGCGACGCGAGCCCGAGTTCCGCATACGCGACACGTTCGAGCGCGACGTACGCCGGATCCTTGTCGATCCGCTGCACGGCCTCGCCGCGCCGGTTGCGATGCTCGAGCACGGGCGGATGCTTGTCCGCACGCGACGCCCATTCGTCGAGTTCGCCCGATACGCGCGCGCCGAGCGCGCGCAGCCGCGGCTCGAGTTCGGCATAGTGCGCGTCGCCGAGATGCAGCTTCAGCAACGCGCCGAGATCAAGATCGACGGTGAAGAAATTGAGACCCCGGCTGTCGGGGATATTGGATGCGCCGGGGTCCGGCGTGCGAGCGGTGTCGTTCATGCGTGCGTCTCCTGGATTGCCTGCGCAGGTGCCCGGGCCGCGTGCCGCAACGCCCGGCCGGTCCTGCGTCAAGCCTTCCGAAGAGCGTAGGCGTGCGGTCGATAAGCGTCCAATACAGGATTTATCCGGTACGATAGATATCGCTTATCGATGCCGACGCCGGGAGGAGACACCGTGGAACTGAGGCAGTTGCGCTACTTCGTGGCGGTCGCCGAGGAGCTGCATTTCGGGCGCGCGGCGAAGCGCCTGTTCATCTCGCAGCCGGCGCTGAGTTTCGACATCCGCAAGTTCGAGGACGCGCTCGGCGTGCAGCTCTTCTCGCGCACCAACAAGACCGTCGCGCTGACCAACGCGGGCGAGGTGCTGCTCGGCGAAGCGCGCCGGCTGCTGCTGCAGGCGACCGAAGCCGAGCGCCTGACGGTGCGCTCCGCATCGGGCCTCGCGGGCCGGCTGCGGATCGGCTTCGTCCACTCGATGCTGTATCGCGGGCTGCCCGATGCGGTGCGGCGCTTCGAGGCCGACTATCCGGGCGTCGAAGTCGTGCTGAGCGAGATGAACACGCACACGCAGGTGCAGGCGATCCAGCGCGGCCAGATCGATCTCGGCTATGCGCACTGGGGCCGCTTTCCGCCCGACGTCGAATCGGCGCCCGTCTATGCGGAGCCGTTCGTGTGCTGTCTGCCGGCCGCGCATCCGCTCGCGCGGCGCCGGCAGATCGCGCTCGCCGCGCTCGCGACGGAACCGTTCATCCTGTTTCCGCGCGACGCCGCGCCGCACTATCACGACCTGATCATCGCGCAGTGCGTGAACGCGGGATTCAGCCCGCTGATCCGCCACGAGGCCCGGCTGTGGCAGACGATCCTGTCGATGATCGAGTTCGGGATGGGCATCGCGCTGGTGCCGCGCGTGCTGCAGCAGGCGAAAAGCGACCGGCTCGCGTTCGTGCCGCTGAAGGACGCGTCGCTCGAATCGCGCACGCTCGCGCTGAAACGCAGCGGCACCGCCGAACCGGTCGCGCTGCGCTTTGCCGGCTACGTGCGCGCATCGATCGACGCGCTGCCGGCGCTCGCGGGCTGAGCATGCGGCCTGAGAACCGGTGCTTGCGGCTATTTGAAAAAATTTGCAGAAAGGGCTTTACGAACCCCAAAAGCTCTGACATAATTTGATTCTTCTTTGGGCGGTTAGCTCAGCGGTAGAGCACTGCCTTCACACGGCAGGGGTCACTGGTTCGATCCCAGTACCGCCCACCAAAGATTCGAAGGGCCGGCAATCGCCGGCCCTTCTTGCTTTCCGGGTCAGCACTTGGCGAAATGTTCGTTAAGTGTCCTCTCGCCCAACCGGATTGTTGGCACATTCTTGTCACACTTCTTCTTCGAGGTGTCTGGTGCCAAGCCGATCTTCACGAGTTCAAGCCGGCCAGCGCGCACCAAGTTGTAGACGGTCGCCCTCGAGACGCCCAATCGCTGTATCACATCGGCAACGCGATATAACCGGTCGGTGTGCAGCTGCGGCGTCACTGGCGCGGCGGGGTTCCGCTGCTCCTGTCGATGCGCCGGTGTCGGCGGCCGCTCGCGCAGCCGCGCCGCAACACGGCTCGCGATTCGATTCGCGAGCAGATCGAGCAAGTCGTCACACAGCACCAGGTCGCGGCCGGCGGCCACACCCGCCTTGAAAGTCTTCAATACGTAGGGCATGGCCCTTCCTTCGAGGTCGATCACGACAAACAGCGCCCCGCCCTTTCCGGCGAGGCGCGCACGTGTTCAGTCCCAGCCAATAGCCTTGTTGATCGCGATGTCGAGTTCGTCGGTTGCTGCCTCGGCCCGTTGCCAAAACCACTCAGCGCCTGGGACGGTATCGAGGACGATCTTCTGCTCGAGCGCACCGCGCAGCGCGTAGATGCACGTCCGGAGTTCGCCCTGCAGTGCATGGATTGTCGCGATGTCACGTGACGACACCGAAATTTGATCAGGAATACTACCGATATGGAAAGCGTTCGCGGAAACGTGGAACGTCATGATGGGCTCCGTATGCGATCGCATCGCCCCGCTGTCAAACGGGGTGGGCAGCGACAAGCGGAGTTGACAGACCGGGGCATACGGAACCCGGCAGGCCGAAGCATCTCCACTCGCGCCACCCATAGAAGATGCGTAATCTCAGACGAAGAAAACCACCACTGCGAGCGGTTTACCGCCCCATGCATTCGGGCTGTCAACGTTGTTTGGGTCGACGGGTTCAGCACAGGGCACGCGAAAGCAAAATTGCAACAAAATCAGTATGTTATGAAACCCTTTACGACATGTACAGGTCTGCTTGACATCGTGTTAGCGGCCGGTGAGACCTGACTGAAACGGCTCCTTCACGCCTACTAGAATCCGAATCGCCTTAGGCGGCACTTCATCATTGCGTACCGCCTGCATACGCGAAATGACGTGCACATTACTTAACAGGGCTACAAGTTGAAGCACCGCCGGCGGTGTTTCACCCGCTCCTGTATGGATTGGGTTGAGGTGAACAGACACGCCTGTCGGAATCTGCTTGAACATCGCTTGATAGACATCGGAATCACCGCATTGCCAGCCTGCATCGCGTAACACCTGAGCTATCTGCTGACCGAATTGCTTTCCGTCTGCGTCGCCCATCACCGAAACGATTTGCAAATGTTGCCCTTTGAACGGCATTGCAGCCGCAAGAATTGCGGAAGCTTGGCTCTTCGACAGAGTTCGCCACATCAATTGCGACTGCAGGCGCAGGTTTTCGGCAGTAAGTCGTGCCGTTTCTTTATCAAGTTGCGCTGCACGCAACACCGCATCCGCGGCGCCTTTACCCGCCTCCTTCGCTTTCTCGTTGGCAACGGCGATTTGGAGGCTGGCGTCCGACTGATACTTGGCTAACGCGCGATCCTTCCTCTCGGAGATCCTTTCGTTCAATTTGAACTGCATATAGCCCGAAACTATCGTCACAACAGTAAAGAAGGCAGCGAGCGCACCCGCCACGTAATAGACCTTGTTTACCCAATCGAGCAAACCTTCATCAGACACCCCCGGCATCAGTCGCACTCCCGTCGCTAATATGAATGTGTTACGTGCGGTATTTTCGCACGGCACTGAGCGCCCGCACTTGCGCAGCGCCTTTCCTTCTAAACTTGACTTACAACCATAGTCCAAATCTCTTTCGCTTGGGGCCACGCTTGAATCGCTGCAGCTGTTACGGAAAGCACCGTCAGTATGCCAAGAGCAATTTGAATATTGCGATTTGTCTTATGCCGTCGCTCCTCGTTTTCGTAATTGTGCAAAGCTGTCAGCGCGCGCGGATGCAATACGAACATCATGTCTCGGCGTTCGAGCAGCCCCTCGTCGGCAAGTGAACGGAGTACCAGGTCGTAATAGGCGTAGCGTCTGTCACGCCGTGGATGAAAGACCGAACGCATTCCGTGAAGGTGCGTAGCCAATGTGATCGCGCCAACGCCACCTCGCTGGCCTTCGATCTCCCTCGAAACAATGTGCTTCAGCACCGTCAATCGATCAACAGTCGTCGGTGATCGTCGGTTATACAACCGCTGCAGCAATCCATCTAACGCGACTACCAGCCGATAAATCCCGAACAAGTTGCGTAGCTCGAATTCCATCGGGGAAGTGGTGTAAAACTCGTGCAGGCTCAAGTAGTAGCGAAACTCGACGGTCGCACCTTCAATATGGCTCCACGGAATGGAGCACGATGCATCGTAACGATCTCCATCCCACCATAGCCCCTCAATGCCGTGCGAATTAACGCCGGACAACAGCAGGCCCCACGCCTGGCCACCAGCTTGACCCAAGATCTCCGCAAGGTAGTAGTCGCGAAGCACTGCATCGCTGTACCCGATGGCAATTCGATTCGGCGCCAAGCGGCTCGCGGTACGCGTCAATGCGCGGCGAAGAAAGAAATTGCGGAACATAGCGACCCCGGTGTTTTATTGAACGCCTTTCGGTGTCGCTACGTTATCACGCCGCGTGCCGCGTCAAAGCGTCGAGATAAAGCAACACGCTAGAATGCACTCACCAACAACAACGCAACGGGGGTGCTGTGATTCCAACTCGACGCTATGCATTTGCCGCGTGCGTGAGCGCGGCGATCGTCTTCTCGGCGCCCGCCGACGCGCAAGCAATCAACGCTCGTGCACGCCTCGTCACGACCTGGCAAGCAAAGGATCTCACGGGTAAATCGACGGCCGTAGAGCGCCTCGCTGCGCTCGAAGAAATGGACGAAGTTTACGACCGTCCCGGCGACAACTGCACGCAATTCATCGGGCCCGTCACCGTCGAGGGCATCCAGTTCACACCGAGCGGCGGCACCCTCGAAACGTTTCGATTCACTGACAAGAACGGAACCCAATGGTCCGTGCCAACGAACATCGGGCGCCTATCGAACGTCGACCGACAACGCGCGAACAGCC
The DNA here is from genome assembly GCF_902833245.1 of Burkholderia sp. BCC0398. NCBI lineage: Bacteria > Pseudomonadati > Pseudomonadota > Betaproteobacteria > Burkholderiales > Burkholderiaceae > Burkholderia > Burkholderia sp. BCC0398. Next base: position 442,921 of record NZ_CADFEM010000006.1, read on the forward strand.
TCATCCGCGTCGGTAAGCGCTACCTCGTGCACATACAGGTGTGCGGCAGCGGCGGAATCGCAAGCCTGGTCAGCATGTACGACGCAGCCGTGAATTTCGGTCCAATTCGCTGACCTCGTTTGGTCAGGTGCCGGCTATCGCCTGCGACAGCCGGCACACATCACGGCATCGTGAACAGCAGCGGATTGCCGGCTGCCGCGAAGGGTTGGAAATGTGGCAAACAGTGAACGCGCCGCTTGGGCAATCGGTATTCGCTCGCAATACCGCATCGATGCCACTTTCGTATTCTGCCAGGCGACCGGCCTTTTTTCTTACTTGCACTCGCCCGACTCGGACAATGCCTATCTCTGCCGGAAGTCGAACGCCCCATTGCCGCACGGGTACAGCTGAAGGCCGTGTCCGACGCCTAGTTTGGACGGGGGCTGGCGCCGGCGATACGGAACCAATCGAAATGCTATGAAAGCAATTCGACGGGACAGAACTTTCCGTATCGTTCACATCTGAAGGTCGCGCTGGCACAGGCGCACTCCGCTATAGCCGGGATGCATCGGTGTCTTATCTCGACCGGCTCCGCATCTGTCCGACACGCTAAGGCGCACCGCCGACGTTCCCAGGACTAACGCTTGCGCCGTCGCGGATCGATGCCGTTTTGTTCGAGTAGCTTTCGCAGGCGGGCGTTATCGCCCCATAGCGTTGCGAACGCGATCAGCATCATGACGGTGGGGAACCATTCGCCGGTTCCGGCGATGATGGCCCAAGCGACGGCGAAACAGACTATCGCCGTGCCGATGAGAAGTAGGCGGTCGGCAATCCACTTCATCGCGCACCTCGGATCGCCGTGTTCATCTTCAACCCGAAATAGCTATGCGGGCCGGGCGCGAGAACCTCCGGATGCCGCAGGATTTGCGCCATGACGAGCGGATGAATCGCCAGCCCATAGCGTGTGCCCCATCGAGCGACTGCAAGCGACGTGTTCGCGTTGCCCTTGCCTGCGCCGCACGCCAATGTCGAATCGGTTGCGACCATCAGGCTACCGATGACCGCGCCCAGATAAGCGCTGCCAAGGATCGAGCCGACAACACCGACCTTTTCGACTAGCGTAGTCGCACCGAGCATTTCGCCCACCGTCGCGTCGGGGCCAAGCGCCTTTAGCGTCCCCATCATCGTACTGACAGCCGCAACCGACGTTTGTACCGTCGCGAAAAGCGTTGTCGGAACGGGCATATGCAGCGCGGTCATGTTCGTCTGGAAGGCTTCAAAGAAGCTCGGGCATGTCGGCATGGGTAGCTCCCCGGATCAAGCGCATGATTTTCGCATACCTGCCACGTCGGCCTACCTGTCACCGTTGACAGGCAATTCACTAGACCAGCGGCAGTTTGTTCATTGGCGCTACGAAAGAACGAGCCCGATTCGCCTTTTACCTGCGACGGCGCCCACCAAAGAATTCAAGGGCCTGCGTCTCACGACGCAGGCCCTTTTCGTTTTGGCGGCGCGCGTGTCCGCCCCGATACGGGCGCCGCGTCATTCGACGCCGCGCCTTCCGCACGCAGGTGTGCCGTGCTTACCGCACGCGCCCCACCCGCTCCGCCGTCGCATCGAATGCGCGCTTCGCCTTGTCGACGATCTCGTCTACCTCCGCCTCGCGGATCACGAGCGGCGGCGACAGCAGCATCCGGTCGCCGGTCGCGCGCATGATCAGGTTGCCGTTGAAGCAGAAGTCGCGGCAGATCGTGCCGATATCGACACTCGCATCGAACCGCTCACGATCGCGCGCAAGCTGAACGCCAGCAACCAACCCGCTCCCCGCGATCTCGCCGACGATCGGATGGTCGCCCAGCGCGTCGCGCAGCCGGCGCTGGAAATACGGCCCGATATCGGTCTTCACGCGCTCGACGATCCCCTCGTCGCGCAGCAGCTTCAGGTTCGCGACCGCGACGGCCGCCGCCACCGGATGGCCCGAATACGTGAGGCCGTGATTGAATTCGCCGTTATCGATGATCGGGCGCGCGACGCGCTCATGAATGCCCACCGCCCCCATCGGCACATAGCCCGACGTCAGGCCCTTCGCCATCGTGATCAGGTCCGGCTCGAAGCCGAAGTGCTGGTGCGCGAACCATTCGCCGGTGCGCCCGAACCCGCCGATCACTTCGTCGGCGACGAGCAGGATGTCGTACTTGCGGCAGATCCGCTGGATTTCCGGCCAGTACGTCGACGGCGGGAAGATCACGCCGCCCGCGCCCTGGAACGGCTCGCCGATGAATGCCGCGACGTTCTCCGCGCCGAGTTCGAGGATCTTCGCTTCGAGCTGCTGCGCGCGTGCGAGGCCGAATGCTTCGGGCGTCTCGCCCGGCTGCGCCTCGCCGAAGAAATACGGCTGGTCGATATGCACGATGTGCTCCACCTTCGACGGCATCTGCTCGTGCATGTAGCCCATCCCGCCGAGCGTGCCGCCCGCGATCGTCGAGCCGTGATAGCCGTTCTTGCGCGAGATCACGTATTTCTTCTGCGGCTTGCCCTGCACGCGCCAGTACTGGTGCACGAGACGCAGCACGGTGTCGTTGCCTTCCGAGCCGCTGTTGCAATAGAAGAAGTGGTTGAAGCCGGCGGGCGTCACTTCGGCCAGCATCGCCGACAGTTCGATCACCGGCGGATGCGTGGTTTTGAAGAACGTGTTGTAGAACGGCAGCTCCTGGATCTGGCGATACGCGGCGTCGGCGAGTTCCTTGCGGCCGTAGCCGACGTTCACGCACCACAGGCCAGCCATCCCGTCGATCACCTTGTTGCCGTCCGAGTCCCACAGGTAGACACCGTCGGCCTTCACGATCACGCGGCTGCCGGCGCGGTTGAGCGCGCCCATGTCGGAGAACGGGTGGATGTGGTGCGCGGCGTCGAGCGCACGAAAATCGGCGGTCGAGTACTGCGGAAAAGCGTCGTTTCGATCGGTCATGTTTTCTCCGTCAAACAGCGCCGCACGCCTACACGTGCAGCAGCAAATGCCTGCGTTCCCACGAGCTGATCACGCGGAAAAACGCTTCGTATTCGGTTTCCTTCAATGCCAGGTAGGCCTTCACGAACTTGTCGCCGAGGATGCCGGCGAGCGGCTCGCACGCGGCCATCAGCGAGATGCCTTCCTCGAGGTTGCGCGGCAGCTGATACGGCAGATCGTAGCCGTCCGATGCGATCGGCTCGGTCGGCGCGAGCTGTTGCGTCATGCCGAGATAGCCGGCAGCGAGCGTCGCCGCGAACGCAAGGTACGGGTTGCAGTCGACGCCCGGTATCCGGTTCTCGATGCGACGCGCGACGGGGCTCGACTGCGGGATGCGAAAACCCACCGTACGGTTGTCGTAGCCCCATTGCACGTTGATCGGCGCGGCCATGAAGCGCGACAGGCGACGGTACGAATTGATGTACGGCGCGAAGATCGGCATCAGCGCCGGCGTGTACTTCTGCAGCCCCGCCAGATAGCTGTGGAACAGCGGCGACACGGCGCCGTTTTCGTCGGCGAACAGGTTACGCCCGGTGCGTATGTCCGCGAGGCTCTGATGAATGTGCATCGCGGACCCGGGCTCGTTTTCCATCGGCTTGGCCATGAACGTCGCATACATGTTGTGACGCAATGCAGCCTCGCGCACCGTGCGCTTGAACAGAAACACCTGGTCGGCCAGCGACAGCGCGTCGCCGTGCATGAAATTGATCTCCATCTGCGCGGCGCCGACTTCATGGATCAGCGTCTCGATATCGAGGCCCTGCATTTCGCAGTACTCGTAGATGTCCTCGAACAGCGGATCGAACTCGTTGACGGCCTCGATCGAATACGACTGGCGACCCGTTTCCGCCCGCCCCGTGCGGCCGACGGGCGGCCGCAGCGGCAAGTCGGGATCGGCGTTCATGTCGACCAGATAAAACTCGAGTTCCGGCGCGACGACGGGCTTCCAGCCCTTCGCCTCGTACAGGTCGAGCACGTGGCGCAGCACGTAGCGCGGCGAGATTTCGACCGGCGAGCCGTCGAAGTGCACGCAGTCGTGGATCACTTGCGCGGTCGGATCGACTGCCCACGGGATCAGGCAGATCGTCGACGGATCGGGCACGCACACCATGTCGGGATCGGTCACGCCGGTCAGCGTGCCGTCCTCCGGATAGTCGCCGGTGACGGTCTGCACCATCACGGCCTGCGGCAGGCGCATCGATTCGCCGGATTCGAATTTGTTGCGCGGAATGATCTTGCCGCGCGCGATGCCGGCCATGTCGGGAATGATCGCCTCGACTTCGGTGATGCGGTGCTGTCGCAGGAATTCGCTCAGTTCGGGTTGCATGATCGGCCTCGTTAGTCGATGTCGATATCGGATGCGGCCGGCGATGGCGTCGCGCCGCCGCCCGCACGAAGGCGATGCGTCATCCGCGCGCGGCACGCCGCGCCGAATGCCGCGAAGATGTCGCGCGACAGCGGCTGCTCCGCGTAGCGCCATTCGGGATGCCACTGCACGCCGAGCGCGAACGCACGCGCACCGCGCACGCTGACGGCTTCGACCAGCCCGTCGGGCGCGCTCGCTTCGACGGCGAGCCCCGCGCCCAGGCGCGCGAGGCCCTGGTCGTGCAGCGAATTGACCTTCGCCTCTTGCGCGCCGCGCGCGATCCGCTGCAGCAGGCCGCCCGGCGTGAGCTGCACGACATGCGCGGGACCGTACTGCCGTTCGAGCGGATCGTCCGGTCGTTCGCGGTGGTCGTCGAAGCCGGTCGTCGCATGCAGCCGCTGATGCAGCGTGCCGCCGTACGCGACGTTCAGCTCCTGCATGCCGCGGCAGACGGCGAGCACGGGCACGCCCGCGTCGATCGCCGCGCGGATCAGCGGCAGCGCGGTCGCATCGCGCGCCGGATCGTGCAGCGTGTCGGGTACGCTCGCAGCGCCGCCGTAATGATGCGGTTCGACGTTCGAATAGCTGCCGGTCAGCAGCAGTCCGTCGATTGCCGCGACGATCGCGTCGGCCGGCTGCCGCGCGCCGAGCGCGGGCAAGACGAACGCGAGCGCGCCGGCGCCGTCGACGATGGCGGCGAGGTACTTCTCGCCCGCCGTGTGGTTCGGATGGGCGCCGCGCAGGATGCGGTCGGCGGTGACGGCTACGATCGGGCGTTCACGCATCGACGTCTCTCCGGTAAGGGCGCGCGACACGCTTGCGCGCGCAACGATCCAGGTTCACGGGTACGTCGCACGCGCGTGCGATCGCGCGGCGCAGGCGCGATCCTGCCGCACGGATGCTGCGGCAACGGGCGATGCGTCCCGGAACGGAAGCGAAAACGGAAGCGGAAACGGACGCTAGGGCAACAACGATGCGCTGCCGTCGCACTGCACCGCGCTCGACAGGTGCGCGGTCGCGAGATTGAAGCGGCGCGGGCCGCGATGGGAAATGGCGAAGAAGCGAGGCTCGCGTAACGGGGTGGCGCGCGTGCCGCGATCAGCATGCCGGTTCGGCCCGGCCTGAGGCGGCGCGCCCGCCGACGGACTTCGCGTCCGGCGTATCGAAGGGCTGGCGGCTTTCACGATCGTACTCGACTGACTGATGGAGACAGGACACGTGTCGCTATGCCGCGTGGCGACACGTCAGCAAGATGTCTCGCAGCGGATGCCGGCGCTGTCCGGCCATCGTCGATGGCCTCGCCGCCGGTACGCGCGTGACGACTTCCTGACATTCAGCTTATATCACCTAAAAATTGCGTCAAATTTTCAGGTGCCGATGACGCCATCGGTCAGACGAAAAAAACGGCATCGATCGCGCGGATCGATGCCGTTTTGTGCATTGCATCGGCTCGCCTGCCATGTGCCGACGGGGCGGAACGCACTGCCCGCCGCGCTGCCGCATGCATGCGGCCCTGCTCAGCGATGCGCGAGCGCCGTTTCGACGAGCGTCTGCAGCAGCGGCACGATCCGCGCTGCACGCGCTTCGTCGTACGCGTACGGACGCGTCTCCTCCATGTAGGTGATCTGCGACAGCTCGAGCTGCACGGCCTCGACACCGGTATCGGGCACGCCATAGTGACGCGTGATGTAGCCGCCCTTGAAGCGCCCGTTCGCGACGGCCGTGTAGCCGCCGTGCGCGAGCACGCGCGCGGCGAGCGCCTCCGCGAGACCGGGCGCCGCACTCGCGCCGCTCGACGTGCCGAAGTTGAAGTCCGGCAGGCGGCCGTCGAAGAAACGCGGCACGTGCGAGCGGATCGAATGCGCTTCCCACACGAGCACGCGGCCGTGTTCGCCCTTCAGGCGCGCGATCTCGCGTTGCAGCGCGTCGTGATACGGCAGCCAGTAACGGTCGCGGCGACGCATGATCTCGTCGTTGCCGGGCAGCGCGTTGGCCGGATACAGCGGCGCCTTGTCGAACGTATCGACCGGCACGAGCCCCGTCGTGTCCTGCCCCGGATACAGGTTCTCGTTGTCGGGCGGACGGTTCAGGTCGACGACGTAACGCGCATGCGACGGCACGAGGATCGATGCGCCGAAATCGGCCGCGAAGCCGTACAGCCGCTCCAGATGCCAGTCGCAATCGTCGACGAAGCGCGCGTCGGGCGTCATCGTCGCTGCGATGTCGTCGGGGATGTGCGTGCCCGCATGCGGAATCGAGATCAGCAGCGGCAGCGTGCCCTGCTTCAGCGTGAATACAGCCGGTTGTTCAGTCATGTCGCCTCACCGTAAGAGTCGGCCGGCGCACCGTGCGCCGGGTGTCGCGCGTTCAGCGCAGCAGTTGCGCCAGCGCGGCGCGGTAGTCGGCATACGCGGCGGCTTCGTCGCGATGGCGGCGGCCGCTCACGACGCGCTCGCCGCCCGTGTAGACGTCGAGCACCGGCGTCTCGCCATGTTCGGCGAACACGATGCCCGACAGCCATGCCGTGCTGTCGTGTTCGGCGATCGCCGGATGATCGGGATCGAGCACGAGCCAGTCGGCGCGACAGCCTGCGCGCAGCGCACCGATGCGTCGCCCGCTTGCCTGCGCCCCGCCCGCGAGCGACGCATCGAACAGGCGATCGGCGACGTGCGCCTGCGACTCGCTCGCCAGCACGTTGCGCGCGCGGTGCACGAGCCGCTGCCCGTATTCGAGCAGGCGCAGCTCCGAGCGCCACTCGACCGACGCGTGGCTGTCCGAGCCGACGCCGATCACGCCGCCCTGCGCGAGATAGTCGACGGCCGGAAACACGCCGTCGCCGAGGTTCGCTTCGGTCGTCAGGCACAACCCGGCGACCGCGCGACGCTTCGCGAGCGCCGCCGTCTCGGCCGCATCGACGTGCGTCGCGTGCACGAGGCACCAGCGCGCGTCGACGTCGAAACGATCGAGCAGCCATTGGACCGGGCGTGCGCCGTACGCGCGCACGCAGTCGTCGACTTCGGCCGTCTGCTCGGCGATGTGGATGTGCACCGGCGCATCGCCGGGCAGCCCGTCGAGCAGCACACGCAGCCCGCTCTCGGACACCGCGCGCAGCGAATGCGGCGCGACGCCGTAGCGCAGGCCGCCATGCTCGGGCACCGCGCGACGCATCGCGTCGAGCAGTTCGAGCACGCCGTCGGGCGTGTTGATGAAGCGGCGCTGGTCGTCGCGCGGCGGCTTGTTGCCGAAGCCGGCGAACTGGTACGACACGGGCAGCATCGTGATGCCGATGCCGGCCGCGCGCGCGGCATCGACCACGCGCGTGCCGAGCTCCGCGATCTGCGGATAGCGCGAGCCGTCCTGCGCGTGATGCACGTAGTGGAATTCGCACACCGACGTGTAGCCGCACTTGAGCATCTCGACATACAGCCAGCGTGCAATCGCCGCGAGCGCGTCGGGCGTGATCTTCAGCGCGAAGCGGTACATCAGGTCGCGCCAGCTCCAGAAACTGTCGGCAGGATTCGCGCGGTATTCGGTGAGCCCCGCCATCGCGCGCTGGAACGCGTGCGAATGCAGGTTCGGCATGCCGGGCAGCACCGGCCCGGCCGCGCGCGCGACGCCGGCCGGTGCGTCGGTGTCGGGCGTCACGTCGGTCAGCGTGCCGGCCGCGTCCCAGCGCAGCAGCACGTTGCGGCGCCAGCCATCGGGCAGGTAGGCATGGTCCGCGAACAACAGGGTGTCGGTCATTGCGTGTCCTCATCGACCGGATCGAGCGCTTGAGCATCTCGTCCGGCCCGGTGCCGCGGCCGGCAGGCGCGAGCGCGTCGCGCCAGCGCCGGCCTCGCGGCGATCGACCGGAGTGCGCCGTTGCGCGCCGGGTCCGGTCCCCTGCAAAGCGTCGCCCGGATCCGGTACGTCACGTACCGAACCCGGTCCGTCGCAAAAACTATCCGTTCATCCTGCGAAACACGGTCGTGCCGCCGCGTACGACCTGCTCGCACAGCGGCCGGCCGATCCAGTACGCCAGCTCGGCCAGCGAACCGACCGACCACGCGGCGAAATCGGCCTGGCGACCGACCTCGAGCGCGCCGTGGCGATCCGCGCGGCCGAGCGCCGCGGCCGCATGGCGGGTGACGCCCTGCAGCACCTCGGGCACCGTCATGCGGAACAGCGTGCAGCCCATGTTCAGCGTCAGCAGCAGCGATTCGAGCGGCGACGTGCCCGGGTTGTGATCGGTCGCGAGCGCGATCGGCACGCCGTGCTTGCGCAGCAGCTCGATCGGCGGCAGTTGCGTTTCGCGGATGAAGTAGTACGCGCCGGGCAGCAGCACGGCGACCGTGCCGGCCGCCTTCATCGCCTCGATGCCGGCTTCGTCGAGAAATTCGAGGTGGTCCGCGGACAGCGCGCGGTAACGCGCGGCGAGCGCCGTGCCACCCGCATTCGACAGTTGCTCCGCATGCAGCTTCACCGGCAGCCCGCGCCGCGTCGCGGCCTCGAACACGCGTTCGGTCTGCGCGAGCGAAAAGCCGATGCGTTCGCAGAACACGTCGACCGCGTCGACGAGCCCTTCGTCGGCCAGCGTCGGCAGCATCCGGTCGCACACTTCGTCGATGTAGTCGTCCGCGCGGCCCGCGTATTCCGGCGGCAGCGCATGCGCACCGAGGAAGGTCGTATAGACGCTGACCGGGAAGCGTTCGCCGAGCTGGCGCGCGACGCGCAGCATCTTGCGCTCGCTCGCGAGGTCGAGCCCGTAGCCGGACTTGATCTCGATCGCGGTCACGCCTTCGGCGAGCAGCGGCTGCAGGCGCGCGGCGGCCTGCACGAACAGCGCTGTCTCGTCGGCCGCGCGCGTCGCGCGCACCGTCGACACGATCCCGCCGCCCTGCCGCGCGATTTCCTCGTAGCTGACGCCCGCGAGGCGCTGCGCGAATTCGTCGGCGCGCGTGCCGCCGTACACGAGGTGCGTATGGCAGTCGACGAGGCCCGGCGTCACCCACGCGCCGTGCAGGTCCTCGCGCCGCCAGTGCGCATAACCGTGCGGCAGCGCGGACAATGCGCCGAGCCACGCGATCGTGCCGGTTTCGTCGACGGCGATCGCCGCGTCGTCGATCGTCTCGTCGGGATGGCCGTGCGGACACAGCCTCAGGTGATGCCAGACAGTCGGTTTCATGCGTTCAGTCTCGTTCGCCGACGGCGAGCGATACGGCAAGCAGCGCGCCGCTTCCGCTCACGACGACGTCAAACGCACGCCGCGGCCCGTCGAGCCGCAGCGTGTCCATTTCCTGCAGCGCGTAGTGCGCGCCGTCGATCTCGACACCGACCGCGCCGGTCGCGCAGAACAGCAGCACGGTATCGGCGCGCTCGATGCGGTGCGTGCCCTCGGGCCATACGTCGACCGACCCGCGCGCGGCCGAACGGCGCGTCATCAGGTTGAAGTCGCGCGTCGCGCCGTCGTGCAGCATCGCGTCGATCGCCGTCTCGCCCGCAAAATCCGCACGGGCCAGCGGTGCATCGAGCACGTGCCGCGTGCCGCCCGCTTCGGCGAGCGTCATGCCCGCGCCGGACAGCAGCACGAGCGTGCGGTCGACGCCGTCGAAACGCGAGAACGGCCCGGCCGTGCCGACGTCCGCGACGCTCACGCGCCACGCGAACGCATCGAGTGCCGCGCCGGGCGGGAACGCGCCGATCTCGCGCGTCACGCCGCCGCCGTTCTTCCACGGCGACGCGACGAGATCCGCCGCGCGGATCGTCGTCACGTTCACCGGCGCCTGGTCGAGCGCCGTCATGCTCAGCGGCCGAGCATCGGCAGCTTCAGGCCGGCTTCGCGGGCCGTCTGCTGCGCGAGTTCGTAACCGGCATCCGCATGGCGCATCACGCCCGTCGCCGGATCGTTCAGCAGCACGCGACCGAGACGCTCGTGCGCGTCGGCGGTGCCGTCGGCGACGATCACGACGCCCGAGTGCTGCGAGAAGCCCATCCCGACGCCGCCGCCATGGTGCAGCGACACCCACGATGCGCCGCCTGCCGTGTTCAGCAGTGCGTTCAGCAGCGGCCAGTCGCTGACGGCGTCCGAACCGTCCTTCATCGATTCCGTTTCGCGGTTCGGGCTCGCGACCGAACCCGTGTCGAGGTGGTCGCGGCCGATCACGATCGGCGCCTTCAGTTCGCCGTTCTTCACCATCTCGTTGAACGCCTGGCCGAGGCGGTAGCGATCCTTCACGCCGACCCAGCAGATCCGTGCCGGCAGGCCCTGGAACGCGATGCGCTCACGCGCCATGTCGAGCCAGTTGTGCAGGTGCGGATCGTCGGGGATCAGCTCCTTCACCTTCTGGTCGGTCTTGTAGATGTCTTCCGGATCGCCGGACAGCGCGACCCAGCGGAACGGGCCCTTGCCTTCGCAGAACAGCGGGCGGATATACGCCGGCACGAAGCCCGGGAAGTCGAATGCGTTCTCGACGCCCATTTCCAGCGCCATCTGGCGGATGTTGTTGCCGTAGTCGAGCGTCGCCGCGCCGCGTTCCTGCAGCGCGAGCATCGCGCGCACCTGGACGGCCATCGACTGCTTCGCGACCTTCACGATGCTTTGCGGATCGACCTTCTGCGCCTCGCGCCATTGCGCGACGGTCCAGCCTTGCGGCAGGTAGCCGTTGATCGGGTCGTGCGCGCTCGTCTGGTCGGTCACGCAGTCCGGCGTGATGCCGCGCGTGACGAGTTCCGCGAACACGTCGGCCGCGTTGCCGAGCAGGCCGATCGACACCGGCTTGCCGGTGCGCTTCGCTTCGTCGATCATGCCGAGCGCTTCGTCGAGCGTCGTCGCCTTCTTGTCGACGTAGCGCGTCTTCAGGCGGAAGTCGATGCGCGTCTCGTCGCATTCGACCGCGATCATCGAGAAGCCGGCCATCGTCGCGGCGAGCGGCTGCGCGCCGCCCATCCCGCCCAGGCCGCCCGTCAGGATCCAGCGGCCCGACGGATCGCCGTTGAAGTGCTGGTTCGCGACCGAGAAGAACGTTTCATAGGTGCCCTGCACGATGCCCTGGCTGCCGATGTAGATCCAGCTGCCGGCCGTCATCTGGCCGTACATCATCAGGCCCTTGCGGTCGAGCTCGTGGAAGTGATCCCAGTTCGCCCAGTGCGGCACCAGGTTCGAGTTCGCGAGCAGCACGCGCGGCGCATCCTTGTGCGTGCGGAACACGCCGACCGGCTTGCCCGATTGAATCAGCAGCGTTTCGTTTTCCTCGAGATCCTTCAGCGACGCGAGGATCTGGTCGTAGCATTCCCAGTTGCGCGCCGCACGGCCGATGCCGCCGTACACGACGAGCGCATGCGGATGCTCGGCGACTTCCGGGTCGAGGTTGTTCTGGATCATCCGGTAGGCCGCTTCGGCCAGCCAGGTCTTGCAGGTCTTTTCGCTGCCGCGCGGCGCGCGGATCGTGCGCGTCGGATCGAGACGGGGATCGATGTGTTTCGGATGGTTCATGACGACTGCTCCCGAAGGAAATGGAAGATCAATAAGGAATCAGAAATGCCCGGTGAAGCGATAACGGCTGCCGGGATGCCACAAATTCGCCACCGAGGCGACGACGCCCTGCGACCAGGTGCGCCGATGTAAAACCAGACACGGTTCGACGTCGTCCATCCGCAGCTGCTCGCGCCGCTCCGGCGCCGGGGCCGCCGCTTCGATCCGGTACTCGACGCGCTGCAGCGGCGCCGCGCGCATCAGGTACAGGTTCGGCGTCGTGTTCGTGAAATCCTGCTCGGCGTAATCCGGCGCGACCGCCGGATTCACCCATCGTTCTTCGAGCTGCACCGGCTCGTCGTTCTCGAAGTGCAGCACCTGCGAATGAAACAGCTTCGTGCGCACGGCCACCTGCATCTCGTCGGCAAGCGCATCGTCGGCGCGGATCGTGTCGAGCCCGAGCACGCTCGCGCGGTACGCATGCCCGCGTGCGCCCACCTCTTCCGAGATGCTGCGGATCGCGACCAGCGTCGACTCGTACTTCGGCCGCGCGACGTAGGTGCCCGCGCCCTTCATGCGCGTGAGCACCTGCTCGGCCGTCAACTCGCGCACCGCGCGGTTGACGGTCATGCGCGCGACCTTGAACTCGCGTGCCAGTTCGTTCTCGGACGGCACCTGATCGCCCTCCGCCCACTCGCCGGCGTGAATGCGGCCCAGGATGAAATCCTTGATCTCCTGGTAGACCGGCGCACTCATCGGCTTACTGTTCCGATGCGAACGAGAACGGCGCGACCTTCGCGAACGCGCGCTCGCCGACCAGCTTCGCGATCACCGCGATGTCCGGTGCGAAGTAGTGATCGAGCTCGTAGTGCGCAACCTTGCCGCGGATCGTCTCCATCACCGGCGCGAGCTTCGGGCTCGTGTGGTACGGCGCACGCAGGTCGACGCCCTGGGCGGCGGCCAGCAGTTCGATCGCAAGGATGTGCTTCGTGTTGTCCGCGATGTCGGCGAGCTTGCGCGCGGCGAACGTCGCCATCGACACGTGGTCTTCCTGGTTCGCGGAAGTCGGCAGCGAGTCGACCGACGCCGGGTGCGCGAGCGTCTTGTTCTCCGATGCGAGAGCGGCCGCCGTCACGTGCGCGATCATGAAGCCGGAGTTCACGCCGCCGTCCTTCACGAGGAACGGGGGCAGGCCCGACAGCGTCGCGTCGATCAGCAGCGCGATGCGGCGCTCGGCCAGCGCGCCGATTTCCGCCGCGGCGAGCGCGAGGTTGTCGGCCGCGAACGCGACGGGCTCGGCATGGAAGTTGCCGCCCGACAGCACTTCGCCGGTATCCGGGAAGATCAGCGGGTTGTCCGACACGGCGTTCGCTTCGACCAGCAGCACGTCGGCCGCATGACGCATCTGGTCGAGGCACGCGCCCATCACCTGCGGCTGGCAGCGCAGGCTGTACGGATCCTGCACCTTGTCGCAGTCGCGGTGCGACTGGTTGATCGGCGAACCTTCGAGCAGTTCGCGGTACGACGCGGCCGCGTCGATCTGGCCTTGATGGCCGCGCAGTTCGTGGATGCGCGCGTCGAACGGCTTCACCGAGCCGGCTGCCGCGTCGACCGACAGCGCGCCGGCGACGAGCGCGGTGCGGTACAGGTCTTCGATCGCGAACATGTTGTCGAGCGCGAGTGCGGTCGATGCCTGCGTGCCATTCAGGAGCGCGAGGCCTTCCTTCGCCTGCAGCGTCAGCGGCGCGAGGCCGGCGACGCGCAGACCGTCGAGCGCGCTCGCGCGTTCGCCGCGGATGAACACTTCGCCGACGCCGAGCAGCACGGCCGACATGTGCGCGAGCGGCGCGAGGTCGCCCGAGGCGCCGACCGAACCCTTCACCGGGATCAGCGGCAGCACGTCCGCATTGAACAGCGTGATCAGCGCGTCCATCACTTCGCGACGGATGCCCGAGTGGCCGCGGCCGAGGCTCGACAGCTTCAGCGCCATCAGCAGACGCACCGACGAGCGCGCCATCGGCTCGCCTACGCCGACCGCGTGCGACAGCACCAGGTTCTTCTGCAGCAGTTCGAGCTGGTCGTGCGGGATGTGGGTGCTCGCCAGACGGCCGAAACCCGTGTTGATGCCGTAGGCCGGCTCGCCCTTCGCGGCGATGTCGGCGACGGCCTTCGCGCCCGCGTCGATCTTCGCGAAGCTGGCCGGGTCGAGTTTCAGTTGCACGGATTCGCGTGCGATCCGGCGCAGTTGCGGGAGGGTCAGATGGCCGGGGGTCAACGTAATCATGTGAGCAATCCTGTCTAGACAAGTTCGGAATGGATTGAAGTGTAGCCATCGGAACTTGTCTAGACAACCCGTTTTTCATAATTCCGGCTCGGGAGTTTCCCTGATGTCCGCCACGCGCCGCCGGCTCGGCCGGTTGGGGTCGCTATTTAACATATGTTGCTTTTATTTTTTATTTGGCAACATGTGGATCCTCATTCGCCACGGAGACCGTCATGCCCTTCCCGTCACGATTCGCCGCCGGCATCGGCCGCCCCCTGCTCGTCGCCGCGTGCGCACTCGCGTGCGGCGCGTCCGTCGCCGCCGAGCCGCTGTCCGGCACGCTCGAGAAGATCCGGCAGTCCAACCTGATTTCGATCGGCCATCGCGAAACGTCGGTGCCGTTCTCCTATGTCGATGCGAGTGGCAAGGTCATCGGCTTCTCGCAGGACCTGTGCGACCGCGTGATCGCCGCGGTGAAGGCGCGCACCGGCAAGCCCGACCTGCAGGTGCGCTTCATTCCGGTCACGTCGCAGAACCGCATTCCGCTCGTGCAGAACGGCACCGTCGATCTCGAATGCGGCGTGACGACCAATCTCGCCGCGCGCCATGCGCAGGTCGCGTTCTCGACCACCTTCTTCGTCGCGACGACGCGCCTGCTCACGCGCACGAGCTCGGGCATCCGCGACTTCCCCGATCTCGCCGGCAAGACGGTCGTGACGAACCAGGGCACGACGTCCGAACGCCTGCTGCGCAAGATGAACGAGGAAAAGAAGATGGGTATGCAGATCATCAGCGCGAAGGACTATGGCGAAGGACGTCTCACGCTCGAATCGGGCCGCTCGGCCGCGTACATGATGGACGACGTGCTGCTCGCGGGCGTGCGCCAGCTCGCCGCGAAGCCGGCCGACTGGCAGCTCGTCGGCACGCCGCAATCGTCGGAAGCCTACGGATTCATGCTGCGCAAGGACGATCCGCAGTTCAAGGCCCTCGTCGACGGCGTGCTCGTGCAGCTGATGAAAAGCGGCGAGATCAATGCGCTGTACGACAAATGGTTCATGAAGCCGGTGCCGCCGAAGGGGCTGTCGTTCGACTTCCCGATGAGCGACGTGATCAAGGCGCGCTACGCGGCGCCGAACGACGCACCGCTCGAGTAAGCGCCGCGTCGCGCTCGGCCTACGCGCGCGTCCACGCGACGCACGCCGCGTAGCCGGGCGCCGCATCGAGCCACGCCGCATCGAACGCCGCGACGCCGGCGGCGGGCGCGATCGGGTCGACGATCGTCGTCGCGGGTGTCGCCGAGTCGCGCGGCGGCACGACCGCGAACGCGCGCAGCCCGCCGACGATGCCGGTGCCGAGCGCCTTGAGCAGCGCCTCCTTCGCGGACCACACCCGCATGAATTCGCCCTCGCGCTCGCCGGACGGCAGATCGTCGAGATATGCGATCTCGGCGGGTGCGCACACTTCGCGCGTCAGCGCGCGCCAGTCCGTCGCGCGGTTGCAGCCCTCGATATCGACGCCGACGCGACCGGCCGGCACCCATGCGAGCAGCGCATGAGCGCCCGCATGCGACACGTTGAAGTCGAGCGACGCACGATGCGCAGGGTCCAGCGACGGCCGCCCCGCTGCGTCGACGACGATTGCGACCGCGCGCGGCGCGATGCCGAGCGCCGCGCCGAGCACGTCGCGCAGCGCGGCGCGCGTCGCGGCGCTGCGCACCCCATCCTCGTGCCGCAGGAAACGTGCGGCGCGGGCGCGCTCGTCGTCGCTCAGCGCCGCATACGCGGGCGACGCGAGCGGGACGCGCCAGTCGAAATCGATGCGCGCGATCCGCACGCCGGCGCGCGCGGCGGCGGGCGGCACGTCGAGTGCGTGCATGCGCCATGCGCGGGGCGTTTCAACGGGAGAAGCGGAATCGGACGGAATGGACATCGGCGCGCGGCAGTCTGTGCATGGGAGCGAAACGTCCGATGTTAATCGATCGCGGCGGCGTCCGGCTGCTGCTGCGGGCGCGCGACGCGAACGAGGCTGCGCGTCGCGCTCGCATACGCTGGGTCACCCGCTCGCCGCCCTGCCCGGCACGCCGCTCCCCGTCACTCGCCCGCGCGACGTCGGGTGCAGCGCGTGCACGACGCCCGGTGCATCGGCCGGCAGCACGCCGTGTTGCAGCCAGTACAACGCGACCGGCCACAGCGTGTCGGTGAAGCGGCTGTGGAAAAACGCGAAATGACCGATCGCGTCGACGCCGATGTCGGCCGGCGCGATCCGCAGATGCGTGACGTTGCTGCCCGTGTAGTAGCCGACCAGCCGCTCGATCGCGGCGACCGTGCCGAACGCGTCGTCGTCGATGCCGACCGCGAGCATCGGCGCCGACAGCCCCGCGAAGCGCGCCGGCAACGCGGCACGGCTCGCCGCGCCGTCGTCGAGCACGCTGCCGAGGTAGCCGTCCTCGAAACGCGGCCGCGAACGCGCCCACGACAGCGCGATACCGCGCGGCGTGTCCTCCATCCAGCCGAGCCGCTTCGCGGGCACGTAGCCGAACACGGCGGCGAGCGCGGGCATCGCGACATGCCACTTCCACCACATGCGGCGCCGCTCAGCGGGCAAATAGTCGCGCCAATACGCGTACTGCGCGCCGACGGTCACCGCATGCCGCACGTGCACGTTCGATGCCGCGAGGCCGAGCACGCAGCCGCCGATGCTGTGCGCAACCACATCGAGCGGCTGGCCCGGAAACGCGTCGCGCGCATAGTGCAGCGCGGCTTCACAATCGAGCCGTCCCCAGTCGAGCCAGTTCGCGCGCAGCTTCGCGAGCTGCGCCGGACGCGATCCGCCGATACCGCGATAGTCGTAGACGAGCACGTCGCGCCCTTGCGCGAACAGCCAGGCCGCGAAACGAAAGTAGTAGTCGCAGCGCACCGACGTCGCGCAGTTGATGACCGTCACGGGCCGCGCTGCGGCGGCGCCGCGATGGCGCCACACGTGGCCGCGCAGTTCGTAGCCGTCGGCTGCCCGCAGCGTCACGGGTTCGGGCGGCAATGCGCCCGCCGCGCGACTGCCCTGCGCTGCGCCGCTTTCCTCGTTCGAAATCGTCATCGTGTCTCCTGTCGGTCCGAGTTAGCGCTTTAGCGCTTACTCGGATCCCACGCATAGCGGTCGGTCCGAGTTGGCGCGTCAACGCTGACTCAGCCTCCCCGTCCGCAACCAACCCGCCTCCATTGAACTTGACGCGTGCCGCGTTCTCAACCAATCTTGCTGCTCCGTTCGCATGAGTCACGCGCATGTCAACGCCACTCGTCCGCCTCCCGTCGCTCGATCTCGTCCGCGGCTTCGTCGCCGTCGGCCGCCGCATGAGCATCACGCTCGCCGCGCAGGATCTGTGCGTCACGCAGTCGGCGGTCAGCCGCCAGGTCCATGCGCTCGAAGCGCATCTCGGCGTGACGTTGCTGCAGCGCGGCTACCGAAAGATTTCATTCACGCCGGAAGGCGAGCGACTGTTCCGCGTCGCCGATGCGGCGCTGCACGGCCTGCAGGACACCGTCGCGTCGCTCGCCGCCGCGCGCGAGCGCCAGCCCGTGACGATCACCGCCAGCATCGGCGTGACCGCGCTGTGGTTGCTGCCGCGGCTCGGCCGGCTGCAGGCGCGGCTGCCCGAAATCGACCTGCGCGTCGCCGCGAACGACAAGGTACTCGATTTGCGCGCGGAGGGCATCGACCTCGGCATCCGCTACTGCCCGCGCGAGCGCGCGCCGGCCGGCGCGCTGCGCCTGTTCGACGAGATCGTCATGCCGGTCGGGCATCCCGCGCTCGCCGCGCGGCCGGTCACGAGCGCGGCCGCGATCGTCGATCACGTGCTGCTCGAATTCGACGGGCCGCCGCAACCGCAGTTGCAGTGGCACGCGCACCTGCACGCGGCCGGGCTCGGCGACGCGCGCCCGAAAGGCGTGCTGCGCTTCAACCAGTACGATCAGGTGATCCAGGCCGCGATCGCCGGCCAGGGCATCGCGCTCGGCCGGCTCGCGCTCGTCGCGCCGATGCTCGCCGACGGCCGGCTCGCGGTGCTCGGGCCGCACACGCAGACGCTGTCGGAAACGTACGGCTACTGGCTGTTCCAGCACGATCCGGCCCCGCGCCGCGAAGTCGCCGACGTGCGCGACTGGATGCTCGCCGAAGCGGCCGAATGCGATGCGTCGATGCACGCGCACGACATGACGTCGGCCTGAGCCGACGGTGCGGATGCGCGTGACCGCGGACAGCCGACGTCGCCCCTTCGCATTCCCGTCACGCATGCCAACCTGACCGAATGATCGCTTGAGCGACGACCGCCCCGCTCGTCTAATCGGATCGAGCGCGACCGTTTCGCCGCGCGCCTTCATCCGGAGACACGCATGACCCCGATCGAGCAGGAAGTCCGGCGCCGCTGGCTGCCCGTGCTGGCAGGCGGCCTGATCATGGGCGCCGCGCTCGGCATCCGGCACGTGCAGGGCCTGTTCCTCGCGCCCGTGTCGCTCGACCACGGCTGGTCGCGGGAGGCGTTCGGGCTCGCGCTGGCGTTGCAGAACCTGATCTGGGGCGTCGCGCAACCGTTCACCGGGATGATCGCCGACCGCTTCGGCTCGGTGCGCGTGATCGTCGCCGGCATGCTGCTGTACGCGGTCGGGCTCGTCACGATGGCGCAGGCGGCCACGACCGGCGTGTTCACGGTCGGCGCCGGGCTCGTGATCGGCATCGCGCTGTCGGGCTCGGCGTTCGCGTCGATCTACGGCGCGCTGAGCCGCCTGTTCCCGCCCGATCGGCGCGGCTGGGCGCTCGGGGTTGCCGGCGCGATCGGCGGGCTCGGCCAGTTCTGCATGGTGCCCGTCGCACAGGAACTGATCGGCGGCATCGGCTGGCGGCACGCGTTCATCGCGCTGGCGCTCGTCGCCGCGTTGCTCGCGCCGCTCGCCGTGCTGCTGCGCGACCGGCCCGCGCAGGCGGCGGGCGCCGCCGCCGGCCCCGAACAGTCGATCGGTGAAGCCGTGCGCGAGGCGTTCGCGCATCGCGGCTTCTGGCTGCTGAACGCGGGCTTCTTCGCGTGCGGCTTCCAGCTCGCCTTCATCGCGACGCACCTGCCCGCGTACCTGCTCGACCACGGGCTGCCGGCGCGCCATGCGAGCGTCGCGCTCGCGCTGATCGCGCTGACCAACGTGGCCGGCACCTATGCGTGCGGCCATCTGGGCGGGCTGCTGCGGCGCAAGTACGTGCTGTCCGTGCTGTATCTCGTGCGTGCGCTCGCGATGGCCGCGTTCGTCGCCGCGCCGCTGTCGCCCACGAGCGTCTACGTGTTCGCGGCCGTGATGGGCTTCACGTGGCTCGGCACGGTCCCGCTGACGAACGGCGTGATCTCGCAGATGTTCGGCGTGCGCTACATCGCGACGCTGTTCGGCTTCGTATTCTTCGGCCACCAGCTCGGCAGCTTCTTCGGCGTGTGGCTCGGCGCGCTCGTGTACGACGCGACGCATTCGTACCTGCCGCTGTGGATCGGCTCGATCGCGCTCGGCGTGCTCGCGGCGCTACTGCACCTGCCGATCGACGACGCGCGCGTCGCGCGCCCGGCATCGGGGAACGCGGCATGGGCATGATGCGCGCGGCGCTGGCCGCCGGCACGCTCGCGTTCGTCGCGTGGTGCGGCGCGGCCTACTTCGATGCGGGCGTCGCCTACGCGCTGCTCGAGCACGTCGCCTTCTGCAATTGATGCGGCAAACCGGAGCGGACGGTCAGCGGCGCTTCGGCAACGTGGCCAGCGCATCGAGCGCACGGGCGCGCGCGGCCGAGTGCTCGACGAGCGGCGCCGGATAGTCGACGCCGAGCCGTACGCCGGCCGCTTCGAGCGCCAGCGGCGACGCTTCCCAAGGTGCGTGGATCGATGCGTCGTCGAGGCCGGCGAGCTCGGGCACCCAGCGCCGCACGTACGCGCCGTCCGGGTCGAACTTCTGCCCCTGCGCGACCGGATTGAAGATGCGGAAATACGGCGCGGCGTCGGCGCCGCAGCCGGCCACCCATTGCCAGCTCGCCGCGTTGTTCGCGGGATCGGCGTCGACCAGCGTGTCGCGGAACCACGCTTCGCCCGCGCGCCAGTCGATCAGCAGGTGCTTGATCAGGAACGACGCGACGACCATCCGCACGCGGTTGTGCATCCAGCCGGTCGTCCACAGTTCGCGCAGGCCCGCATCGACGAGCGGATAGCCGGTCCGCCCGCGCTGCCACGCGCGTAACGCGGCGGGATCGTCGCGCCACGGCATCGCATCGAACTGCGCGCGGAAGTTGTCGGTCGCGAGCGCCGGGAAGTGATACAGCAGCGTGTAGCTGAATTCGCGCCAGCCGAGCTCGCTCAGGAACTTGTCGGCGTGCGCCGCGTACGCCGCGCCGCCTGCGTGCGCGGCGCCCTGCACCGCATGCCACACCTGTCGCGGCGACACGTTGCCGAAGCGCAGGAACGGCGACAGCCGGCTCGTCGCGGGGCGATCGGGACGGTCGCGCGCATCCGCATAGCCGGCGAGCGCGGTCGTCACAAACGTATCGAGCTGTGCGTGCGCGCCGGCTTCGTCGGGCGCCGGCCACGCGTCGCGCAGACCGCCGGCCCAGTCCGGCGCAGGCGGACGCAACGCAAGTGCGTCGAGCGACAGCGCACGGTCGCGCACGGCTTGCGACCATGGATGAAACGCGATCCGCTCGGGCGCCGGCAGCGGCGCGGCGACCGTGCGATCGCGGCGCGCCGCGCGCCAGTACGCGGTGAAGACCTGGTACGGGCCGCCGCTGCCCGTCAGCACCTCCCACGGCTCGTTCAACAGGCTGCCGTTGCTGCTCTCGACCGTCACGCCGCGCGCCTTGAGCGATGCCTTCAGCGCCGCGTCGGCGTCGCGCTGCGGCTGCGCATAACGGCGGTTCCAGTACACGGCGGCCGCGCCCGTGTCGCCGACGACGCGCTCGATCTCGCGCTGCGCGTCGCCGCGCAGCAGCAGCAGGCGCCCGCCATGCCGCGCGAGCGCGGCGTCGAGCCCGGCCAGCGACCCGTGCAGCCACCAGCGCGCCGCGCCGCCGAGCGCGGGTCCGGCGCCGGCGCCCGTGTCGTCGACGAACACGCAGACGAGCGGCCGGCCGGATTCGACCGCGCGCGTCAACGCGGGCTGATCGGTCACGCGCAGATCGTCGCGGAACCAGACGATCGCGGGGGCAACGGACGGCTTGGCAGACACGGGCAGGCACCTCGATGACGAAAGCAAAGGGAGACGCGTATTGTCGCGGCTGCGCTGCGCGGTGTCGACGCCGGTCGTCACGGCCGGCACGCCACGGCGACACCGAACGCGACCGCACGATCCACTTCAATTCAAAGGAAGTCGTGCTGCCGGACGGCCGCACGCACGGCATGTTGCTCTGACGGTGTTGCACGTCGAACGGTTCGGGCACACCGCACACCGCGCACGGTCGACGCAACGCCGAACGCAGCGAGCCACGCTGCGGCTGCCCGACGGTCGTCCGTGCCCGCCGAGGCGACCGGCTGATCCGGTCAACGATGCATCGCGTCAATCGAGCCGGAACGTGGCCTCGAAGCGCTCCGCAAACGCATCGAACTCGGCTTCCGGCAGATGGTTGATGCCGCCTGCGCACTTGCGCCCGCCCCCGGTCGCGAAGCCGCGGCAGAACTCGTCCGCGCCGATCGGCCGGCCGTCGGGCACGCGTACGCTGACGACGAGCCCGCCGCCCGCGCGCGGCGACAGCACCGCGAGCGCCGCATGCGGCGCGTCGCGCATTCGCTCGTTCGCGAGCATGCCGGTCGCGCGCCGCGCCCACGGATGATCGGGCATCCGGACCAGCGTTGCGCCCGGCACCTCGCGCAGCGGCGCGAGCGCGCACGCGCGCGCCATGTCGTCGCGGTAGCCGTCGCGCAACGCGGCGAACACGGCCGTCCCGCGCACGAAATCGAACGGATCGACGCATGGCAGCATCGCGTCCGCGAGCGCCGCCGGATCGAAGTGCAGATCGCCGACGCACTCGCCGTAGGCGTTGTAGTTCAGATAGCGCCCGAGTTCGGCGAGCACGCCCCGCTCGGCTTCGTCGACGCCGTGCTCGCGCGCCAGCGCCTCGCCGAGCGCCGGCAGTTCGTCGCCGAACGCCGCGACGATCGCCCAGCGCGCGTACCGGCCGTCGAGATGGCGGTTCACGATCGCGCTCGTACAGACGTCGGCCGCCATGTCGATATGCGCGTCGAAGCGCGGATGGTCGGGCAGCTCGCCGGCAAAGTGATGGTCGAAGTAACGGACCGTCGCGCCGTCGCGCAGCAGCCGCGCGCACGCGTCGCGGTTCTGGTCGTGCGACACGTCGAGCACGGTGACGATGTCGTCGGCGCCCGCGTCGATGCGCTCGAGCAGCCTGATGTCGCGCTTCACGCCGGTCACGAGCGTGCCGTGCACGCGTTCCGCGAGCCGCAGTTGCTGAAGCGCGCACAGGCCGTCCGCGTCGCCGTTGAACGCGAAGACATGCCGCGCGTACTGGTTGTCCTGCATGATCCGTTGCTCCATCGTCAACGCATGAAATCCGCCGTTCGCGCAACTGGCGTGCACGCCGAACGCGCGCGCCAAGTATTGTGCCGCAACCGCGCGCGCCTTCGATACAGCGTAGCGGCGCTGCCCTGCAAACGGCTTGCGGGTCGCCTGCATGTCGTTCGCCACGAGCGCACTGTTGCCGCTTTATGCGCAGCACGACTTCCCGCTTGAGCGCCGTCGTGCGAAACACACGGATATCGGGCAGTGCGCCGTCGGTCGGTTCTCTCGCCCGGCTCCCTCAACGTACCGGGCACGAATGCATCGCCTCGATCCCGAGCTTTCACGCCGAGGCGGGCCCGCGCCGCACCTGACGGTCGACGCAATGTCGTTTTATGTCATACGTCATCAGATGTGAAAACTTCCGCTTTCCATCGCCTGATTTCTCCAAAACCAAGAAAATTTCCGGGTAAACCCGCGGCGTCATCGCCAACGCACCGGCGTACCATGTCATACGACGACGTACTACATAAACTGCCACCCGGACGCGACGCGGGCTACCGCCCCGTCCGCGGCCGCCCGACCGGAGACACCGTTGAACCCGCCCTCGTCCGCCCTGCCCGGCCGCGACCCGCTCGCGTCCGCCGTCTCGAAAGTGAAGTGGCACGTGCTGCCGCTCGTGCTGATCATGTTCATCGCGAACTACATCGACCGCGTGAACGTCGGCTTCGTCGATCGCCATCTCGAAGCGTCGATCGGCATCGGCGCGGCCGCGTACGGGCTCGGCGCCGGGTTGTTCTTCGTCGGCTACGCGCTGTTCGAAGTGCCGTCGAACCTGCTGATGCAGCGCTACGGCGCGCGCATCTGGCTCGCGCGGATCATGGCGACGTGGGGCATCGTCGCGGCCGCGATGGCGTTCGTGTGGAACGACACATCGTTTTATGCGCTGCGCTTTCTGCTCGGCGCCGCCGAGGCCGGCTTCTTCCCCGGCGTCGTGCTGTACCTGTCGCAATGGCTGCCGCCGCAGGAACGCGGCAAGGCGATGGCGATCTTCCTCGGCGGCTCCGCGTTCGCGTCGGTGCTGTCCGGGCCCGTCACCGGCGCACTGCTGTCGATCCGCGGCTTCGGCCTCGCAGGCTGGCAGTGGATGTTCCTGATCGAAGGGCTGTTCTCGGTCGCGCTGTGCGGCGCGAGCTGGTTGCTGCTGAAATCGCATATCCGCGACGCGACGTGGCTCACGCCGGAAGAACGCACGGCGCTCCAGAACGCGCTCGACGACGAGCGCGCGACGCGCGACGTCCGCTCGAACGTGCCGGTGCGCGCGACCACGCTGCTGCGCGATCCGCAAATCATGCTGTTCTGCTTCCTGTACTTCTCGATCCAGCTGACGATCTACGCGGCCACGTTCTGGCTGCCGACCATCATCCGCAAGATGGGCGGCCTCACCGATTTCCAGGTCGGCCTGTACAACACGATTCCGTGGATGATCGCGATCGGTGCGATGTACGGCTTCGCGGTGCTGTCGTCGAAGTGGAAGCATCCGCAGCGCTGGCTCGCGTTCGCGCTCGTGCTTGCCGCGTGCGGACTGTTCGCATCGACGTCGCCGAATCCGGTGTGGTCGTTCGCGTCGATCTGCTTCGCCGCGCTCGGTTTCAAGGCAGCGGCGTCGCTGTTCTGGCCGATCCCGCAGGGCTATCTCGACACGCGCGTGGCCGCGGCCGTGATCGCGCTGATCAACTCGGTCGGCAACCTCGGCGGCTTCGTCGCGCCGACGGCCTTCGGCTATCTGAAGCAACATACGGGTTCGATCACGGGCGGGCTGTATGCGCTCGCGATCGCTTCGCTCGTCGCCGCGGTCGCCGCGCTGTTCGCGCGCACGCATCGGCGCAGCGATCCGCCGCGCGGCCGGCCGGCCGACGAATCCTTCACGCACGCTTCGATGCTCCGCCATGCCGAACACTGACCGCCTGACCGTCGTCGTCTCGAATGCCGTCGACGGCGACCTCGCCACGTTCTCCCTCGCCGGCGACGGCACGCTCGCGCCGCTCGCCCGTTATCCGGCCGCCGACGCCGCAATGCCGATCGCCGTGCAGGCCGACCGCGCGCGGCTCTACGTCGCGACGCGCGGCGAGCAGCCGACGATCGTCGCGTTCCGCGTCGCCGCCACGGGCGCGCTCGTGCGCATCGGCGCGACCGCGATCGACGCGAGCCATGCGTACCTGTCGCTCGACCGCAGCGGCCGCTGGCTGCTCGGCGCGTCGTACGGCGGCAGTTCGCTGAGCCTCTACGACGCGGCGCGCGTGCGCGACGGCGACGGCACGCCGCTGCAAGTCGCGGGCGGCATCGCGAACGCGCATGCGGTGATCGTATCGCCGGACAACCGCTTCGCGTACGTCAGTTCGCTGGGCTCGGATCGGGTGTTCGGCTTTGCGCTCGTCGAGGACGCCGCCGGCGTGCGCGCGGTCGAACACGGCGAAACGCGCGTGCCGGCCGGCTTCGGCCCGCGTCACCTGCGGTTCGCGGATGACGGCCGCACGCTGGTCGTCGTCAGCGAATTCCGGGGAACGCTCGCGACCTTCGCGCGCGACGCCGACACCGGCCGGCTCGGCGACCCGCACGTGAGCGCGCGCCATCCGGCTGTCGCCGAACTCGCGCAAGGCCATGCGCGCCCGCCCGCTCCCGCCGAACCGTCCGTGTGGGCCGCCGATCTGCACCTGACGCCCGACGAGCGCTTCGCGTACGTCAGCGAGCGCACGTCGAGCCGGTTGCTCGGCTATCGCCGCAACGAAGACGGCACGTTCGAGCCCACCCACGCGACACCCACCGAGACCCAGCCGCGCGGGTTCGCGATCGATCCGTCGGGACGCTGGCTCGTCGCCTGCGGCGAACAGTCGGAACACGTGGCCGTGTATGCGATCGCGCCGGACGATGGCACGCTGTCGCCGCACGCGCGCGTGCCGGGCGGACGCGGCGCGAACTGGATCGCGATCGTCTGACGGTCTGAAAAAGATTCGGCGCCTGCGCGGGAACCGACACCCCGATGCCGGTGCGACGTTCAGCGCCGCTCGCTCGGCGCAACGCCCGTCCAGCGCTTGAACGCGCGCGTGAAATTGGCAGCCGAACTTCCTGCGCAGCTTCTGCATCAACTTCGTCAGCTCGAACATGCATTATTTCGGCGACATCGATTCGCGCAACGTGATCCAGCAGACGCAGGTGCTGAACCCGTGGTGGATGCTGCCGTTCCAGCTGTTCTGCTTCAATTTCGGCAGCACGCACGCGATCCATCACTTCGTGGTGCGCGATCCGTTCTACATCCGGCAACTGACCGCGCGCACCGCGCATGCGGCATTACGCGAAGTCGGCGTGCGCTTCAACGACGTCGGCACGTTCGCGCGCGCGAATCGCTGGGGCGGCTATCGTCCGCCGCGCGGCACGCACAGCGCGCAGGCCGACGCGTAACGCCGGCGGCGCGCGACATCAGCGCGGCCTCAATCGCCGATCGGCGGCATTGGTCCCTGGCCGCGGATCCACGACCAGTTCGCGAGCTCGGCCATCTCCTTGTCGCCGCGGCTGTCGCCGTACGCGAACAATTGCTTCGGCGGCCGGTTGCCCCACCACCCGCGCAGCCGCACGACCTTCTGCGGCCCCCAGCAGTTCTCGCCGTCGAGCCGGCCGGCGAAGATGCCGCGCTCGAACGCGAGCCGCGTCGCGAGCACCGCGTCGAAGCCGGCCGTCTTGGCCCACTTCTCCAGATACAGCGACGGCGACGCGCTGACCAGCACGACTTCATGCCCGCGCGCGCGATGTTCGCGAACGCGCTCGAGCATTTCCGGACGCACGAGCCTCGGCAGATCACTGTCGACGAACCTGCGCGCCTGGGCATCGAGCGCGTCCTCGCGGATCGGCCCGAACGCGAACGACGCGAACTTCGCCTTCGCGTCGCCGCGCGACAGCAGCCCGGCCTTCATCGCGACGATCCACGGCAGCGCGCGCAGCCCGGCCCACGCGAAACGCGGCGTGCCGACCGTCTGGCGGACGAAATGGCGAAAGCTGTCGGTAGTCGTGATGGTGCCGTCGAAATCGAAGGCGGCGACGATGCGGTCGGTCATGAAGAATCGGCGGGAAAGCGATGAGATGCCCGGGAAGATAGCAGACTCGCGGCCCCACGCGAAACCGTATCGCCCGACACGAGACCGCGCGCGGCGAAGCGCATGCGGTCGAGTCGTTCGCTCAGCGCGACGGCCGCGCGGCAAGCGCCGCCGGCAGCACGACGTTCATCAGGTGATCGGCGCGCGACAGCAGGTCGGTCACGCGCTCGTCCAGCCCGCGCAGTTGCGCCGGCTGCATCCGGATCTGCTGGGCGGCCTGCCCGACGATGTTGCGGCGGTCGAACAGCGTACGCTCGACGCCTGCATCGTCCGGCGCCCGCACGACGTCCGACACCGCGCTCAGCGCCGCGAGCACGACCACGAGGTTTTCCTCCGCATGGCGGACCTTCGCGGCGAGTTCCTCAGTGCGGCGCGGGAAAAAACCGAGCGACTGCTTCAGCGCGCCGAGCGCCGCGCGGTAGTCGACATGGCTGGACGTCCCACCGAACCAGCGTTCGAACATGCCGGCCTTGCGCGTCGCCTGCGCGAGCATTCCGGCCATCATGTCGGCCGCGCCGAGTTCGTTGAATTCGCGCGTCGTCGCCGCGACGGCTTCGACGAGGTTGCCGGCCGTCTCCAGCGCGCCGTCGCCGATCGTCGCGACCGTCGCGAGCTTCAGCGGCACCAGTTGCCGGATATGCCGCTCGATGCGCGGCGCGTAGTCCGGATAGAGATTCGGAAAGCTGGCCTGGGCGGCGCGGAAGCACGCTTCGAGCTGCGGATGGTTCGATTCGCCGAACAGCGCACGGCCGATGGCGTCGGCGGGCGCCGCGCGCACGGCTTGATCGGGGGCGGGCGCCGGCCCGAAATCGAGCGCCTGCGGGACGGGCCGCGCCGGCGCACGCGCGACCGGCGCACCGGGCGCGGCCGGCGCGTCGAACGCAAGACGCCCGGGCGTGCGCTCGGGCGTCGTATCGAACTCGAGCCGTTTCGGCTCGTCGGACGGATTCGTCATCGCTGCTTCCTGCCCGGCGCGGCGGTGTTTCGCGCGCCGGGCTGCCGCCCGTCAGACCGCGCCGCCGTACGCGCGGACGAAATCGCCGAGGCCGCGGTTGTAGCCCGCGCCGACCGCCTTGAACATGAAGTGGCCGTCGCGACGATAGAAGCTGCCGACCTGCACCGACGTCTCCATCGAGAAGTCCTCCTCGAGCGCGTACTTCGCGATCACCGCGCCCGACACCTCGTCGGCGATCTGGATGTAGCTGTTGCGAACCTGCCCGAAATTCTGGCGGCGCGCTTCGGCCTGGTCGATCGTCACGACCACCGAGATTTCCTCGACGTCGGCCGCGAGCTTCGTGATGTCGATGAAGATCACTTCGTCGTCGCCGTCGCCACTGCCCGTGCGGTTGTCGCCGCTATGCACGACGCCCAGGCACTTCGACGAAGGCATCCCCCGCTTCGGGAAATCGTCGCCCGGCTGAATGAAGGTTTCCTTGCGCTCCATCGTCCGCACTTCGCTGTTGTAGAACACGAAATGCTGATCCGAGATCAGTTTCGGATTGCTCTGCGCGTCGTACTTGCACAGGAACACCGACACGTCGAGATCGAAATCCGTACCCGTGTCCGTCGCGTTCGCGTCCCAACCGAGACCGATGCGGAATTTCTGCGTGCCGGGCGCTTCCTTCGACAGGTTGACGCGACCGCCTTTCGACAAATTGATCATCTGAACCTCTTCTGCTGGAACCGCCGTTGCGCCGGCGGCGATGCCGGGCCGCGCGCGGCGGCCCCTTCGTGGATGGTTTTCGTGCCGCGTGACGCGCTTACTTGCCCGCCACCGCCGCGCGGTCTTCCTTGCGCTGCACGACGATCGACGACCACACGGCCGCGGCGATCATCGCCGCGCCGACCAGGCCCGTGACGACCTCGGGCACCTCGAGCTTCACGCCGAGGAACATGATGGTCGCGAGCGCGCCGATCGCCCAGAACGCACCGTGTTCGAGATAGCGGTACTGCGCGAGCGTGCCTTTCTTCAGCAGCACGAGCGTCATTTCCCGGATGTAGGCCGCACCGACGCCCAGGCCGAGTGCGATCAGGAAGATGTTGTTCGACAGCGCGAATGCGCCGATCACGCCGTCGAAGCTGAACGACGAATCGAGCACTTCCAGATACATGAAGCCCGCGACGCCTTCTCGCACCACGCGCGTGCCCGTGTCCTCGCCGCCGACCAGGTCGCCCACGCCGTGCGCGATCACGAAGCCGATCACGCCGAACGCGCCCGCGAGCAGGAAGTTCACCTGCTCGGTAGCCGGCACGTAGAACGACGCGACGATCACGATCGCGAGCGTCAGCGCCACTTCCAGCGCGGTGATGCGGCCGAGATGGCGCATCGGGCCTTCGAGGAAGCCGATCCAGTGCTCGTCCTTCTCGGTGTCGAGCATGAACTTGAAGAACACCATCAGCAGGAACGCGCCGCCGAACGCCGACACCTCGTGATGCGCGGACGTCAGCACTGCCGCGTACTTGTCCGGCGATTCGACCGCGAGCGTCAGCGCGTCCCACAGGCCGATGTGGCCGATCACCGCGACGATCAGCAGCGGGAACACGAGCCGCATGCCGAACACCGCGACCGGCAGGCCGAACACCATGAAGCGGTTGCGCCACTTCTCCGACCAGTTCTTGAGCACCGATGCGTTGACGACCGCGTTGTCGAGCGACAGCGAAATTTCGAGCACGCACAGGACCGCGACGATCAGCATGTCCTTCACGCCGCCGAGGAGATAGGCCGCGATCAGCGCGAGCGCGGTGAGCGACAACGGGATCTTGAAGTCTTTCAACATGATGGAGTAATCGAGTTCAGAAAAATGGGCAGGCGGGACGCGCTTACTTCGCGCGCACCCAGTCGCAGAATTCCTGCGTGATCAGGTGTTCGTAGATCTGTTCGTCGCTGAGATCGAGCGATTCGAGATGCAGGAAGCCGACGTTCGGCATTTCGTCCGCCACTTCCGCGAGAAAGTCGAATTCGCTCGGATCGCCGACGCCGACGAGCGACCAGTACAGCGGGAAGTGCTGCGATTCGGCCAGCAGCTGGCGCACGCGCTTGCGGTCGTTCTTCGGGTTCTGGCCGTCGGTGACGAACAGCACCCATGCGGGCAGATGGCCGTTCGCGGGCGCCGCAGCGGCCGGCGCGAGCGTGTCGTCCGCACCGCCGAACAGCCGGCTGAGAAAGCCGCGCTTTTCCTCGCGCTTCGGCTCCGGCGCACGGAAGAAGAAATCGACGATGTCGTTCATCACCGGTGCGTACTGCGTGCCGCCCCACTTTTCGATCCGTGCATTGAGCACGTGATCGGAAATGTACGAGCCGTAGTTGTCCGGCGTCGCGGTCGGCAGGCGGTCGTAGCCTTCGGTGAAGGTCCACGTGTCGACCTCGCCGTTGTCGTCGAACTTCAGTGCAATGCCGAGAATGCGGTCGTGCGTCTCCTGGATCACGCCCGACTGGTACAGCGGCTTCGCGGAACCCGAGATGTCGAGCGCCGCGCCGACGCGCACGACCGGCGGCTTCAGGATCTGACGTTTTTCGAGGACGATCGCGACCTTCGCCGCGCGTTTCTCAAGCGTAATCATGCGGTGTTCTCTCAGTTCTCTTAGTTGTGCTTCGGAGCGAATCGGGTGATCAGGTCCTGTTCGAGCTGGCGCAGGCGCGGCGCGTCCTGCTCGCGCTGGCGGCGTCCGTCGGCGATGATCTGCGTGATGTCGTCGAACGCGCCGAACAGCTGCTGCTGCGCGTATTCGAACGTGTCGGTCGAGATCACCGGACGCTGGCCGAGCTTCGCGACTTCCTGCGCGTTCTGGCGATTCAGGTCGGCCTGCGCGCGGATCGCCTCGTCGGCCGCGTCGTACGTCGCGTTCGCGAGCGCCGCCGCGCGCTTCGTGCCGAGCTGTTCGAGGTAGAGCGCGAACGCGTTGGTCCACGCGGGGATCAGCACGGTCTTGATCGTCATGAACTTCGACGTCAGCGTGCGTTTCTGGTCCTGCTCCATCCGGATCTGCGGCGCGAGCTGCTTCGACATCAGCATCGCGCGGTCGAGATCGTCGAGCTTGCTTTCGAGCGCGTCGATCTTGCGCTTCACGTCGAGCAGGCGCTGTGCGGCGAACGCATCGTCCGCCGGCTGCTGGCCGGCCGCCAGATGCGCGCGCAGCGCCGCAAGCGCCGTTTCGCCGTGCGCCTTCGACTGCGCGAGTTCCTGGTGCAGCGCGTAGTTGTCGTTGTACATCCGCTCGAGCTCGTCGATGCCGGCCTTCTGGCGCTGCGCATGGTTTTCGAGCTCGACGACGAGCGTGTCCATCCGCTTGCTCACCGATTCGTACTGCGACAGCAGCTTCTCCTTGGTCGAGCGGAACAGCCGCGTGACCTGCGTGAGCAGCCCGCCCTTGTCGGCGCCGCGCGGGTCGAGCCCTTTAGCGGTCGCGATCAACTCGTTGAGCTTGTCGCCGAACTGGTCGGCGTCCGACGCGCGGACGCTCGCGAGGATCTGCTGGGAGAAGGCGGCGATCCGCGTGCCCTGTGTCGCGCCGAGCTGGTCGATCTCGTCGACGGTGATCAGGCGCGCGTGTTCCGTCGGCTGCGCGGCCGGCACGGCGACGTTGGCGACGGCGGCCGGGGCGGCGATGGGCGACAAAGACGGCGTGGAAGGACGATCGCTGACCGCATCGGATTTGTTGTCGTCGAATAGCGGCTTCATGTGGCTACCACGTTTCCTTTTCTGCTTTTTGCTACGTGTTGTCGTGCGCGCGAGGCGCGCTTGCGCGGTGCCGTCGGTGCTCTCTCACGGGCGGCAGACCGGACAATAAAGGGCGACGATGCATGGCGTCAAGGGAAGGATTTCTTTCAATTTCCATTCATTTTGTAATGTCGTGAACGCGCGCGAGGCGCGGACGTCGCCATTCCTGCCGCCATGTGCGTAGGGCACGCACGATCGGCGCGCATCAAAACTTACACGCCCGATCAAAGTGAAAGAGAAATGAAATAGACGATTTTTGCAGATGTGGCGCGGGCCCCTCTGGCATGAAATGCGCGTGCTCGTCGGTCGCGCGTCAGCGATCCCGCACGCGATGCATGCCGAGCCGAGACCGGACGAACGGCACCGATAAGTCACGAATCGTGAAATCCCATCGTCCGTCGATACCGACAAAAGTCGTGCTGAAATGCCGGTCGTCGGCCCACGTCATCTCGTCCAGATGGCACGACGCATACATCGCACCGACCGTGCGCTGCGCGAGCACCTTCAGCGGCCCCTTCGACACGAGCGTAAACGTGACCGCTTCCTCGAACGAGCAGTCGTAGTCGGTGACAAGCAGAAACGCGGCCGGCGTCTCGAACTGGCGCAGCAGCACGTAACCGGAAACGGCGAGACCGGAACGCACGCCATCCACGAGCACATCGGTGCGCGCCGGCCACGCTTCATACGGCCCGTCGTGCGTTGCGAGCGCGAAGCGGTCGACCGGCTTCATCACCGCGCTGCCCTAGTGTCCTGTTCCGCTGATTCGCGAGCAAAGTCGATGCAGCTTTTCGAGGATCGAATCGGCTGACGCGGTCCAGACGAAGGGTTTGCAG